>JARLGP010000064.1 GCA_031292735.1 Holophaga sp.
ATCGGTAGTTCGTGTGTGTCGCCCTCCTCGCCCTGGATTGAAGGGGGAAGCGGGGGGGCAAACGAAAGGGGCCGAACGCCAAAATGGCGGTTCGCCCCCCTCCTATTATTTATTAAAGCTATTTAGAGAACTTAGTACTAGCTGCCCTGCCGCCCGTGCGCGCCATGAACCTGCACAGCTTCGATCTGGGGTCCCTGGCGCTGTTCACCCTGGTGGCGCGCACCGGCAGCATCAGCAAGGGGGCCAGGCTGGCCCACCTGGCCGTGGGGGCCGCCAGCAAGCGCCTGTCCGACCTGGAACTGGCCATCGGCACCGATCTGCTGGAGCGCTCCTCCCGGGGCGTCACCCTCACCCTTGCCGGCCAGACCCTGCTGCTGCACGCCCACCGCGTCCTGAGCGACGTGGACCTGCTGGTGGCCGATCTCTCGGACTACGCTTCCGGCAGTGTCGGCGTGGTCCGGCTGTGGGCCAACATTTCCGCGGTCACCCAGTTCCTCCCGGGCGACCTGGCCGCTTTCGTCACGGCGAACCCCGGCATCCGCATCGAGTTCGAGGAGCGGAGCAGCAGCGAGATCGTCCTGGCCGTGCTCAATGGCGAGGCCGATCTGGGCATCTTCGCCGACCGGACCCCCGCTCCGGGGCTGCAGGTCATGGACTACCGGGAAGACCGCCTGGCCGTGGTGGTGCCCCGGGGCCATCCGCTCGCCCCCAGGCGCTCCCTCCACCTGGAAGACCTGGCGGATTTCGACTTCGTCAGCCTGCCCAGGGGCACCTCCCTGGCCAAGCGCCTGAAGACCGAGTCGGAGGCCCTGGGACGGTTCCTGAAGCTGCGCATCCATGTGCGCAGCTTCGACGCGGTCTGCCTGATGGTGGCCGCCGGCATGGGCATCACCGTGCTGCCCTGCGACGCGGTCAAGGCCATCGCCAGGTCCCTGGACCTGCGCATGATCAAGCTGGCCGAGCCCTGGGCCACGCGCCACCTGCTCATCGGCCTGCGGGACGTGGGCGCCGTCCCCAAGCCGGTGCGGATGCTGCTCAAGCACCTCACCCGGAAGGAAGGGATCGCCCATGGGCGGCCGCGCCCCTGACCCCCCCCTGGACCCGGGCGCCGGTCACTCGTGCAGTTTCAGCCCCTTCACGGCCTTGTCCACCAGCTTGCGCTGGCCCCGCATGGCGAAGCACACCAGGTCCAGCTCTTCCGTGGTCCTGGTCTTGACCGCGGCCCGATTGGCCTCGTCGTGGCCGGTGGCGAACAGGTCCCGGGTGAAGACCGCCGGCTTGAGGCCGGCCTCCAGGGCCAGGTCGAAGGCCTGCCGGATCTGCGCGGAATCCGCCTGGAACACCAGCAGGGGCTGCCTGAACATGGGCAGGTAGACCTTGCCCGAGCCGTCTTCGTAGGGTTCGCCGGTCACGCCCGGCTCCGAGACGGCCACCCCGCTGGCGGTGAACCCCACGACGTTGAGTTTCTGCCAGATGGGCAGGTCCGCCAGTACCACCACGGCGATCTTGGTATCGAAGTGCATCGGATTCTCCTTGAACCTGGAGTATGGGAACCGGGCGAGGTGAAAAAGGTCTCCGACCGGCATTCGAAAGTCTGGAGCCCCGCGCCGATGACCCCGATCACGAAGTGATCATGCTCGTGCCGGGTGAAGGCGAACGCTTCAAAGTGCGCCGACAGCGCGCGGATCGTTCCTGAAAGCCCGATCCTTTTGAGGGTGCTTCGTTCCATGTGCGAATCTTACGCTCCCGGGAACCGGCGTGGGCCACGAGCCGACGGCTCGGGGCATCCCTCGAGTTCATGGCACACTGCTTGCTTTATCTTTTCCATCCAGAACCTGCAGGATGCCACCACCGTCCTTGTGAATGGTACGACGTCAAAGGTAATTCTCATTGGCGGTCCATGCCAGAGAACCTGAACACACGGGTTCCAGGGCGCGGGCCCTTTTTTTAACGGCACGACAGAACCTCTTCAACCTCCACCCTCCCACGGCCGGCACCCTTGGGCGCCAACCGGACTGGGCGGACAACTCGCATTGAATAAGGAGCGCAGCATGGAACTTCAGTTCAGCACCGTTGAAGCCAAGGGAAGGATGAGATATCTGATCAAGCAGTCGCTTTCAATGCCGCATACCTTGGTTCTTCTGGCCATTTTTATTCTTCTCGCCGGAGTCCTGACCCATGTGGTTCCCGCCGGGGAATTCACCCGGTTCAAGGATGCCGCAGGCCGCTTGATCATCGTTCCGGGCACCTTCCATCTGGTGGCAGCCAGACCGGTGGCCTTCTTTGCCGTGCCCGCCGAATTGATCAAGGGGTTGTTGAAGGCCTCCCACGTGGTCTACTACGTCATCATCATCGGGGGAACTTCGGAAATCGTCACCCGAACGGGCATGATCCGGGCCTTCACCGGACGCATGGCCCAGGCCCTGCAAGGGCGCGAGGCATGGGTGATCCCCATCTTCATGGGGGTCTTCGCGGTCGCTGGTTTCACCATGGGGATGTCCAGCGAAGTCTTGATCTTCATCCCGATCGGGATCATTGCCGCGCGTTCCGTGGGGTTCGATACCGTCACTGGAACGGCGATGATCCTGTTGGGAACCCATCTGGGCTTCATCGCCGGCTTGTTCAACCCCTTCACCACCGGCATCGCCCAGGCCATCGCCCAGGTGCCGATCTTTTCCGGCCTGTGGCTGCGGGTCGTGGTCCTGGTGGTGTTTCTGGTGGTCACCAGCCTGTACACGGCGCGCTACGCCTGCAGGGTCAAGGCGGATCCCGCGCGCAGCGTGGTCGCCGACCTTCCGGAGCTGAATGAACCGGATGACAAGGACGCCATGGTGGCCCTGAAAGCCAAACACTTTGTGGTCCTCGCCATCATCGTCGTCGGCCTGACCGGGTTGCTGTATGGAGCAACGACCAAAAAATGGCTGTTCGACGAAATGGCCGCCCTTTTCCTGTCCATGGGCATCGTCAGCGGCTTCGCTGCCGGGTTCAACCCCAACCAGGTCGCCAGGTATTTCATGGATGGGTCCAGGAGGATCTTGTATGGCGCGTTGATCATCGGCTTCTCCGGCGCCATCATCGTGGTGCTTGAGGATGGCAAGGTCGTGGATTCGATCATCTATTACCTGGTCAACTGTCTGAACTACCTGCCCATCTTCATGCGTCCCCTGGGAATGTACGCGGTCAACCTGTTGATAAGCCCGGTGATTCTGTCGGCCTCCGGCATGGCGATGGCCACCATTCCGGTCATGGCCCCGGTGGCGGACCTGTTGCACATCTCCAGGCAGACCGCGGTCCTCATCTTCCAGTTCGGCAACGATATAACCCACCTCGTCCTGCCCACCACAGCCGCGACCATGGGCGCCCTGGCGGCCGCCAAGATTCCCTACGAGCGATGGCTCAAGTGGGTCTGGCCCCTGTTCCTGGCCTGGATCGTCATGGGTGGCCTGTTCATTCTTTTTGCGGTGGCCATTGGATACAAGTAGGGTCCGGGCCGGCATGGCCATCGGGCCGAACCGATCCGCCATGAATGCCAGGAGTGGGTGGACGCATTTTCTTTTGGAAGAGGGTGGTGAAGCGATGACGAACAACGAACCTGGTGATCATTTGCTGGATGTATTGAACAAAATTCAGGAATTAAAGCCAGACCTGGTTTCAATGAGTGATTTTATTTTCGACCACCCTGAGATCGGCCTGCAGGAAGTCCAGGCAAGCCAATTGCTCTCAGGCTACTTGAAAAAAAATGGATTTGAAATCGAGATGGGCTACGGCGGGTTGCCGACCGCGTTCAGGGCCGTCCTGCGCCACGGGAGCGGCGGCCCATGCATCGGCCTGCTATGTGAATATGATGCCATCGAGAACGTGGGGCACGCCTGCGGCCATCAGATGCAGGGCCCCGGCGTTGCGGGGGCAGCCATGGCCATCCAGGCGACCGTGGGGGACCATCCCTATACCCTGGAAGTGATCGGCACGCCTTCGGAGGAGTCCGGGGAAGGCGGCAAAACCATCATGCTGCGCAACGGGGCCTTCAAGCATCTTGATGTCGCCCTGATGATGCATGGCGGAGACGCGACCCAGACCGATATCAAGGCCATGGCCATTACGGAGTTTCTGGTCACCTTCAAAGGGCTCGCCGCCCATGCGGCCATTGCCCCCGATCAAGGGCGCAGCGCCCTGGACGCGCTTCTGCTGGTCTTCAACGGGATCGGCTTCCTGCGCGGAAACGTGCGGGATGACACCCGGATCAACTACATCGTGGAAAATGGCGGGCAGGCCATCGGCACCATCCCTGAGATGGCCGTGGCCCGCATCAAGCTTCGGTCCTATCAACGGCCCTACCTGGACCAGGTCATCGAACGCTTCCTGCGCATCCTCGACGGGGCTGCGCTGATGACCGGCACCAGCTGCGAGGTGAAGAAGGTCGTGGACCTGCATAACAAGATCCCAGTGCTTTCCCTCAATCGCCTGGTCATGAGAAATGCCGAACGGGTCAAGGCCAAGTCCATCATGCCGCCCCGGGAAAAAACCGGGTCCACGGATTTTGCTTCGGTCATGTACTTTGTTCCTGGCACCTGCATCCGCGTTCCCTTTGTGGAAAAAGGGGTTCCGTCCCACAGCCAGGCCTGGCTGCACCAGGGGAAGTCCGTGCAGGCCCACGATGCCCTGGCCCTGGGGGCGGGGATTCTGGCCCTGACCGCGCTCGATCTGATTGAAGATGGAGCCCGTCTCGCCGAAGTGCAGGAGGAGTTCCGGCAGGAGCGGGCCAGGCTCGCCGTGTGAGGTTGGCCGCGCCTTCGGCATTCGGGCTTAATGGTTAATGGTTGCTGAATGGTTGGATGATGGTGGTGGCGGAATTCACCATTAAGAAATTACCGGTGAAAACAGGCGGCCCAATAGGATTTCTGTGGCAAATCTCGATTTTGTGAGATGGCACACTACTTGCTTTTTTTGTCCGTCAAATTGAATGCCCCTGGTTTCCATCCGCGCTTCCCGATCGGGAGTTCTGGACCTGTACTGTTCCGGCCAGATGAGCTGTGGATTGGCCATCCCGCTCCATTGCGCGCCGGACCTCCCTGACGAAATAAACGAACAACCACAACAGGAGTTTAATGTGAAACGATTCGCCACCTTTCTTGCTCTGAATGCGGCTCTGGTCGGCGCCGCATGGGCCCAGACTCCCCCGGCCAACATGAATATTCCCGGTGTTGGACAAAATGATCCCAATGGCCAACCCGGGCAGTTCCCCGCTTCGCCCTGGTCCGGTGGTCTCTCTTTTAACGTGGTCAGCGGGATCCATCTGACCATCTATGGAATTGTCGATGTTGGCGTGGGCAACGCGAAGGTCGCGGATGCCAACCTGAACTCCCCCTTTGCCAACCCGGTTGCGGCCACCGGGGCCACGGCGGGGGGCGTGTCGGAATCCTTCATCGCATCGGGGCAGGGGTCGGGCTCCCGCCTCGGTTTCAGTGGATCGGGCAAGGTCAGTGACGACCTGTACTTCGTTTTCGTGGCTGAGCAGCGCCTGGAATACAACTCCGCCGGCAATGGCGGGGTCGGGTTCAATGGTCCGGTCACCGGCACCGGCAACGGGCTAAGGACCTGGGATCGGCAGATCTACGGTGGTCTGGTGAATCCCAAGTACGGATTCCTGGGGTTGGGGCGCCAGTACACCCCCAGGGCCGACCTCATCAGTTCCACCGATCTGCTGGGCGGCGGCTACACCGCCAGCATGAACAATATCGCGCCTCCCATGAACACCAATCGGATGAGCAACAGCGTCAAGTGGGTGAGCCCGCTCTGGAACGGATTCACCGCCCGCGCCCAATACGCCTTTGGCGGCTCCACGCTTGCCCCGGCAGGCTCCTCCACCAATGTGGAGCCGCCCAACACAACCGGAAACACGGCCGTCAGCGATGCCAACACGGTGCGCACCAGCGGGGACAAGGGCATGAGCTTCTCGCTGTCCTACGAGACGCCCAAGCTCATCGTGGGCTTCAGCTACCTCGGCTCCTATGCGGGAACCGGCTCCGGCAATCCGTCCTTGCCCGGACAGACGCAGAATGCCACCGCTGCCGCGCCCATCTACATCAACTTCGTGCCGGTCGGCAGTGTGACCGGTTTCGGAGCCGGGGCGGGAACGGTCACGTCCATCAATTCGGCTTATCATAGTGGGCAAGCGTTCGAGCGATGGAATACCTTCCATCTCCTTTATGATTTCGACCTGTTCAAGGTTTCAGTCATCTACAGCAACGTGAAGAACCTGGTTTCCAAGAACTTCACCAACAGTACCTGGACGGGTTCCACCACCGCTGCCGCCGGCGCCAGCAATGCCATCCAGGCCCATGGCGACCGGAGCATGCTGAGCCTCGGGGCATCCGTGCCGGTGGATGGGCATAACAAAGTCTATGTGGGCTTCAGCCATTTTGACGACCAGAGCGAGTTTGCCCAGGACAACAATCAATACACTACGATCTACGAGCATGCCTTCCCGGATAAGAAAACCACGGCATACGTACTGTATTCATACATCCAGAACAAGAATTCGGCGACCTGGGGCTTTGGCGGAGGCGGTATCGCTCCGACGAACCTGTCTTCCATCGGAGGACAAAACGGCTCGGATATCGGCACCGGAATCAAATACATCTTCTAGCCAGCTGAGCGCAAGGCCTCTATCCGTAACCCAAATGCAACAAGGTATTCCCCGGAGTTAAAATGCACTCCTCTTCCACCCGTACTTTTACCGCCGTCATCCCGGCCGATCTGGACCTGCCTCTTGTGCTGGATTCGCCGCACAGCGGCTTCCTGTTCCCCGACGATTTCCGCCCCGCCGCCTCCATGGAGGTGATCCGGACCGGCTGGGATGGCCATCTTGAGGACCTTTGGGGCCATGCCACGGCGCTGGGCGCGACCCTCATCGCCGCGAAGGTTTCCCGCGGCTACATCGACTTGAACCGAGCGGCGGAAGACATCGATGAGGCGCTGCTGGATGCGCCCTGGCCGGGGCCCTGCCATCCATCCGACAGTTGCCGGCGCGGCATGGGCCTGGTCCGCCGCCTTGCGCTGCCGGACGTTCCCATGTACACCAGGATGCTCACTGTGGCGGAGGTTGAGGCAAGGTTGCGCGACTACTACCTGCCCTACCGGGCCATCCTTCAGCAGGTCATCGAAGCCCTTGCCGCGCGCCACGGAAGGGTGTGGCACCTCGATCTGCACTCGATGAAATCGCGAGGCAATACCATGAATCTCGATGCCGGGCAGGCCCGCCCGGACCTGGTGATCAGCGACCGGATGGGCAGCACCAGCCATCCTGCGGTGACCCGGTGGATTGCCGAACAATTCCGCCAGCTTGGCTACCGCGCCAACATCAATGACCCCTACCAGGGCGGGGATATCGTTCATGCCTATGGGGAACCGCTCCGCCAGCGGAACAGCATCCAGATCGAGATCAACCGCAGGCTGTACATGGACGAAACAACCTGTGAAAAGAGCGCGGGTTACGCGGTCCTGAAGAGGGATATCGACCGGTTCCTGGAAGGGTTTGCCGAAAAGATCCGCCATTCGCCGGCGGATTTCTCATGACGCGCCCGCGCCGGTCCATCCTTTTCTTCCTCGTGGCCATGGCGGTCCTCGCCGGGCACCGGGACATCGTCATCCACCTTGAGGACATGGTTCCGCATTCCCGGAACTGAGGCCGCCGGGAAGTCCCCTGGGGCCCGTCAGGGTCGGCTGAGATGGGTCACCCCTGCGTCGGTAAGTCGCAGCCCGACCTTGCCCTTGGACATCTGGACCAGGCCTCTGGCCGAGAGTTCGCCAAGAACCCTCCGGATTTGATTTTCGGACAGGTTGAACCGGGTTTCCCGGGACAGCTCCGACAGCTTCTTGCGTCCGATCATTTCGTTCTGCCGATTGAACTTCTGGATCCAGCTCAGGATGAAAAGGACCAGGTCGCTGTCGGGGGCCTGGTCGACCGCGGCCTCTTTCAACAGGTCCTCGGAGAGGCTGGAGCGGTCGATGCAATTCCCTTCGCAAACGGTAAGGATGAACTCGACGTTGTTCTCCATCTCCCGCACGTTCCCGGGCCAGTCATAGGCCGTCAGCAGCGCCCTTGCCTCGTCCGTCAGCTTCAGGTCAAAGCCGTTTTTCTTGATCAGGAAATGCTTGAACAGAGGTAGGATGTCATCCCGCCGTTGCCTGAGCGGAGGGATATGGATATAGAGCTTTTTCAACCGGTAATAGAGATCCTCCCGGAACTTTCCCTGCTTGACCATTTCGGACAGATCCTTGTTGGTGGCGGCCACCACCCGGACATCCACCGGTATGTTCTTCGTCCCGCCCACCTTCAAGATCTCTTTTTCCTGAAGCACTCTCAGGAGCCGTGACTGGATCTTGGGGGAGATGTCCCCGATTTCGTCCAGGAAGAGGGTGCCCTGGTTGGCGAGTTCGAACAGGCCGACTTTCCCGCCCCGCTTGGCTCCGGTGAAGGCGCCCTCTTCGTACCCGAACAGTTCGCTTTCGATGAGTTCGTCGGGAAGGGCGGAGAAGTTCACCGCCATGAAAGGGCCCATGTGGCGTTTAGAGGCATTGTGCACGGCGCTGGCGAAAATCTCCTTGCCGGTGCCGCTCTCACCGTAGATGAGGATGCTGAACTCGTTTGAAGCGAGCTTCTTGCCCCGCAAGATGATTTCCCGCATGCTGCTCGACTTGAATATCAGATCGTCAAACGTGTACTTCGCCCGGTAGCCCTGGCGTTTCAATTCGACCTTGAGCTGATTCTCCATGTTGATCCGTTCCCGCACGTTCTTGATGGTCAGGAGGCAGGCCTTGCTCGAATCAGCCACGATCTTGGAGAACAGGTAGGTTGAGTTGTTCAGTTGGAAGATGTAGTTTTCAAGAGAGTCCTCCTTTAAAAAGGCATTCATTTTTTTATCTTTTTTATCGGACTCGTTGAAGATGTTGTCGCCCTCTTTCATGCGCAGCAGGCCAGACGCGATGCTGTTGATGAGCTGAATCTCTCCGGTGCTGCTGTAGCTGAGGATGCCGTCGTTGACGCTGTTGATGATTTTCAATAGGAAATCATTTTTTACGTGGAGTTCCTTGCCAAGGGAGATGATCGTTTTCATGTACTTGGCGGATATCAGGTTGATTTTGCCTTGGATCTCGGAATTGACCACGCCCAGCGAATTCACGATTTCAATGATCGTCGTTATATCGAATATCCTCGGGCCAATATCGATCAAACTCGCATTCCCGAAGGGGACCAGCTTGGTTTCGCCAGGGGTGATGATGAAATCGAAAGGGCTGCTGGTGGGCTCGCACCCCGGGAAATGGGCTTGGAACGAGAAATTAACAAAACCGATTTCTTTCAGCTGATCGGTCACCTCGATGGCCGTGGTGTGGGAGCCGTTGACGATGAGCAGGGAGCTGCCTTCCGGAATAGCGTACAGCTTGTTCAGGTAGGTGTAGTTCAAGGTCCTTTTGCCGATCAGGATCTCGCACCCTTCGGCGAGGCGGTTCCTGCACCGCTCCAGAATAGTGGCGGAAGCCACCACCACGAGCGCGTTCTCGATGCGCGGCGTGTCGCCATTATTCAAGGCATGACTCTCGATCTCCACGCTGTTGCCGAACAGGTTGGCCAACTGGGAAGCCAGTTCCTTGCGGGTCACCTCGGATCCGGAGATCACCACCAGCTTCTTCATGGGTCCACCTCGACTTCCAGCCCCGGCATCCACGTCACCAACCAAGGGGAAAATAGGTTTTAAATATTTTTGTTCGTTCAGACCCAGGATTGAAATCCCGACAAAATTCCGTGTAACCCAGCGGCGGTTTCAAAAGGGGCTTATTCATCCATCGTATCAATGTTGGATGGCATAGGTCCACACCCATCCGACCAGGCCTGGGGCGGCCGGTCCTGGATCAGCTGCCGGGCCCTGAAGGTTCCGGTCTCCCCGCCGCGGGTTGTCCGGATACGCTCCTGCGGATCTGTGACCGCCCAGGGTGACTGGTTCATCTATCCTGGACTCAGCGTCTGCACGCGGAGGATGGCATGGAGCGGAATCTCTCATGGTTGAAGGGGCTTCTGCTCTGCCTTCTGCTGGCCTGGCCGGCCCCCTTGCCGGCCCAGGCGCCGCCGGTGCGCGATGCCGCGGAATTGCAGCAGATCCTGGACCAGCTCCAGGTGGTGGGCAGCGTGCTCTACCTGGCGGCCCACCCCGACGACGAGAACAACGCGCTCCTGGCCTATTTCTCCAAAGGCAGGCACCTCAGCACCAGCTATCTCTCCCTCAACCGGGGCGGCGGCGGCCAGAACCGCATCGGCACCGAGCAGGGCGACCTCCTGGCCGCGCTGCGCACCCAGGAGCTGCTGGCGGCGCGCCGCCTGGACGGGGCGGAGCAGTACTTCTCCCGGGCGGTGGACTTCGGCTACTCCAAGACTCCGGAGGCGACCCTGGCCATCTGGGGCCACGACACGGTGCTGGCGGATGTGGTGTGGACCATCCGCAAGCTGCGGCCGGACGTGATCGTCACCCGCTTCTCTCCCACCCGCGGCGGCACCCACGGCCACCACACCGCCTCGGCCATCCTCGCCCAGGAGGCGTTCCAGGCGGCGGCGGACCCGGCGCGCTTCCCGGAGCAGCTGGCCTGGGTCAAGCCCTGGCAGGCCACCCGCCTGGTGTGGAACAGCTACCGGCTGCCCAATGAATGGCACGCCATGGCCCCGGGCAGCTACCTGAGCCTGGAGGTGGGCGGCTACGACCCGCTGCTGGGCATGTCCTATCCCGAACTGGGCGCGGCCAGCCGCAGCCAGCACCGCTCCCAGGCCTTCGGCACCATCGCCCAGCGCGGGCCCAGGACGGAGCTTTTCGAGACCCTGGCCGGCCAGCCTCCCAGGACCGACCTGTTCGATGGGATCGACCTCACCTGGAGCCGGGTGCCGGGCGCGGCGGAGGCCGCCTCCTGGCTGGTCCGGGCGCGCCAGGCCTACCGGCCGGAGCGCCCGGCCGGGATCCTGCCCATGCTGCTCAAGGCCAAGGCCGCCCTGGACCGGCTCCCGGCCGAGCCCCGGGTGGTGGACAAGCGCGCCCAGCTGCTGGAAGCAATCCGCTGCGCGGCGGGCATCTGGGTGGAAGCCGTGGCCGACCGGCAGACGGTGGCGCCGGGGGACCCGCTGGAGGTGACGGCCACCATCCTCGCCCGCAACGATAGCGGCGCCGCCCTCACCGGCTACGCCATGACGCCGGCACTGGCGCACCGGGCGGCCCAGGAGGCCCTGCCGGTCAACGAGCCGGTGCGGGCCACCTTCAAGGTCACCTTCCCGGCCGGCACCCCCTGTTCCCAGCCGTACTGGATGGGACGGGGCCTCAGCGCCGGCCTGCATCCCGGCGGCCCGCCGGAGCTGGCCGGGCTGCCCGAGAATCCGCCCGCCCTGGCGGTCACCTTCCAGCTGGTGGCCGGCGGTGTGCCCTTCGAGCTCACCGCGCCGGTGCGCTACCGGGTGGGCGACCAGGTGCTGGGGGAGCGCTACCAGCCGCTGGCGGTGATGCCGCCGGTGCTGGTGAACTTCGACCAGCCGGTGGAGGTGCTGGCCGGCGGCGGGTCACGGCAGATCGGCCTGGTGGCGGTGGCCGGCAAGGCCCAGGCGGCCGGCCGGTTGAAGTTCCAGGTGAGCGGCGGCTGGCGGGTGGAGCCGGCCGAGCTGCGCTTCGCCCTGGCCAAGCCGGGCGACGAGGCGCGGTTCAGCGCCACCCTGATCCCGCCGGCCGCCGCGAACACCGGCGCCCTCACCGTGCTGGCGGAGACCGGCGGCGGCGCTGAGTCCGCGCGCAGCGTGGTGCGCATCGACTACCCGCACATCCCGCTGCAGACCCTGTTCCCGCCGGCCGCCGTCAAGCTGGTCCGGCTGGACCTCAAGCAGGGCGGGCGGCGGATCGGCTACGTGACCGGCGCCGGGGACCAGATCCCCGCGCTGCTTCGGCCCCTGGGCTACCGGGTGGACCTGCTCGACGACGAGGACCTGGCGGCCGCCGACCTTTCGGTCTATGACGCCATCGTGGTGGGGATCCGGGCGTTCAACGTGCGCCCCGCCCTGGCCCGGCTCAACCCGCGGCTGCTGGACTACGTGGCCGGAGGCGGCACCGAGATCGTCCTGTACAGCGTCGACCAGGGCCTGGTGACCCAGGCCATCGGCCCGTTCCCGTTCCGGATCTCCAGCCACCGGGTCACCGATCCGGCCGCGGCCATGGTGCCCCTGGCTCCGCACCACGCGCTGCTGAACCAGCCCAACCGGATCACTCCGGAAGACTTCCAGGGCTGGGTGCAGGAGCGGGGCACCTACTTCGCCGAGGACTGGGACGCCCGCTTCGTGCCGATCTTCTCGGTGCGGGATCCCGGGGAACTGCCGGATTCCGGCAGCCTGATCGTCGCCGCCCACGGCAAGGGCCGGTTCATCTACACCGGCCTTGGCTTCTTCCGGCAGCTGCCGGCGGGGGTGCCCGGGGCCTACCGGCTGTTCGCCAACCTCCTGGCCCTGGGCCGGCCCTAACTCTTAAACTTTACATGGCCTTCCAGTGGCCGGCATTTACACTAAAATCAGCCTTGAGGGCTGAGGAACCGACGGATGCCAAGTGAACCCAAGACCATCGGGCGCTACGAGGTGCAGCGCGTGCTCGGCCATGGCGCCATGGGGACCGTGTACCTGGCCTTCGATCCCCTGCTGAAGCGGCCCCTGGCGGTGAAGACGGTGCGGGAGTTCGATGCCGACGTGGATTCGGCCATGCTCCGGTTCCAGCGGGAGGCGGAGATCTCGGCCCGGCTGAACCATCCCAACATCGTGACGGTCCATGACGTGGGCCTGGACCCGGTGGCCGGGCCGTTCATGGCCATGGAATACATCGACGGCCTGCCGCTGTCCGACCTCATCCAGCGGGGGATTCCCCCCGAAAGCGTGATCCACCTGCTGCTTCAGGGCATGAGCGCGCTCCAGGCGGCGGAGCGCGAGGGGATCACCCACCGGGACGTCAAGCCGGCCAACATCCTGGTGAGCCACGACGGCCGGCTCAAACTGATGGATTTCGGCATCGCCCGGGGCGAGGGTGCCCGGCTCACCCAGACCGGGCAGATCATCGGCACCCCCTCCTACACCGCCCCCGAAGCGCTCACCGGGGTGGAGCCCAGCAGCGTTTCGGACCGCTACGCCTTCGCCGTCACCGCCTTCCAGATGCTCACCTGCGAGCTGCCGTTCGAGTGCCCCACCATCGCCGCCACGCTGTTCCGCATCGTCCACGAACCGCCCCTGTTCCCGGACGGCATGAGCCCCGCGCTGCGCGCCGTGTTCGAAAAGGCCCTGAGCAAGGACCCCGGCGACCGCTATGCGGACCTGCCGGCCTTCCTGCGCGACCTCATCGCCGCCGTGGACCTGCCCGCCGCCACCCAGGCCGCGTTCCTGGCCAGCCTCAGCGGGGATGCCGGGGCGGAGGTGGCGCAGCTGGTCCAGGCCCACGTGGAAGCGGCCGCGGTCGACCGGGACCGCCAGACCCAGGCCACGCCCTCGCGCGTCTTCCAGAAGGGACGGGAGGAACCGGCCACCCAGGCCTTCCGGTCTCCCGGGCCGGACACCACCCTGGTGTCCGCCCCGGCGGTCCGCAAGCCCCGCTGGGCCTGGATCGCGGCGACCCTGGTCGGGCTGGGGCTGTTGGGCAGCGCCGCCGCCTGGGAGCTGCAGCCCCACGGCTTCCTCCTGGCGGTTTCCTCCGCGCCTCCGGGCGCGCGGGTCTTCATCAACGGCAAGGAGATCGGCCGCACCGACCTGGCCGGGGCCAGGATGCCCCAGGACGGCGGCACCCTGCGCCTGGAACTGGAGGGATACGCGCCCCAGCAGCGGGAAGTCCACCCGGGGGATGGCCCGGTGCAGGTGGTGCTGGAACATCCCCCGTTCACCGTGCGGGTGGTGACCGATCCGCCCGGGGCCGAAGCCTTCCTGAACGGCGCCGCCCTGGGGGCCACCCCCATCCAGGAGCTCCGGGTGCCGGATGGACGCCAGGAACTGGTGCTGCGCCTGCGCGATCACCTGGACTGGTCGCGGGTGCTGGAGCGGGACACGTCGCTGCCCGGGGTCATCCGGCTGGAGCCGCGCGGAGCGGCGGCCAGGGCCCGCCTCCGGCCGGCGCCGGCCGCGGC
>JARLGP010000010.1 GCA_031292735.1 Holophaga sp.
ACCCCCAGCACCAGCACCCGGGCGCTGCGCAGCCCCAGCCCGTGGTCGCTGAGCAGGCGCATGGCCTTTTCCATGACGACCTCCGGCATGCGCCGGTTGATCTCGCCGGCCAGGGCGATGAACCGGGTGTTGAAATTGAACTCCCGGGCCTTCCACTCCAGGTAGTGCGGGTCCAGGGGGATGCAGTGGCCGCCGACCCCGGGGCCGGGGTAGAAGGAAAGGATGCCGAACGGCTTGGTGCCGGCGGCGTCCAGCACCTCCCACACGTCCAGGCCCATGCGGTCGCAGAGCATGGCCATCTCGTTCACCAGGGCGATGTTCACCGCCCGGAAGGTGTTCTCGAACACCTTCACCATCTCGGCCGCCTGGGAGGAGCTCACCGGCACCACGTGCAGGATGGTCTGGCGGTAGAAGGCCAGGGCCACCTCGCGGCTGGCGCCGTTCCCGGCCCCCACCACCTTGTTGGTGTTGCGGGTGCTGTAGCGCTTGTTGCCGGGATCCACCCGCTCGGGGCTGAAGGCCAGGTAGAAGTCCCGGCCGTCCTTCAGGCCCGAGGCCTCCAGCATGGGCTTCATCACCTCCTCGGTGGTGCCGGGATAGGTGGTGCTCTCCAGGCTGATGAGCTGGCCGGGGCGCAGGCGGCGGGCCAGCTCCCCGGTCACCGCCTCGATGTACTGCAGGTCCGGGGTCAGGTTGCGGGTGAGCGGGGTCGGCACGCAGATGACGACCACGTCCATTTCCGGCAGCCGGTCCCAGTCCACGGTGGCGGTCAGCAGGTTCCTGCGCAGCACCAGGTCGCGCAGTTCCTGGTCGCGCACGTCGCCGATGTAGTTGGCCCCGGCGTTCACCTGGCCGACCCGGTCCCGGCTGCGGTCGAAGCCCAGCACGTGGAAGCCGACCTTGGCCTTTTCCACGGCGAACGGCAGGCCCACGTAGCCCAGGCCCACCACGCCCACCCGGGCGGTGCGGTCCTTGAATTTCTCCATCAGCTCGTTGGCGGGTGAAACCACCGCGCCGGTTTGGGTAGAGGTGCTCATGCGGAATGCTCCTTGGCTAGGATTCGGTTGGTGATGGCCGTGCGGTTGCGGTAGACCCAGCTGCCCGCGCCGGCCGCCGAGGCGACGGCGAACACGATCAGGGCCCGGGACGGGCGGCTCTTCTCCAGCGGAAGGTTGCCCGGGTCCATGAGCAGCAGGGTCTGGGTGTCGTTCTGGGCTTCCAGCAGGGCCTGCTCGTGGTTGAGGGTGAGGTTCATCACGACCTGCTTCCAGAGGGCGAGGCCCTCCTTGAGCTGCTGGCCGCGGAACCGGATATTGGGGGCCGGGCTGGTCTCCCAGTTGCGGTTGCTGTCCTGGAACTGTTCGAACTGGCGGCCCAGGTCCCGGTACCTGGCCTGCACCTCCTCCAGCCGGCCCAGGGTGAAGCGGGCCTTGTTCTGGCCGGCGGTCTGGCCCAGCTCCACCAGGAAGTCGCGCAGGTTTTCCGCCGCCCGGCGCACCACCTGCATGGACAGCTCCGGGGAGCGGGTCTCGGCGCTGATGGTCAGCAGCCCGGACTTGGGATCGCGCTGGACGCTGAGGACGGCCTTCAGCGGCCCCATGGCCCGGTCGACGTTGGCCGCCCCCAGGTAGTCCAGCAGCGTGGCCCGGGCCTGGCGCCGGCGGGCGAAGCGCCACGGGCGGTAGCTGTACTCGTAGGTGCGCAGCAGCAGCTGCTCGGCCATGCGCCGGCTCTTGAGGATGTCGGCGTAGATGACGGTGGGCCCGTCCTCCCGGAGCGCGGGGGTCTCCGGCGGCGCGGTGGGCGCCCATACCCCGGTGCGCAGGCTGGAGCCGCCGCCGGCGTGGCCGGTGTCGGAAAGGATCCTGGCCTCCGAGCGGTACTGGTTGGGCAGCAGCACCGACAGCGCCGCCGCGGCCAGGCCCGCCAGGCAGGCGTTGCGCAGGGGAACGCGCAGGCCTTCCCTGGGGGCGAGTCGGGCGAGCATGGGGAGCGTGGGCATGGCGGGAACCTCGGGCTGGGGGGAAGGAGGGGCGGCGGCGGCGCGGCTAGCCGGGGACGCCCAGCGGCCCTTCCTGGGCGGCGCGGGAGCGGGGCCGGGTCTCCTCCTGCAGGAAGCGGCCCATGCCCGAAGGCGCGGGGCGGTAGACCGGCACCAGCTTCATGAGCCAGCGCAGCATCTCCCGCTGGCGCACGCCTTCGGGCAGGCCGGGCGCCATCCGCAGGGCGGCGAGCCCCTGCTCCATCAGCGCGGGGTCCCGGGGATCCTGCACCGCCTCGAAGATCTTTGGGTGGACGTAGGCCTTGCGGTCCTCCACCTCGGTGAACAGCTCCTCGAAGAACTTCTCCCCGGGCCGGGCGCCGGTGAACTGGATGTCGATGTCCACCCCCGGCGACAGCCCGGAAAGCCGGGCCATGTCCCGGGCCAGGTCGACGATGTGCACCGGTTCGCCCATGTCCAGCGCGAACACCCGGCCGGTGCCGCCCAGGATTCCGGCCTGCAGCACCAGCTGCCCGGCCTCGGGGATGGTCATGAAGTAGCGCACCATGTCCGGGTGGGTGACGGTGATCGGCCCGCCCCGGCGGATCTGGTCGCGGAACAGCGGGATCACGCTGCCCCGGCTGCCCAGCACGTTGCCGAACCGCACGCTGACGTAGCGGGAGCCCTTGGGGGCCTGGGCGGCGGCCTGGATCACCAGGTGCTCGCCGATGCGCTTGGTGACGCCCAGCACGTTGACCGGATTCACCGCCTTGTCGGTGGAGACGTTCACCACGATCCGGGCGGCCGCGGCCAGGGCCGCCTTCAGCACGTTCTGGGTGCCGAAGATGTTGTTCTCGATGCCCTCCTCGGGATGCTGCTCCAGGTAGGGCACGTGCTTGTGCGCCGCGGCGTGGAACACCACCTGGGGCCGCCAGGCGTCGAACACCTGGTGCAGCCGCGCCCGGTTGCGGATGTCGCAGAGCGCCACCGCCAGCACCTGGTCGGGGTAGAGCCGGCGCAGGTCGCGCTCGATCTCCCAGAGGCTGTTTTCGCCCCGGCCCAGCAGCACCAGGCAGCCCGGGCGGAAGCTCGCCACCCGCCGGCACAGCTCGCTGCCGATGGACCCGCCGGCGCCGGTGATGAGCGCCACCGACCCATCCAGGGCGTGGCGGATGGGGCCGGTGTCCAGGTTGACCGCCTCGCGCCGGAGCAGGTCCTCGATGGCGATGTCGCGCACCTCCGGCTTCCAGGGATGGTCGCCCACCAGGTCGAGGATGCCCGGCACGGTCTTCACCCGGATGCCGGTGGCCTGGAGCCTCTGGCTCAGCTCGCGGATCTTGGCCCCGGGCGCCCCGGCCATGCCCAGGATCACCAGGGTGGCCTCCTGCTCGCGCACGAAGGTCTGCAGCAGCCGGGTGGGGCCGAGCACCGGCACCCCTTCGATGCGCACCCCCTGCTTTTCCAGGGCGTCGTCCACGAAGCCCAGCACCTGGTAGTTCAGCCGGGGATGCTCGCGCAGCTCCTGGCACAGCCGCATGCCGGCCCGGCCCGCCCCGACGATGAGGGTGCGTTCCGCCCGGGGCCACCCGCCGGCGGGCTCGGGCTGGGCGGTGAAGCGGCGCCGGTGCAGCCGCATGGCCAGCACCCGGAACCCGAACCACATGGCCCCGGTGAGCAGCCCGGCCGAGCAGCAGATGTCGGCGCCCTCCACCCGGAACCGGGACGCGCCGTTCAGGGCGCAGAACACCAGCGCGGCGGCGGTGATCGCCAGGGAGCCGCGCAGCAGGGCCCAGGCCTCGGTGAAGCCCACCATGCGGTAGTGCTGGCTGGTGAAGCCGAACGCCGCGTTCACCGCCAGGGCCAGCGCCGTGAACAGGGCGGTGCCCCGGGCCGTGGGCAGCGCCCGGTGCAGCAGGGCGCAGGCCAGGGCCCAGGCCATGGCCGCCAGCGCCCCGTCCAGCAGCAGCTTCCCGCCCCGGCGCACCGTGGGCCGACTGGGCAGCTTCCAGCGGCGGGATCCCGCCCCCTCGTTCCAGGTGTCGTATGCTTGGTCTTTTTTCGATGATTCCATTTTTTTCAAAGCCTCTCGAAGCGACAACTCCCTCTCGTCCTGAAGGCTCAGGACGCTGGGTTTACAAATGGTTCAGGTTCCTCCGGGATCCCGGCCGAAGCGGGACGACTCAGCGGCGGATGGCGTTGTACAGAATGGCGATGGGGGTCATGGCCAGCAGGGTGTCCTGCCAGGGCACGTCCTTGCGGATGCGCTGGGGCACCAGCAGGGCGTCGCCCGGATCGATGGCGGCGCGCTCCACCCGGGAATCCAGCACCCGGCCGTCGGCCTTGAGCAGGCGCACCTGGGCCCGGTCGGCGTTGCGGGTGTAGCCCCCGGCCAGCTTCAGCAGGTCCCGCACCCGGTCGCCGGGCCGCACATGGAAGGTGGAGAAGGAACTGGCCACCTCGCCCACCACGCACACCGAATCGGTGCGCCTGGGGATGAACACCTGGTCGCCGTCCAGCAGCACCACGTCCTGCCGGGGGTCCCCCTCCAGCACCGCCGGGAGGTCGACCACCATCCGGTTCAGCTCGCCCTGCAGCAGGCCGTGCAGCAGGGGGCTGGATTCCAGGGCGCCGGTGTCCCGGGCGCGCCGGGTCTCGTTCAGCCGCTGGAGGATCTCGTTGACCGTCTTGAAGCTCCCGGGGCCGGGCTCCGGGCCGGGCCCGGGCTCCCGGGCGCTGAGGTCCCTGGGCTCCAGGCTGGAACGCAGGAAGATCGCCCCGGCGGGCATGGCGTCCGCGGTGAGCCCCCCGGCCCGCGCCACCAGCTCGCGCAGGGTGAAGCGCTCCTCCTGGATCACGTAGGGGCCGGGCCGCTGCACCTGGCCCAGGACGGTCACGGTGCGGTGCATGCGGAAATCCGGATTCTCGTAGATGGTGATCTGGTCGTAGGGCTGGAGCGTGGGATTCACCTGCTCGTCCTCCAGCGCCACCGGCGCCTGCTCCTCGGTGCTCAGCAGCCGGGCCAGGTCCAGGCGGATCACCTGGTTGGTCTTGCCGTCCCCCATGCGCGCCAGCTCGGCGTAGTGGCGGGCGGCGGAAAGCTTGGGCACCCCGGCCCGGTAGATCAGGTCGGCCGCGCGCATGCCCTCGTGCCAATCGAACACCCCCGGCCGGGTGAAGGGGCCCAGGATGGTCACCCGCTTGGCCAGGCGGAGGTCGGCCACGTCGCCCAGCTCCACCCGGTCCCGGGGCTGCAGGGGCAGGTTGTGCGCCTCGTCCCCCTTCTGGGCCCGGTCCACGTCGAAGCTGAGCAGCCGGGTGCGGCCGTCCGCCAGGGTCCGGAGGATCTCGCCGCGCAGCCGGTAGCTGTCCGGCAGCAGCTGGCCGCCGGCTCCGCCCAGGGCCAGCAGGTCGCGGACCCGCATGCCCTCCCGGTAGCTGAAGCGCCCGGGCACCGCCACGCGGCCGGCGGCCTCCACGTATTCCTCCAGCCGTTCCTCCCGGGCCAGGGCGCGCAGCACGTCCCCTTCGCAGAACCGGGCGGCGCGCAGGTCGGCCGGCAGGTTGGGGATGTCCCGCACCGTGCTGATGCCATCGGCGCTGACCCGCTGGACGGTCACCAGCACCTGGCTGGCCGCAGGGATCAGCCCGCCGGCGAAGTGGACCGCCTCCTGGGCGCTTTCCCCGGGCGCCAATTCCATGAGCACCCCCCCCGGCGCCGCCGCCGTGCGGCGGAACGCGCCCATGGCCGTGATCCGGGTGCCCGCCAGGGGCACGAACAGGGTGTCGCCGTCCAGGAAGCCGCGGCTTTCCAGGCCGGTGCCCTCGAAGCGCAGGCGGTAGAGGTCCAGGGTCTGGATCACCTTGCCGGCGCGCAGGTGGCGGATGCTCCGGTACGAGCCATGGTCCGACGGCCCCCCGGCCAGGCCGAGCAGGGCCATGGGCGAACTGGCGCTGGGCACCAGGTACGAGCCCGCGTGACCCACCTCGCCGATGACCATCACCTCCACGTCGTGCAGGCCCACCACCTCCAGATTGAACTGCTCCAGGCCCGAGTACTTCCGCCGCAGGGCGGCGCGCACCATGGCCCGGGCCGCGTCCAGGGTGAGCCCGCTCACCTCCAGCAGGCCCACGTCCGGGATGGACACCTTGCCGCCCCGGTCCACCTTGAGCACCCGCGCCAGGGCGACGCTTCCGAAGGTGGTGAGGGCCAGCTGGTCGCCGCTGCCGATGACGTAGTCGCTGCCCATGCGCACCTCGGGCGGACGGGGGCTGGCCAGGGTGGTGGCGAACAGGTCGGAGGCCAGGACGAAGGGCTTCGAGGGCGCCGCGGGAGCCGGGTGGACCGGCGCGGCGGGCGCCGGGTCCGCGGCGGCCGGCACGGACTTGGCCCCCGCTTTCGGCGCGGCCTCGGGGACCTTCGGCGGCCGGGCCTGCGCCTGTTCCACCGCGGCCGGAACCTGCGGAACCGCTCCGGCCGAGCCCACCCCGGCCAGCCCCAGCAGGAAGCCCAGGAATCCGCCCGAAAAGCCCCCCCATCCGCGCCCTGGCCCGGTACCGGCAAAACCGTGCGGGCAGGCCATCCTGGGGTGGCGCTTGGCCCCTCGGAACGAGTTTAAAAGGGTTTGAATTGGGGACTGCGTTTTCATATGCGGGCGTTCAAGCAGGAAAAGAGGATTTCATTCAAATGGAGAGTGCCATAGGTATTACACGGTGGATTCCATCACATTGAAAAATAATAGTCAATGGAATCTTTAGATCAATTTTTTACAAAGCATTTCTATGTATATTAATAATAAGTCTAGAATGATTTTTCATTGCATATTTAATACTGTCTCTTATTTGAAAACAATATGTTTTTATGGATTCTCAATTTCATCCTTGAAGCATCAACTTCTTTGGGGAACGTTTCTGTTTCCATGATTTTATTAATTTAAAGGGAACAGATTTCGCCCTGCGACCGACCCGCCCGCCGGGACGCGGTGGGGTTTCCGTCCCCCGTGGAGTCGGTTCGCCAAAATTCAGGCTCGCCAAAGGCACCCGAATCACGCAAAGATCCATGGATGCCTCAAGCCGAATCCTCGGATCCAGGCATGATGAGAAGCAGGACCGCCGCGCCCATAGCTCAGGCGGATAGAGCAACGGCCTTCTAAGCCGTAGGTCACAGGTTCGAGTCCTGTTGGGCGCACCACTCCGCTAGTCCAAGAGCCTCTGGGAGTCCAGCTTTCAGGGGTTCCTGGCGCACCTGCTGTTGGTTCCCGGCCCAGTGCCTTGGATGACGTGCACAGCACAAGCTCCAGGCTGCCTTCGTCAAGAAGGCCATTTCGTCCTATAGTGATCCCGCATCCTCTTTGTTTTTTGCAATCGGCGTAGGCTGAGCCTAAAAGAAATCCTCATAGGGCTTCTTATGAAATTGAATCTAACTTCAAGATTCATAATTTCCGTTAGCGCGGCTCTGGCCCTGGTCATGGCCCTGGTCATAGCGGCCGTGAGCGCGGCACAGGCGAGCCAGGCCGAAACAGCCTTCCAGAAGCAACTGACCTCCATCGCTGTGAACTCCCGCTTCATGATTCATTCCGCCGCCGAGGACTACTGCAAAAGCCAAAACATGGCCTTCCACAGGGCACTCCCCGGCCAGGTCACGGGCTCGGGACCCGCGGCGGATTTTGAGCGGACTGCCTTGCTGGCATTCGAGAAGGACCCTTCCCTTCCCATCCTGTCGACCCAGTACCGCGGTGCAGACGGCAACTCCCAGATGTACGTCATGGCCCCCGCGAAACTCCAGGAGGAATGCACCCAGTGCCATGCTGCCAGTGGCATGGACGCGTTCAAGGGGCGGAAGAACGGAGACCTGGTAGGGGCCTTCGGGGTGTCCATCTCGACCGCCCAGTTGCACAAGACGGTGGCCAACATGCGCCTGCTGGCCACCCTTGCCGGATTGGCGGTGCTGGTGATCATCGGCCTGATCGTGACCTTCTTCATGCGCCGGAACATCCTGCTTCCGCTCACGGCGCTTTCGAAGTCCATGACCCAGATGGCTCATGGTAACTTGACCGTCCATGCGCCCATTCAAAGGCAGGATGAGATTGGCCAGCTTGCGGATACCTTCAACCAGATGGTAGACGAATTGAACCAGGCGCTCCAGAACGTGGAACAGGCCTCGGTCCGGGTGGCTTCGGGCAGCACGGAGCTCGCTGCCAGCGCCGAGGAGATGTCGCGCACGGTGGAGGAAACGGCCAGGGTCGGCGAGGGTCTCCAGGAGGCTGGCCGCAAGGTGCAGGAGGACCTCAAGGGTCTGGAGGCCAACGTGGCGGCCATGGGCGACCACACCCAGCGCACTGGCGCCGAGTCCGAAAAGGCGGTCCGGGATGCCCAGGGCGGCACCGAGGCCGGCAAGGGAACGGAAAGGGCGATGCAGGAGATCCGGGACGCCACGGACAGGATCGTCCAGGCTGTTCAGGTCATCCAGGAAATCGCCAACCAGACGAACCTGCTTTCCCTGAACGCCGCCATCGAGGCAGCCAAGGCCGGGGAACACGGCAAGGGCTTTTCTGTGGTCGCCGAGGAAGTCCGCAAGTTGGCTGAGCGCAGCGCCCAGGCCGCCCGGGAGATCGAGCAGATCATTCTCCAGACGCAGGCGGCGGTGGCGGGAGGAGTGGCCAGCGTGGGCGAGACCCGGGGCAATCTGGAGGCCATCGGGAAACGCATTTCGGAAGTGGCCGGACACATCCAGGAGATCGGCGCCCTGAGCCGGGAGCAGGCGAAGACCAGCGAGGCGGTCGGCGGCATGATGGGCCAGACGGCCTCCCGTCTGGACCAGAACGCCGCGGCCACCCAGGAGCTTGCCTCCACGGTCCAGGAGATCACCCATACCGCTGAGGATCTCTCCAAGGTCGCTGAAGGTCTGAAGGACATCGTCAAAGGCTTCACCCTGCGTGGGCAAAAAGCCAGCTTGGGGTGATATCCACGGGAGGTTGGAATGCGAACGGGATCAGGCTCATCCATGCTGCGCAGCGCTGCGCTGGCCCTTTCAGCCACGGCCCTGGCGGCCCTGCCGGGCCTGGCCCGGGACACCCGGCCCGTGGCCGCGGAGACCCTCCGGGTCGCCGGCCTGCAGGCCCCCGCCGACATCCGCATCGACCGCTGGGGCGTGCCGCACATCTACGCGCGCAGCCAGCGGGACGTGTTCTTCGCCCAGGGCTTCAACGCCGCCCGGGACCGCCTGTTCCAGATCGATCTGTGGCGCCGCCGGGGGCTCGGGCAGCTGGCCGAAGTGTTCGGCCCCGAGTTCGTGGAGCAGGACCGCGCCTCCCGCCTGTTCCTCTACCGGGGCGACATGGACCGTGAATGGCGCATCTACAGTTCCAACCACACCCGGGAATTCGAGGGGGTCACCCAGAGCTTCGTTTCGGGCATCAATGCCTACATCGACTGGCTGAAGGGCAACCCGGCGCGGCTGCCCTGGGAATTCACCTTCCTGCACTACCAGCCCGCCCGGTGGCAGGCCGACGACGTGGTGCGGATCCGCTCCCACGGGCTCACCCGCAACCTCCGTTCGGAAGTGGCCCGGGCCAACACCCTGTGCCGGACCGGCAACGTGGACCTGGACCAGGTGCGGTCCGGGCTCACCAACGGCTGGAAGGCGCAGGTGCCGGACGGGCTCGACCCATGCCTGCCGCCCGGGCTGCTGAAGGTGTTCTCCCTGGCCACCCAGGACGTGAAGATCACCCGGTCCGCGGCCCAGGCCCAGCCCGTGCAGCGGGCGGCCCTGGAGGACGAGCCGGAGGAGGGCAGCAACAGCTGGGTGATCGGCCCGGGCAAGTCGGCCACCGGCCGCCCCATCCTGGCCAACGACCCGCACCGCGCCTATTCGGTGCCCAGCCTGCGCTACCTGGTGCACCTGTCGGCCCCCGGGCTGGACGTGATCGGCGCCGGGGAGCCGGCCCTGCCGGGCATCTCCCTGGGCCACAACGGCACCATCGCCTTCGGGCTCACCATCTTCAACATCGACCAGGAGGACCTCTACGTCTACGAGCTGAACCCCGCCGACCCGACCCAGTACCGCTACCAGGGCGGCTGGGAGCCGTTCCGCGTGGAGCGGGAAACCATCCCGGTGCGCGGGGCCGCGGCCCAGACCGTGGAGCTCGCCTTCACCCGGCACGGGCCGGTGATCTACCTGGACCCGGCCAAGGGCCGCGCCTACGCGGTGCGCTCCGGCTGGCTGGAGCCGGGCATGAGCCCGTACTTCGGCTCGCTGGACTACATGCGGGCCAGGAACTTCATCCAGTTCCGCAAGGCGCTGGTGAACTGGGGGGCGCCCACCCTGAACCAGATCTACGCGGACCTGCACGGCAACATCGGCTGGGCCGCCACCGGGCTGACGCCCAAACGGCCCAACTGGGACGGCCTGCTGCCGGTGCCCGGGGACGGGCGCTATGAATGGAGCGGGTTCTGGCGCGGCGATTTCATGCCCTCCAGCTACAACCCCAGGCAGGGCTGGATCGCCACCGCCAACGCCTACAACATCCCCGCGGACTACCCGGCCCGGGACCGCAAGCTGGGCTTCGAGTGGACCAACCCCTCCCGCTACCAGCGGCTGAACGAGGTGCTGGGCGGGCTGCCCAAGGTCTCCCTGGAGGATTCCGAACGGCTGCAGAACGACATCCTGTCCATTCCGGCCCGGCGCCTGATGGCGCTCCTGGCCCCGCTGTCCTCCCCGGAGCCCAGGACCCAGCGGGCGCTGGCCTTCCTGCGCCACTGGGACGCGCGCCAGGCGGCGGATTCGCCCCAGGCCGCGCTGGAGGAGGTCTGGCAGCTGCGCCACCTGCGCAAGGGCTACCGGGAGGCCGTGCTGGCGCCCGACGCGGCGGCGGTGGTCACCGAGACCGACATGGACGAGATGCTGAAGGGCCTGGAGCAGCCCGGCGCCCGGTTCGGCGAACACGCCGCGGAAAAGCGCGACCGCCTGCTGCTCGCCACCCTGGGCGCGGCCTGGGAGGAGATGGAGAAGCTGGAGGGACCGGAACCTGCCCTGTGGCAGTGGGGCAAGCTGCACTTCAACCTGAACGAGCATCCCTTCGCCGCGGCGGTGGACGACGCCACCCGGGTGCGCATCAACGTGGGCCCCTTCGCCAAGAACGGTTCCGAGTACACCCCCAGCCAGTCCCTGCCCCGGCCCAGCGACTTCCGCCAGATGAACGGGCCGGCGGTGCGCATGGTGGTGGACGTGGGCCGCTGGGACAACTCCCGGGCGGTGAACCACCCCGGCCAGTCCGGCGACCCGGACAGCCCGCACTACCGCGACCTGGCGGACCTGTGGCGCACCGGCCGCTACTTCCAGCTGGCCTATTCCCGGGCCGCCGTGGACCGGGTCACCGAGCGGGTGATCCACCTCGTCCCGGAGCGATGACGGCGAAGGCCGACGCCAGATCCTGGATCAGGTCCTCGGGATCCTCCAACCCGATGCTCAGGCGGACGATGGTCCGGTCCTGATAGCGGGACGGCAGGGCCCGGGGATACCGGGCCGCAGTGACCAGGCTCTGGAACCCGCCCCAGCTGTAGCCGATGCCGAACAGGCGCAGGGCGTTGACGAAGGCGGCCAGGCGGGCCTCGGGGAACTCCTCCTTGAAGGTGAAGCCGAACAGGCCCGAAGCGCCCTGGAAGTCCCGGAGCCACAGGTGGTGCTCGGGATGGCTGGGCAGGGCCGGGTGCAGCACCTGGTCCACCAGGGGCTGGCCGCACAGCCACTGGGCCACCTGCAGGGCCGACCGGCTGTGCTGGCGCAGGCGCACCGGCAGGGTCTTGAGCCCGCGCAGGGCCAGCGCGCAGTCCTCGGGGGCGGCGAACAGCTCCATCACCCGGTAGAAGGCGTCGAACCGCTCGGCCAGCGCCTCGGTCACCGTCACCACGCCCAGCAGCACGTCGGAATGGCCGGCGATGTACTTGGTGGCCGACTGCACCGACACGTCCACCCCCAGCTGGAACGGCTTGAGGTAGAGCGGCGTGGCCCAGGTGGCGTCCAGCACGGTGAGGATGCCGCGCTCCCGGGCGATCGCCGTGATGGCGGGGATGTCCTGCAGCTCGAAGGTGTTGGAGCCGGGCGACTCCAGCAGGATGAGCACGGTGTTGGGGCGCAGCTGGCCGGCGATGCCGGCCCCGGCGTCGGCCGGCAGCACGCTGGTCTCCACCTGGAACCGGGCCAGCACCGTTTCGCAGAAATGCATGGTGGGGCCGTAGGCGTTGGCGCACACCAGGATGTGGTCGCCGGCCCGGGTGAAGGCCAGCAGGGTGTTGATGATGGCGCTGATCCCCGACGGGAAGGCCCGGGTCAGCCCGCCCCCTTCCAGTTCCAGCATGGCCTGCTCGAAGGTGCGCTGCACCGGCAGCCGGTCGGTGCCGTAGGTCACCCCCGGGTAGCGGCCGGCATTGGCCGCCGCCAGGTCTTCATAGCGCTCGAACAGCACGGTGGAGCCCCGCTGCAGGGCCGGGTTGATGGTCCGCACCGGGCGCCCGCCGGAGGGGTCGCCGGTGGGGGGCTGGATGAGCTTGGTGGCGTCGTGCATGTCATGTCCTTTGGTTGCGCAGCTGTTTGAGGGCCTCGATGCCTTCCGGGGTGATGGTGCTGCCGCCCCGGCCGCTGTGCAGATGAACGTAGCCGAAGCTTTCCATCTGCACCAGGGCCTTGCGGATCTGCGCCTCGGTGAGGAACAGGTCCTGCTTCTGGGCGATCTGCACCAGGCTCCGGCGGCCGGAGCGGAGCCGGTTCTGGTGGTTGCCGTACAGGCATTCGAGAATGAACATGTAGTGGTCGCGCGGCACCCCGATCCCTTCCCGGAAGGCGGCCAGCCCCGGATCCCCGCCCCGGGGGCCGGCCTCCGGCCACTTGAGGAACGGCGCCAGGTCCCTGGCCTCGATGGTCCGCTTGTCCAGGTAGGCCAGGTACTCCGCGCAGTTCTTCAGCTCGCGCACGTTGCCGTGCCAGGGGTAGCGCACCAGCAGCTCCGCGGTTTCCGGGGTGATGGTCAGCTCCACCCCGATCTGCCGCTTCAGGTGGTCCAGCAGGAACAGGATGTCGTCCCTGCGTTCGCGCAGGGGCGGCACCTGGATGGGCAGCACGTTCAGCCGGTAGTAAAGGTCGCGGCGGAACTGGCCCTGCTCCACCAGGCTCCACAGGTCCTTGTTGGTGGCGGCGATGATCCGGATATCGATGTGGATCATGCTGTCGCCGCCGATGCGCATGACCTCCCGGCTTTCCAGCACCCGCAGCAGCCGGGTCTGCAGGTTCAGGTCCATCTCGCCGATCTCGTCCAGGAAGATGGTGCCCTGGTGGGCCAGCTCGAACAGCCCGGGCTTGCCGCCCCGGCGGGCCCCGGTGAAGGCGCCCTCCTCGTAGCCGAACAGCTCGCTTTCCAGCAGGCTTTCCGGCAGGGCTGCGCAGTTCACCGTCACGAACTGCCACTCCTTGCGCCGGCTGGCGTTGTGGATGGCGTGGGCGAACAGCTCCTTGCCGGTGCCGGTCTCGCCGATGATCAGCACCGAGGCGTCGGACTTGGCCTTCTTCCGGGCCAGGTCCTTGAGTTCGATGAAGTCCGGGTCCCGGGTGAGGATCTGCTCGAAGGTGTAGCGCGCCCGGTGCCCCTTGCCCAGCAGCTGGGACCGGAGCCGGTGCTGGCTGCGCTCCTTGTCCTCGAACTTGTTGATGATGGCCAGGGCGCCCCGGGTCTTCCGGCCCACCACCACCGGCACCACCTTGATGGAGACGTCGCGGGAGTTGATCTTCACCAGGGTGTAGTCCACCTCCATCTGGCCGGCCATGACCCGGTCGAACGGGATGCCGGGAATCAGGTCGGAGGCCTTGCAGTCCACCAGGTCGCCCGGGCGGTCCAGCACCTCCCGCGCCTTGCGGTTGCAGGCGTAGACCATGCCGTTGTTCTCGATGATGATGATGCCGTCGTCCATGACGTCCAGCAGGCTGGACAACTGGCCCTCCAGGATGTTGGTGCGGTCGAACAGCGAGGTGACGCTGTCGGGGCTGTGGCGGATGCTCTGGAAATACTCGATGAAGCGGTCTTCCTTGAGCAGCCGCTCCAGCCCCAGGCCGGTGGCCAGATCGATCATCGTCTTGGCGTCGATCACCCGGTCGCCGATATCCACCACCTGCTTCACCCAGGGCGGCACGTGCTGGGGCTCGCCCGGGGTCACCGCGGTCTCCAGTTGCGGCAGATGGGTGGTGCCGGGGTAGCAGGGCACCAGGTCCAGGTGGTTCAGGCCCAGCCGATGGAACAGGGAGATGGTGTCCATGGTCATCTCCACGCTGTAGTTCACCAGCAGCACGGAGAGTCCGGCGGGCATGGCGGCGATCCGCTGGTACTGCTCCTCGGTGAGGGTGTTGCTGATGATGATGGCCTTGGCGTTCTTTGCAATGAACGGCCGGAGGTTGAGGTAGATCTGGTAGATGGAGATGAGGAACAGGTCGGCGTCGATGGGGCCGGTGATGTTGGCCACGTCGTAGGAGTAGCAGCGCAGCTCGATGGCGCCCCGGAACAGGGCCTCCAGGGTCTGCCGGTGCACCTCGGCGACCTTGGAGAAGGCTGTGATCAGGGCGACCTTCTTGGCCATGGGCCGGCCTCCGCGGGAAAAGGACAAAGGGTTGAATGGGTCATTCTAATCCCCCGTTGCGCCCGTTGCCAGGGAAGGAACCGGCCCTGGATGAGCCGGGACGGGCAAACGGCCATTGGCACGGTAAATGCATCAATGAGTTCATCACTCCAAAATTCATAGAAAACTGGCATGATGGGTTTATGGGTAACTCCCATCAATTCATGGTTTGAAAAAAGCACTTGCTCAAATAGTTAATGGGTTCATCTTGGGGACAATCTTCAAGCCGATCCCAGATCCGGGCCTATCGCTCCTTATGAAAAGGAGCGTGGTTTGTTGTCCGGAACCCGATTCCCCGGCTTTGCCCCGCAAGACCCGTCCCTCAACGCAACCACTCCACCAGGAGGAACCTACATGAACTCGAAGCTTTCGGCCATGATCCCGCTGGCGGTCGCGCTCTGCGCGGTCATCGGCTGCGACAAGAAGAGCAATACCATCAAGATCGGTCAGGCGGTCGCGCTGACCGGCGACAATTCCACCTGGGGCCAGTCGGAAAAGAACGCCCTGGACATGGAGATCGCCAAGATCAACGCCAAGGGCGGGGTCATGGGCAAGCAGATCCAGCTCATCTCCTACGACACCCGGGCCGACGCCACCGAGGGCGTCAACGTCACCAAGCGGCTGGTGAGCGACGGCGTCTGCGCCATCATCGGCCCCGGCCAGAGCGGCGTGGCCATCGCCATGACCTCGGTGACCGAGCCGGCCAACGTGGCGTTCCTGGCCACCTCGGCCACCAACCCCAAGGTCACCGTGGACGACAAGACCGGCCAGGTGCGCAAGACCGCCTTCCGCACCTGCTTCATCGATCCGTTCCAGGGCACCGTGGCCGCCCAGTTCGCCGCCAAGAACCTGAAGCTGAAGAACGCCGCGATCATCTATGACGTGGGTTCGGACTACTCCTCCTGGCTGGGCAAGTACTTCACCGCCGAGTTCCAGAAGCAGGGCTGCAAGGTGGTGGCCAGCGAGGCGTTCCGCTCGGGCGAGCTGGATTTCCGGGCCATCCTGGGCAAGATCAAGGGCAGCAACCCTGACGTGCTCTACATCCCCACCATGCAGAAGGAAGCCGCGCTGATCATGAAGCAGGCCTCCGATCTGGGGATCAAGGCCATTCCCATGGGCGGGGACGGCTGGGCCAGCCCCGACCTGATCACCCTGGGCGGCGCTGCGGTGAACGGCTCCTACTTCGTGAACATCACCAGCCTGGAAGACCCCGACATCCAGGGCTTCATCAAGGACTACCGGGCCAAGTACAACAACGATCCCGTCATGCCCAACCCGGTCATGGCGATCGACGCCCTGGACGTGATCATCGACGCCATCACCAAGACCGGCGGCACCGATCCGGCCAAGCTCACCGCCCAGATCGGCCAGACCAAGGGCCTGCAGACCCTGTCCGGCATGTTCACGGTGGATGCCAGCAACCACAACCCGCTCAACAAGCCTGCGGTCATCCAGCAGGTCAAGGATGGAAAGTTCATTTTCGTTACCAAGTTCGTCACCCAGTAGGGCGCAGCACCGGGAGGGGGCGGCCGCGGGCGCCGTCCCCCTTCTTCTCGTGACTTGGTTTTTCGCGGCAGAACCGCGCGATAGGGGGGGCTCTTGTTCGTCCAAACCTTGCTGACCGGATTGGCCATCGGCGGAATCTACGCGCTCATGGCGGTGGGCTACTCCCTGGTCTTCAGCATCCTGAATTTCAGCAATTTCGCCTACGGCTCCATCATCATGCTGGGGGCCTACATCGGCTACTTCGCCATGGTCAAGCTGGGCCTGCCGCTGGGCGTCGCCCTGGCCCTCTCCATCCTGGGGGCCGCCGCGCTCTGCTACCTGAACGAGCGGCTGGCCTACGCGCCGCTGCGCAAGCGCCGGGCCTCGTCGCTGTTCTTCATGATCAGCGCCATGGGCACCGCGATCTTCCTGGAGAACCTGGTCTACGCCATCGTCGGCGCCCACTTCTACGCCTTCCCCGAGGTGTTCACCAAGCGCAACCTGACCTTCCACGGGGTGTCCATCGGCGTGCTGGACGTGTTCGCCATCGCCTTCTCCTTCGCCGCCATCTACGCCCTGCACTTCTTCCTGCAGAAGAGCCGCACCGGCATCGCCATCCGGGCCGCCAGCTACGACATCCAGGTGTGTTCCCTGAACGGGGTCAACGACAAGCACCTGATCGGCCTGGTGTTCTGCCTGGCCGGGGGGCTGGCGGGCATCTCCGGCACCTTCCTGGGCATGAAGTACATCGTCTACCCCACCATGGGCTGGATCACCAACAAGGCCTACATCGCCGCGGTGATCGGCGGCCTGGGCAGCCTGCCCGGCGCCGTGGTGGGCGGACTCCTGCTGGGGGTGACCGAGACCTTCGTGTCGGCCTACGTATCGTCCGTGGTCCGGGACGTGTTCAGCTTCTCCCTGCTGGTGCTGCTTCTGCTGGTCATGCCCACGGGCTTGTTCGGCCGCTTCCTAGAGGAAAAGGTGTAGCCCTATGTGGGAATACGTATCCGGCGTCATTTCGCTCGGCCTCATCTACCTGATCGCCACCGTCGGTCTGGCGGTGTTCACCGGGTTCACCGGCCTGTTTTCCCTGGGCCACGCGGCGTTCTTCGCCATCGGCGCCTACACCGCGGCCATCCTCACCTACTTCTACGGCTTCAACTTCTACGTGGCCCTGGCGCTGGGCGGCTGCGCCGGCGGGATCGTGGGCTTCCTGATCGGCTACCCCACCCTGAAGGCCAAGCTGCGCACCGACTACTTCGCCATCGCCACCCTGGGCTTCGGCGAGGCGATCCGGGTGCTGCTGGAGAACCTGCCCATCACCCAGGGCGCCCGGGGCCTGCCCGGCATCCGCAACGACACCAACCTGCCGGTGCTCCTGGTGGTTTCCGCCGTGGTCATCTGGTCCGCCTGGAACCTGATCCACTCCCGCCACGGGCGCGCCTGCATCGCCATCCGCGAGGACTTCGTGGCCGCCGAGATGATGGGCGTGAACATCTTCATCGGCCGGCTGCGCTCGCTGGTGTTCAGCGCGTTTTGCGCGGGCCTGGCCGGTGGGTTGTTCGCCCACTACTTCTGCTTCATCCAGCCGTCCATGTTCACCTCCTACATGTCCACCCAGCTCACCGCGGCCGTGGTGGCCGGGGGCATGGGCAGCATCAGCGGGCCGGCCCTGGCCGCCCTGATCTTCATCGGCGTCCCGGAAGCGCTCCGGGTGGCCAACATCTGGCGCCTGGTGGCCTACGGCCTGCTCCTGGTGCTCATCATGATCTTCCGCCCACAGGGGCTGATGGGCTACCGGGAACTGTCCTGGACCATGGTCCGGGGCTGGTTCCGGCGCGCCCGGAAGGACGGTGCGGCATGAATCGCGAAACGGGAAGTGCCCCGGTGCTGGAACTGCGCGATGTCACCAAGCGGTTCGGCGGGATCACCGCCTGCAAGGACATCACCTTCGACGTGGCCCGGGGCGGGATCATGGGCCTGATCGGCCCCAACGGCGCCGGCAAGACCACCGCCTTCAACCTGATCACCGGGGTCTATGGGCTCACCGAAGGGTCCATCCAGCTGGAGGGCAAGCCCATCACCGGCCAGCGCCCGGACCTCATCGTCCGCGAGGGCATCGCCCGCACCTTCCAGAACATCCGGCTGTTCCGCAACCTGAGCGTGCTGGACAACGTGATCATCGCCCTGGACTGCCACGAGACCTACCCGCTGGCCGCCTCCTTCCTGCGCCTGCCCAAGGTGCGCCGGCGGGAGCAGGCGATCCGCGACGAGGCCATGGACTACCTGGCCGCGGTGGGGCTGGAGGACAAGGCCGCGACCCGGTCCGACGCCATGCCCTACGGGCTGCAGCGCAAGCTGGAGATCGCCCGGGCCCTGGCGCTCAAGCCGCGGCTGCTGCTGCTGGATGAGCCGGCGGCCGGCATGAACCCGGAGGAATCGCTGGACCTTTCCCGGCTGATCCGGAAGATCCACGACCAGTTCCAGCTGACCACGCTCCTGATCGAGCACCACATGGACGTGGTCATGAGCCTGTGCGAGCGGATCTTCGTGATGAATTTCGGCGAGAAGCTGGCGGAGGGTTCGCCGGAGGAGATCCAGAGCGATCCCGATGTGCTCAAGGCCTACCTGGGAGAGGGGTTCAAGCGTGCTCAGCATATCTAACCTGAACGTGAAGTACGGGCACATCCACGCCCTGCACGACCTCAGCCTGGAGGTGGCGGACGGCGCCGTGGTGGCCGTGGTGGGCGCCAACGGCGCGGGCAAGACCACCCTGCTGTCCACCCTGGCCGGGCTGCTGACCCCCGCCAGCGGCGAGATCCTGTTCAACGGCCAGCCGCTGCCCCGGGAGGCGTTCCGGGTGGTGGCCCAGGGCATGTGCCTGGTGCCCGAGCGGCGCCGGCTCTACGCCAACCTCACGGTCAAAGAGAACCTGATGATGGGCGCCTACCTGCGCAAGGACAAGGACGGCATCAAGGCCGACCTGGATGAGATGTACGAGATGTTCCCCATCATGCGCGAGCGGCTCCAGCAGTTCGCCGGCACCCTCTCCGGCGGCGAGCAGCAGATGTGCGCCATCGCCCGCGGCCTGATGTCGCGGCCGAGCCTGCTGCTGCTGGACGAGCCCTCGCTGGGCCTGGCGCCGCTGATGGTGCAGCACATGTTCAAGATCATCCGGGACATCAACCAGCGGGGCGTGACCATCCTGCTGGCCGAGCAGAACGCCTTCCAGGCCCTGGACATGGCCGACCAGGCCTTCGTCCTGGAAACCGGCAAGGTGATCGTCTCCGGCACCGGCCAGGATCTGCTGGACGATCCCCTGGTGCAGAAGGCCTACCTCGGGGTGGCGCACTGACGTAGGCACCCCATACCCAAACCTTCCACACATACCGGGCGCCTTCGCGCCTGCCTAGGGCATTGACCCAATAAGGAGCTTCCCCATGAAAGCCGACTTCACCAAGCAGACCCAGGTGCTGCACACCGGCAACGAGATCGACCAGCAGTTCGACGCCCTCAGCGTGCCCATCTACCAGGTTTCCACCTTCCTCCAGGACGTGCACGGCGAAGGCAAGGGCTTCGAGTATTCCCGCTCCGGCAACCCCACCCGGGACGCCCTGGAAAAGGCCTTCGCGGTGCTGGAGCACGGCAAGCGCGGCCTGGCCTTCGCCTCGGGCATCGCGGCCATTTCCGCGGTGTTCATGACCTTCAGCAGCGGCGACCACTTCATCGTCTCCGACGTGGTCTACGGCGGCACCTACCGGCTGCTCACCAAGATCCTCACCCGCATGGGCATGGCCGTCACCTTCGTGGACAGCTCCAACCTGAAGGCCATCGAGGCGGCGGTCACCCCCCAGACCAAGGCCGTGTTCGTGGAGACCCCCACCAATCCGATGATGAAGGTGTCCGACATCCGCGCCATCGCCGGCATCTGCCGGGAGCACGGGTTCAAGTTCATCGTCGACAACACCTTCATGAGCCCGTACTGGCAGAACCCGCTGCTGCTGGGCGCCGACATCGTGGTGCACAGCGCCACCAAATACCTGGGCGGGCACAGCGACGTGGTGGCCGGGCTGGTGGTGACCGCCACCGAGGAGCAGGGCGATGAAGTGGCCTTCATCCAGAACGCCATGGGCGGCATCCTGGGCCCCCAGGATTCCTGGCTGCTCATGCGCGGCATCAAGACCCTGGCGGTGCGCATGGAACAGCACGAGCGCAACGCCAACGCCCTGGCGGCCTGGCTGGAGACCCTGCCCGGCGTGGCCAAGGTCTTCTACCCCGGGCTGGCCAGCCATCCCCAGCACAAGCTGGCCAAGGCCCAGGCCGGCGGCTTCGGCGGCATGATCTCGTTCGAGCTGACCAGCGCCAAGCTGGCCGAGCACTTCCTCGGCCGGCTGCGGCTGATCGCGCTGGCCATCAGCCTGGGCGGGGTGGAAAGCCTCATCTGCCTGCCGGCCAAGACCACCCACGCCTCGTTCCCGCCCGAGCTGCTGAAGAAGCTGGGCGTCAACGACCGGCTGGTGCGCCTGTCGGTGGGCATCGAGAACGTGGAAGAGCTCAAGCAGGACATCCTGCAGGCCATGGCGTAGTCCCATGAGCGAGCAGGACGGCGGTGAATTCAAGACCGTGGCCCCCGGCACCCCGGGGGTCATGGGCTGGGCCGGCAAGGAGCGCCTGCTGGCCGGTTCCGGGCTGGGCACCCAGTGCGTGCACGGCGGGGCGGCGCCGGACCCGGCCTACGGCGCGGTGGCGGCGCCCATCTACCAGACCAGCACCTTCGCCCTGCTGGACCTCGGCACCAGCGCGGGATTCGAGTACACCCGCTCCGGCAACCCCACCCGGGCCCGGTTGGAGGAGGCCGTCGCCCTGCTGGAGGGGGGCTGCGGCGCCATCTGCACCAGCTCCGGCATGAGCGGCATCATCGCGGTGTTGAGCCTGCTTCCGCACGGCAGCCACGTGCTGTGCCCCGAGGACTGCTACGGCGGCACCTTCCGCGCCCTGGAGCACGCCCGGGTGGTGAGCGGCCTGGAGACCAGCTTCCTGGACCTCACCGACCTGGAGGCGGTGCAGACCGCCATCCGGCCCAACACCCGGATGCTCTGGGCCGAGACCCCGTCCAACCCCCTGCTGCGCCTGCTGGACCTGGCCGCCCTGGCCCGGGTGGCCCGGCAGCGGGAACTGCTGCTGGCGGTGGACAACACCTTCCTGTCTCCGGTTCTGCAACAGCCGCTCCACTGGGGCGCCGATCTTGTGTTCCACAGCACGACCAAATACCTGAACGGGCACAGCGACGTGGTGGGCGGCGCGGTGGTGGCGGCCCCGGGCCGGAGCGACCTGCTCCAGCGCCTGGCCACCCTCAACATGAGCCTGGGCACCAGCCAGAGCCCGCACGACTGCGCGCTGGTGCTGCGCGGGCTCAAGACCCTGCACCTGCGCATGCGGGCCCACGAGGCCAACGCCCGGGCCCTGGCCGGGTTCCTGGCCGGCCACCCGGCCGTGGCCAAGGTGAACTATCCCGGCCTGCCCGATCACCCCCAGCACGCCCTGGCCATGCGCCAGCAGACCGGGTTCGGCGCCATGCTCAGCTTCGAGCTGAAGGACGGCTCCAGGACCGCGGTGGCGCGCTTCCTGCGCGCCCTGCGCTGGTTCACCCTGGCGGAAAGCCTGGGCGGGGTGGAAAGCCTGGTGTCCCAGCCGGCCACCATGAGCCATGCCTCAATGACCCCCGAAATGCGCGCGCGCATCGGCATCCGGGACGGCCTCATCCGGCTGTCGGTGGGGGTCGAGGAGCAGGCGGACCTGATCGAAGACCTCCGTCAGGCCCTGGAAGGCTGAGGCCCCGGTCCGGGGGGCCCCAGCCTAGGAAAAGGTTGACCGGGTGGAGCAGGGTGCTAGAGTCAGTAGGTAGGTGTATATGCACCTATTCTCTCCAGGGCACCGGATCCCATGCTTCCCACCTACCCCAAGCCGCCCAGCGCATGCCATTGCCTGAACACCCGGCGGGCCTCCCGGGCCATCACCCAGTTCTACGAAGACTATCTGGAGCCCTGCGCCCTCACCCTCGCCCAGCTGTCCCTGCTGCGCCAGACCGCAGGGCTGGAAGGCGGCACCATCCACCAGCTGGCGGAGCGGATGCGCATCGACCGCACCACCCTGAACCGCAACCTGAAGCCGCTGCAGGAGGCCGGGCTGGTCGGCATCGAGGCCGGCTCCGACTGCCGCACCCGGCAGGTGCGGCTGACCCCGGCGGGCGAGGCGGCGCTGACCCGGGGCTGGGCGCTTTGGGGCGAAGCCCAGGAAGCGCTCAAGGCGTACCTGGGCCAGGACGACCTGAACGCGCTGGAGACGCTGCTCGCCAAACTGGAGGCCCTCGCTCCCTGAGGACCGCCCCTCCCCTGCTTCAACTGCATGAAGTCCTGCCCGGTGGGCCGGTAGGGGCCAAAATACCCTGAAATTCCGTCTTACCAAGACGGAATTTCAGGGTATTTTGGCTCATGACCCTTCCCCGTCCCCACCTCCAGGAGCAACTCGCAACAGCCCTGCAGCGGAGCCGGATCGTGGCCCTGCTGGGGCCCCGCCAGTGCGGGAAGACCACCCTGGCCCGCACGGTCATGGCGCCGGACCAGCCTGCCTATTTCGATCTGGAGGATCCCGTGAGCGCGGCCCGCCTGGGCGAGCCCATGACCGCCCTGGCCGGGCTCCGGGGACTGGTGGTGATCGATGAAATTCAGCGGGCCCCGCAATTATTCCAAGTGCTCCGGGTCCTGGCCGACCGGGACCCCCTGCCGGCCCGTTTCCTGATCCTGGGCAGCGCTTCCCCCGAGGTGATCAAGGGGGCATCCGAATCCCTGGCCGGACGGGTGGAAATGATCCCCATGGGAGGCTTCCATCTTGCGGAAGTGGGTGCTCCAGCCCAGGCCCGCCACTGGTCGCGGGGAGGGTTCCCGCTGTCCTACCTGGCCGCTTCGGACAAAGACAGTTTCGCCTGGCGCAAGAATTTCATCCGGACCTTCCTGGAACAGGACCTTCCCCAGTTCGGTTTGCGCCTGCCCGCCCAGACCTTCCTGCGGTTCTGGAGCATGCTGGCCCACTACCATGGACAAGTCTGGAACGGGGCCGAGCCTGCCCGCGCACTGGGCGTCAGCGAATCCACGGTCAGGCGCTATCTGGATCTTCTGGAGGGCACGTTCCTCATCCGGACGCTGCAACCCTGGTTCGCCAACATCAGCAAGCGGCAGGTGAAGGCGCCCAAGCTCTATTTCCGGGACTCGGGACTGCTGCACCATCTGCTGGGCATCCACACTCCGCTGGAACTGGAAACCCACCCTAAAGTCGGCGCGTCCTGGGAAGGGTACGCCGTGGAAGAGATCCTGGCCGCCACCGACCCCGACGAAGCCTATTTCTGGGCCACCCACACCGGCGCGGAACTCGACCTGCTGCTGATCAAGGAAGGCCGGCGGATCGGCATCGAGTGCAAGCGGGTGGACGCTCCGAAGCTCACCCCTTCCATCAAGGCAGCCCTGGCGGACCTGGAACTGGACCAGATCGCCATTGTCTATCCTGGCAGCCGGAGCTATTCGCTTTCCGACCAGGTGAAGGCCATCCCCTTGGCCTCGCTGGCGTCGCCGGAATTCCTGGCGGGGTCGCCGTTCGGATCAGCCTAGACCAATTCCCCCGCCCGGATCCTGGCCAGCAGGTCGTCCGCGAAGGTGCCTTCCATGACCTTCTCCACCGGCCCCACCAGGTGCGCGGTGCCGCCCTTGAAGGTCACCTGCAGCACCCCGCCGGGCATGTGCACGGTCACCTCGTCGTCCACCAGGCCCAGCTTCCGGGCCGCCGCCGCGGCGCCGCAGCTGGAGCTGCCCGAGGCCAGGGTGTAGCCGGCGCCCCGCTCCCAGATCTCGATCAGGATCTCCGAACGGGACAGCACCTGCAGGAACTGCACGTTGGTCTTGGCCGGGAACAGCGGCGCGCGCTCGATCACCGGGCCCAGCCGGCAGGCCAGGGCCTCGCTCAGCGGCAGCCCGGTCACCACGCAGTGGGGATTGCCCATGGAAACGAAGGTGATCCGGCAGCGCTCCCCGCCGAACTCCACGTCCCGGTCCACGATCGGCCCCCCTCCGGGGCCCGTGAAGCTGGGCGCGCCCATGTCCACCTGCACCACCTTGGCCAGGGGATCGATGATCTGCGCCACCACCGGCCCGCCCTTGGTGCGCAGCGGGAACGGCGCCGCCTCCACGAACCCGTGCTCGTAGAGGAACCAGGAGAAGATGCGCAGGCCGTTGCCGCTCTTCTCGGCCTCGCTGCCGTCCGGATTGAAGATCCGCAGGGCCAGCTGGTCCGGATCGGTCAGGCCGGCCAGGGGGCCCAGCAGGATCCCGTCGGACCCGGCGCCGTAGTGCCGGTCGCACACGGCGCGCACCGCCGCAGGGGTGGGATCGAACGGAAACCGGGCCGGGTCGATCACGATGTAGTCGTTGCCCAGTCCGTGATATTTGTAGAAATCGGCCATCTTCGGCTCCATGGTTGATCCAGCCATTGTGGCTCAACCCGAAGGCCGCCACTGATACAATGAATTCTCCCCGACGGGACTATTCGTGTGAAACATGATTCTACGCAAGGAATACGGCTTCGAGGCCGCCCACTTCATCTACAACCACCCCGGCAAGTGTCGCAATCTGCATGGCCACAGTTATAAATTGTTCGTATCCTTGGAAGGAGACGTGCATGCGGAGACCGGCATGATCATTGATTTTGATGATCTTTCCAAGGTGGTGCGGGACAAGGTGCTTTCGGCGCTGGACCACCGTTTCCTCAACGATCTGATCCCCCTGTCCACGGCGGAGAACATCGTCACCTGGATATGGGGGCAGCTGAAGCCCGACCTGCCGGAGCTGATGCAGTTGGAGCTCTATGAAACCGCCGACAACTGCGTGATCTACCGGGGGGTCTAATGCGGCTGGGCTGGGTGGCCCTTCCATTGCTGATCGCCGTTCCGGCCTGCTCACCCGTGCAGAAATACCAGGAGGCCGCCCGCAGCCTCCGCTTCTCCCTGGACCGGGTGGAACCCGCCCTGGAGCTGGGCTTCCCCCTGGATCGCTCGCGCATCCGGTTCGAGGTCACCCTCGGGGTGGAGAACCCCTCCACCGTCGCCTTCCACCTCCAGGGGTTCGAAGGGGCCTTCCGCCTGGAAACCGGCGGCAAGCTCCAGCCGCTGGGCCAGGTGCGGCTGCTGCGGCCCATGGAGCTGCCGGCCGGAGGCCGGGCGCAGCTGGCCGTGGCCCTGGCCTTCGACTACCGGGACCTGGCCCAGAGCTGGCCCGCGCTGCAGGGGGCGCTGCGCGGCGAGGGCCCGGGCGCCTGGGAACTGGAAGGGGTGCTGCGCGGCGACGTGTACGGCTTCCCCGTGCAACTGCCGGTGCACGCCCGCCGGTCCTTTGGAGCCGAACCATGATCCGCGCCGTGGTGTTCGACCTGTGGAACACGATCGTGCACAGCGAGAACGGTGACCCGTTCCAGCATCTCCAGCGCCTGCTCTCCCCGGAGCAGAACCGCCATTTCCCGGAGCTCAAGCGGGACGCCATGGGCCGGCCCCACGCCGACGCCCAGGCCCTGCTCTCGGTGTGGCAGGAGCGGCTGGGGCTCAGTTCCGAGCAGCTGCAGACCATGGCCGAGGTGTTCCGCACCGCGGCCGGCGACGCCCAGTGCTTTCCCGAGGCGGTGCAGGCGGTGAGCGACACCCGCAAGCTGGCCCGGGTCGCCCTGCTTTCCAACACCCAGAGCTTCGACCTGGCCTTCCTGGACCGGCTGGCGCTCCCCAGCCTGATCAGCTCCCGCTTCCTCAGCGCTGAACTGGGCTTCCTCAAGCCCGATCCGGCCGCGTTCGGGGCGGTGCAGCGCAAGCTCGGGCTGTTCCCTGGCGAACTGGCCATGGTGGGGGACAGCTGGCGGGACGACGTGGCCGGCGCCCTGGAAGCGGGCTGGACCGCCATCTGGGTGAACCGCAAAGGAATGGCCCGGCCGCCCCACGATCCCGAAGCGGAGCTGGTGGAGATCTCCGACCTGGCGCCGGTGCCCACGCTCATCGACAACCTCCAGGCCGGGGCCCGCTGCAGCACGTGTCTCGGCTAACTCCACATGTCGTAGAAGTTGAAGAACTGGTAGGGGTGCTCGGCCACGAAGGCCTCCAGGGCCCGGCAGAACTGCTCGGCGTAGGGGCGGTAGGCCGCCGCGCTGCGGCCCAGGTGTTCCGGCACCCGGATGACCCGGGCCAGCTGCAGCGGGGTCCGGCCCTGGTCCTCGAACGGGAAGATCACCGCCACGGGCGCGCCGGTGGCCGAAGCCAGCTTGTACGGGCTGAACGGCAGCGGCACCGGCGCGCCCAGGAAATCCACCGGGACGGTGCCGGCGCCCTGGCCGCGGTCGCCCATGATGCACAGCACGCCGCCCTGCCGCAGCACCTGGAGCATCTCCAGGGTGGACCCCAGGTAGCCCTCGGGGTCCAGCAGGGTGAACGGCGCCGCGCCAGTCCGGTGCTCGAAGAACTGCTTGTCCACGTCGCCGCTGTCCCGGTGGATGAGCAGGCTCACCGGGACGTCCAGCTCCGCCAGGTTGGCCATGGCGTGCTGCCAGCCGCCCACATGGGCGGTCACCAGGATCAGGCCGCGGCCCTCGGCCAGCAGCGCCTGGAGCCGGGCCCGGTCCTCCGGGTCGGTGCCGTGGGCCGGGCCGAGGATGCCCAGCGCCGCGCGGTCCACCAGCACCCGGCCGAAGGCCAGGCAGAGCCGGTAGCTGTCCCGGAGCCGGCCGAAGGCGCCGCGGCCGGGAAACCGGCGCCGCAGGTAGTGCCCGGCCCGCCGGCGCACCGAGGGCCGGAACCCCACGTACCAGAGCACCACCAGGCGCAGCAGGGCATGGGCCGTGCCCCGGCCGAAGCCGCGGATCACCGCGTAGAAGATCCCGTGCTGGAACCGGGATCCGAAGCTTCGGCTGCTCCAGGTCCTGCCCCTCAGGGCTGGCACTGGAAAAGCAGGGACGTGTTGATCCCGCCGAATGCGAAATTGTTGTTCATGAAGATGCTGCCGGCCGGAACCCGGCCCGCCCCCATCAGGTAGTCCAGGTCCGCGCACTGGGGATCCACCACGGCCAGGTTGAGGGTGGGGGCCACCCAGCCCCGGCGGGTCATCTCGATGCCCAGCCAGGACTCGATGACGCCGCAGGCGCCGAGGGTGTGCCCCAGGTAGCTCTTGAAAGAGGTGATCGGCACGGCCCGGCCGAAGGTCTGGCGGGTGGCGTGGCTTTCCGCCCGGTCCCCGTACTCGGTGGCGGTGCCGTGGGCGTTCACCCAGTCCACCGCCGAGGCCGGCAGGTCCGCGTCCCGCAGCGCCAGCCCCATGGTGGCGGCCATGGTCGACTGCTGGGGCTGGGTGATGTGGGCCCCGTCGGAGTTGGTGCCGAAACCGAGGATCTCGGCGTAGATCCGGGCGCCCCGGGCCAGGGCCCGGTCCCGCTCCTCCAGCACCAGGGTGCCGGCCCCTTCGCCCAGCACCAGCCCGTCCCGGTCCCGGTCGAAGGGCCGGGGGGTGCTGGCGGGCCGGTCGTTGCGCACGCTGGTGGCATAGAGGGTGTCGAAGATGGCCGCGCTGCAGAAGGTCAGCTCGTCGGAGCCGCCGGCCACCATGGCGTCCTGCATGCCGTGGCGGATGGTCTCGTAGGCGAAGCCGATGGCCTGGCTGCCGGAGGTGCAGGCGCTGCTGGACGGGATGATCCGGCCCTGGAAGCCGAAGAACAGGCCGATGTTCACGGCGGCGGTGTGGCTCATGAACTGGATGTAGCCGGTGGCGCTGATGCCGGTGGCCCGGCCCAGGACCATGCTCTTGCCCAGGGCCAGCATCGGTTCCAGGCTGCCCGAGGAGGAGCCGTAGGCCACCCCCATGGACCCGCTGGTCAGCAGCGGGCTGTCCCGCAGCCCGGCGTCCTCCAGGGCCAGTTCCGTGGCGCGCACCCCCATGAGCGCCACCCGCCCCATGGAGCGGGTCAGCTTGCGCGGGTAGCCGGCCGGGCTGTGGAAGTCCGGCAGCGGCGCGCCCAGCCGGGTCTGCAGATCCTCGCAGATGTCCCACTCGGGCATGGTCCGCACCCCGCTGCGCCCGGCCCGCAGGCTGGCCTCCACGGCGGGGTAGTCATCCCCCAGCGAGGTTAATCCGCCCATTCCGGTCACAACCACCCGCCGACGCACGCACCCCCCAAACCATTCCGGCCCGCTACCGGGGGGTCCTGCCCGCCTTGGGATACCGTTAATTCATAATTGCACAAAAAGACGGGGCCCGGCGCCCATGCGTGTGATTCACTTCACATATGGAGCCCGGCGGGCGCGGAACGGGGAGAGAGTGGATCTGTGTCTCCCTCCGAAAAGATCCTGCTGGTCCATCCGCTCGGCTACCGAACCGAGTCCGCCTCCAGGGACATTTCCCGGCTGGCCAGCATCATGCCGCCCCTGGGGCTGGCCAGCCTGGCGGCCTACCTGGAGCAGCGCCGGATCGGCGCCAGCATCATCGACTGCTACGCCCAGCCGGATTCCGACGCGGCCATCCGCCAGTTCCTCCTGGACCAGCGGCCGGCGTTCATCGGCCTGAGCTGCACCACCTCCAGCTTCCTGGACGGCGCGCGCATCGCCCGCCTGGCCAAGGCCACCCTGCCCGGCATCCGCACCGTGTTCGGCGGGCCCCACGTCTCCGCCCTCAGGGGCCGGATCCTCGCCGACTACCCGGAGGTGGACTGCACGGTGGTGGGCGAGGGCGAGGCGACCCTCACCGAGCTCATCCAGCGCCGGGGCGAGGCCCTGGCCGGCGTGCAGGGGCTCATGTACCGGGACGGGGCGGACGGCCCGGCGGTGTTCACCGGCCACCGGGCCCAGGGCCTGGAACTGGACAGCCTGCCCTTCCCCGCCTACGAGAAGCTGGCCGGCTTTCCCCATGCCTACCAGCTGCCCATCTTCAACTACCCCACCGCGCCCAGCAGCAGCTGCATCTCCAGCCGCGGCTGCCCCTATGCCTGCAGCTACTGCGACCGGTCGGTGTTCCGGCGCAGCTTCCGGTTCAATTCCGCCGAGTATCTCTACGCCCACATGCTCCACCTGAAGACCCGGTTCGGCCTGCGCCACATCAACTTCTACGACGACCAGTTCACCTTCGACCGGAACCGGGTGGAAGCCCTCACCGGGCTCCTGTGCAGCCAGCCCCTGGGCCTGACCTTCAACTGCGTGGTTCGGGCCGAGCACATCGACGCCGACCTGCTGCGCCGGCTCAAGGCCGCCGGGTGCTGGATGATCAGCATGGGGATCGAGACCGGCGACCCGGAGCTGCTGGCCCAGCACCGCCAGAACTCCGACCTGGACCTGCTGGCGGACCGGATCCGCATGGTCAAGGCGGCGGGCATCCGCACCAAGGGCCTGCTGATGATCGGCCTGCCGGGCGAGACCGAGGCCAGCATCCGGCGCAGCATGGACTACGTGTTCAAGCTGCCCATCGACGACTTCAACCTGGCCAAGTTCACCCCCTTCCCCGGATCGCCCCTCTACGAGCGGATCCGCGAGGAGGGCAGCTTCGACGAGGACTGGGACAAGATGGACTGCATGCATTTCCAGTTCGTCACCCGGGGCATGACCCGGGAGCGGCTGGAGGAGCTGTTCCTGGCCTTCTACCGCGGCCACTACAAGCGGATCAAGGTGCTCCTGGGCTACGTGGCCATGCTCTGGCGCTCGCCGCACAGCTGGCGCCGCTTCCTGGCCAACCTGCCGGCCTTCCTCAGCTTCACCCGCAGCAACCGGCGCTTCCAGGGCGGCCCGGCGGAACGCGGTTGATGGGGGAGCGCCCGGCTCGTATCATGAAGTCGTCCCAGCTGGCCCAGGTCCATCCCCGTCATCAGGAGCCGTCCCCCATGGACCTCAAGGCAAAGCTCAAGACCATGCTCATCGCGGAACTCGACCTGGAGGACCTGCGGCCGGAGCAGATCCAGGACGACGCCCCGCTGTTCGGCGCGGGGCTGGGGCTGGATTCCCTGGACGCGGTGGAGCTGGTGATGCTGCTCCAGAAGCACTTCGGCATCACCCTGAAGAGCAAGGAGGAGGGCCGCCCCGCCTTCGCCTCGGTGGACGCCCTGGCCGCCTTCATCGAAGCGCGCCGGCAGGCATGATCCATGCGGCGGTGCCCATCACCGGCCTGGGCTGCATCAGCGCGGCCGGCCCGAGCCTGGAGGCCGGCATGGCCTCCATGTTCCGCGGCGGCAGGGATCCGCGGCCGCCGCGGCGGTTCAGCACCGGGCATCCGGTTCCCTACCCGGTGTTCGAGCTGCCGGAGTTCCGGGAACCGCCCTCCGTGCTCCGCACGGGTGCCCTGCTGCTGCACGCCGCCCGGGAGGCCCTGGCCGACGCCGGGCTGGATCCGGAACGCCTGGCCACCCTGCGGGCCGGCGCCTGCATCGGCACCACGGTGGGCAGCGCCATGAACGACGAGGGCTTCTGCCGGGCCCTGCGGGCCGGCGAGAACCCGTCCCTGGCGCCCATGGACCGGATCCTGCGCAGCAACCCGGCGGCGCTCCTGGCCCGGGAGTTCGGGCTCAGCGGCCCCTGCCAGACCGTGGTCAACGCCTGTTCTTCCGGCACCGACGCGGTGGGCCTGGGCGCCTCCTGGATCGAGGCGGGCCTGTGCGACCTGGTGCTGGCCGGCGGGGCCGACCAGCTGAGCCGGATCACCTGCGACGGCTTCATCGCCATGCGCATCGCCGCGCCCGGCCCGTGCCGGCCCTTCGACCGGGAGCGGGACGGGCTCAACCTGGGCGAAGGCGCCGCGGTGCTGGTGCTGGAGGCCCCGGGGCTGCGCCGGGCCCGGGCGCGGGCGTTCGTGCTGGGCTACGGCTCCGCATGCGACGCCCACCACCCCACCGCCCCCAGCCCCGGCGGGACCGGCCTGGGCCGGGCCATCCGGGAGGCCATGGCCGCCGGGGGCATCGCCCCCGCCCAGCTGGCCTTCGTCAACGCCCACGGCACCGCCACCCCGGACAACGACCGGGTGGAATCCGGGGTGCTGGCCACCCTGCTGCCCAGGGTGCCGTTCCTGTCCACCAAGGGCTACACCGGCCACACCCTGGGCGCCGCCGGGGCCATCGAGGCGGCCTTCACCGTGGCCTGCCTGGAGCAGGGCCGGGTGCCCGCCTGCGCCGGGTTCGGCGCCGCCGATCCGGGCCTGCCGGCGCCCGTGGCGGAGAACAGCCCGGTGCGCGGCGCGGTGGCCCTGTCCCAGTCCCTGGCGTTCGGCGGCAACAACGCGGTGCTGGCCCTGGGCCTGCGGCCATGAGGATCGCGCTCCAGGGGATCGGCGTGCTGGGCGGGTTCGGCTGCGGGGTGCGGGACCTGGCCCGGGCCATGGCCCAAGGCGTGGCCCCGGACGCGGCTCCGGCCGCGGAGCTCCGGGCCGACCCGGCGCCCCTGGAACGCTTCGTGCCCCGGCGCGGCCTGCGCCGGCTGGACCGGTTTTCCCGGATGGCGGCGCTGGCCGCCCACCTGGCCCTGGAGGACGCCGGCGCCCTGGGCGACGACCACGACCGCCTGGGGGTGATCGTCGCCAGCGGCTGGGGCGCCACCGGCACCACCCTCGCCCTGATCGATTCGATCATCGAAGGGGGGGACGTCTGCGCCTCGCCCATCCTCTTCGCCGGCTCCCTGCACAACGCCGCCGCCGCCCACCTGGCCATCCTCCTGGGCGCCCGGGGCCCCAGCCTCAGCGTCAGCCAGTTCCAGCTGTCGGCCCCCTCGGCGCTCATGGCCGCGCGGCTCTGGCTGGACCAGGGGCGGGCCGAGCGGGTGCTGGTGGGCGCGGTGGACGAGCTGTCGGAACTGGCCGGCCACCTGTGGGACCGCCAGGGGGAGCTGGAACGGCCCTGGGGCCCTGGCCCCCGGGGCGAAGGGGCGGCCTTCTTCCTGCTCTCCACCCGGGAGGAGGCCCGGGAGCCCTACTGCCTGCTGGAGGAGGCGGTCACCGGACGGGGCCCCGGGCCCGCCGGGCTGGAACCGGACGGCCCCTCCCCGCTGTACGGAGTGATGCCCGCGGCGCCCGCCTTCCACCTGGCGGCGGCGGCCATCCGGCTCGGCCAGGCCGGGGGCCCCGAGCACCTGGCCTGCCTGGCCCGGGACGGGGACCGGTTCGGCCTGGTCCGCCTCAGATCATGCCGCCGTTGACGCCGATCACCTGCCGGGTGATGTAGCCCGCGGCCCGGGAGAACAGGAACCCCACCGCGGCCGCCACGTCCTCCGGCTGGCCCACCCGGCCCATGGGCACCGCCTGCAGCGCCCGGTCCAGCTCCAGCCCCTCCAGCAGCTCGGATTCGATCAGCCCCGGGGCCAGGCAGTTGACGGTGACCCCGCGGCCGGCCAGTTCCACCGCCAGGGCCTTGGCCGCGCCGATCAGGCCGGCCTTGGCGGCGCTGTAGTTCACCTGGCCGCGGTTGCCCATCACCCCGGAGACCGAGGCGATGCATACGATCCGCCCGCCCTTGCGGGTGCGGATCATGGGCATGACGAGCGGGTGCACCACGTTGAAGAAGCCGGAAAGGCTGGTGTCGAGCACCAGGTCCCAGTCCTCCTCGGTGAGCGCCGGGAAGGCGTTGTCCCGGATGATGCCCGCGTTGCAGACGATGCCGTAGTAGGGGCCGGCGCTTTCCACCCGGGCCTCCAGCAGGGCCCGGGCCTTCTCCCGGTCGGTGACGTCGAACGCCAGCACGTCGGCGCAGCCGCCCATGGCCTGGATCTCCCCGGCCAGGGCCTCGGCCCGGGCCAGCCGGCTGCAGCAGTGCACGGTGACCGCGAAACCGGCCCGGGCCAGCTCCAGGGCGATGGCCGAGCCGATGCGGCCGGTGGCGCCGGTGACCAGGACACGGTTGGGGGCGGGCTGGGGAACGATGGGCATGGGCGGCTCCGGCGTCAGGCGGGTTCGAACACCTTCAGGATGGCACGGGCCAGCACCGCCCCGCCGCAGCGGAGCTCGCAGGCGAAGGCGCTCAGCCCAGCCTCGTCGGCGTAGTCGACCCGGGCCGTCACCTCCAGCAGGGCCCCGGCCGGGAACACGGCCACCTCGCAGCGGTACTGCCGGGTGCCCAGCAGGTAGCCGATCCTCGGGGCCCGGCCCCGGTTGCGGTTGCCGCTGAAGGCGGCGATGGTCTGGGCCATGAGCTCCAGCCCGAACCAGGCCGGCATGGCGCCGGCGCCGTCGGCGTACCAGGCCTGGGGGTCCACCCGGGTAAGGCTGGTGCAGTGCTCGCCGTCGGCCTCCTGCACGGCGTCGATGAGGAGCAGCGGGGGCCGGTGCGGCACGATGGGGATGGAGGTGGGCATGGTTCGGGGTCTCCGCGGTGGTTCGCCGTCCGCCATCATGACCGCTCCCGGGAGCGGAGCGCCAGGAAGGAGACCAGGATGGTGCCGGCCACGCCCAGGGCGAGGGTGAGGCCGAACCCGCGCAGCGCCGGGGTGTGGCTGAAGCCCAGCAGGCCGTACGAGATCAGGGTCGCCCCGGCCGCCAGCAGCACGCCCAGCAGGGCCGAGGGGTCGCTGCGCCCGCCCTCCTCCAGGAACACCGTGTAGTCCACCCCGAAGCCCAGCAGCAGGATCAGCGCCAGCACCGTGAACAGGGTCACCGGCAGCCCGGCCAGGGCCACGCCGGCCAGGGCCATCAGCATGCCCAGGCAGGGCGGCGCCAGCATGGCCGAGCTGGCCCGGAACCCGCGCCACAGCGCCAGCAGCAGCCACACCAGCAGCACCGCGGCGGCCAGCGCCCAGGTGGCGATGCGCCGGTAGTGGCCCAGCAGGTTGGAAACGCTGCGGGCCTTGTCCACCAGGGTCACCCCGGGGAGCCCGGCGGCGGCCGCGCGCAGCTTCACCGCGTCCGGATCGCCCTGGGGGTACACCACCGAGCCCACCCCGTGGGCGGTGGCGCCCAGCCAGAGCATCCGGAACGGCGCCGAGAACGACATGGCCATGAAGGCCGGGACGGTGAGCGGCCGGTCCCCGGCGGCGGCCAGGTCGGCCTGCAGGGCGGCGATGGCCTGGGGCTTGAAGCCCACCTGGGCCATGGCCCCGACCAGCTCCGCCCGCTGGGCCCGGTGCCCGGCCAGGGAGGCCGCCTGGCTCGCGGGGGAAGGCACGAAGCAGGACACCGCCTGCACCCCGGTGAGGCCGTCGTTCGGGCCGAACCCGGCCAGGCGGACCCGCAGGGCCTCTTCCCGGGCCAGCACGGCCCCGTCGTCGGCCCCTTCCACCAGGAAGAAGGCGGCGTTGTTGGACAGGCCGGTGAGCCCGCGGATGGCGTCCTCCTGGCCCATCAGTTCCGCCGAAGGCCGGATCAGGCCCTGCACGTCGTCCTCCACCCGGCCCCGGGCCGCGCCCAGGGCCAGCACCAGCGTGAGCAGGCCCAGGCCCAGCGGCAGGCCCGGCCAGTCCGACCAGCGCGCGCCGCGCCCCAGCAGCCTCCCCAGCCGGGCCAGCAGCGCGGGCCGGGGCGGCACGGGCCGCTTGAGCCAGTCGGGCAGCACCAGCAGCACCGTGAGGAAGGCGCCGCCCAGGCCCAGGATGGAGAACATCGCGATCTGGCGCAGCCCGGGGAAGGGCGCCGCCAGCAGCGCCGAATAGCCCAGCAGGGTGGTGCCCAGCCCCACCAGCAGGGCCGGCAGCAGCCGGCGCAGGGCCGGTTCGGGCTCCCAGCCGGCGCCGGCGCCCACCTGGTAGGCGAAGTAGAGGAACGAGTAGTCCACCGCCACCCCCAGCACGCAGGAGCCGCACACCAGGGTCAGCAGGTAGAGCCGGCCGAAGATCAGCAGGCACCCGGCGGCCGCCGTGGCCAGGCCGGCCGCCACGCAGGCAAGGCCCAGCAGCAGGTGCCGGGCGGAGCGGAACACCGTGAAGTAGAGGGCGAAGATGCAGAGCATCGACAGGGTGGAGAACAGGTTGGCCTCGCCCTCGGCGGACTGCCGCGCGTCGGCCGCGTAGAACACCACCCCGGTGCGCAGGATGCGCGCTTCCGGCCAGGCGCCGCGCACCTGGCCCTGGGCATCGCGCACCGCGGCCAGCACCTGCCGCTGCACCGCGGGGTCGTAGGCGGAGCCCCGCAGGCCGGCGCTGATCAGCAGGTTCAGGCCCTCCGGCGAGGGGATCGCGAGGAACTGGTCGCGCAGCTCCAGGTGCAGCCCGGTGAAAGGCAGCCCGGCCAGGAAGCCGTCCAGCTGGCCCAGGGGGTCCAGGGCGGCGGAGGAGGCCAATCCGGGCGAGGCCAGGTGCCCTTCCAGCACGTCCTTGAGGCGGCCCTGCAGCCGGGCCGGCGGCAGCCGGAACCGGTAGCCGGCGTAGAACCGGGCCACGGCGGTGGGGTCCACCTGGGGCAGGGTGGACTGCACCTCCAGGAAGGCCCCGGAACGGGCCAGTACCTCGGCCAGGCGCAGCGCCGCGGCCTTGCCCCGGGCCTCGTCCCCGGCCCGCACCAGGAAGATGGCCCGCTCGCCGGTGGTGCGGGCCAGGGAGCGGATGGCCGCCTCGGCCACCGGGTTCCGCTCGGTATCGGGCAGCATGGCCAGCAGGTCGGTCTGCAGGGCCTGGCCGTCCCGGCAGCGCCAGGCCCCGTAGCCGACCATCAGGGCCACGCAGATCAGCCAGATCCAGGCCCGCCGGCGCATGGGCCGACTCAAAGGCCGGCCCGGGCCAGGGCCTCGGTGAGCTGGGGCGGGCACTGGAACAGCAGCTCGCCGGTGCCGGCGGTCACCGCCAGCTGGATGGTTTCCGCCTTGTGCACCCGCTGCCCGGTTTCCAGGTCGGTGAGCAGGTAGCGCACCCGCAGCCGGGCCTGGTATTCCAGCAGCTCGGCGCGCACCACCACCTTCTGGCCGTAGCTGAGCGAACGGATGAACTTCATGTTGCACACCACCACCGGCCAGAGCACGCCCCAGGCCTGCATCTGCTGGAAGTCGAGGCCCACCTGGCGCATCATGGCGGTGCGGGCGATCTCCAGGTACTTCACGTAGTGGCCGTGCCAGGCCACGCCCATGGCGTCCACGTCGTGGAAGGGGATCTCGATGACCGTATCGAAGGCGAGGATCGGCTTCATGGCCGGGCTCCGGCGAACAGGACCACCCCCGAGGACTTCCGTTCCGCCCCCGCCATGTAGCGGAAGCTCAGCCGGCCGCGATCCGCGGCGAAGCCCAGGTGGAGTTCCACCACGTCCCCGGGCCGGATCATCCCCTGGAACTTCAGCTGGTCCACCCCGCGAAAGCCCTCCAGGGGCCCGAAGGCCTGGATGCCGAAGCGGATGGCCCAATCCACCTGGACCACCCCGGGCAGCACCGGGTTGCCCGGGAAGTGCCCCTGGAACACCGCCAGCTCCGGGCCCATGGCCAGGGTGTAGGCCTCCTCGGGGCCGGAGACCCGCTCCAGGACCGTGGGCAGCGCCGAGCTCATGGGGTCTGGAACATGGCGTACACCGTTTCCACCACGTCGTTCACGGTGCGCACGTGCTTGAACGCCTCGGCCTTGACCCGGCGGCCGGTGAAGCCCTGCAGCTGGATGGCCAGCTCCACCGCGTCGATACTGTCCAGGTCCAGGTCGGTGAACAGGTTCGCCTCGAGGGTGACCTTGTCGGGATCCAGTTCGAAGGAATCCGCCAGGATGGTCCGGAGCTTGATCAGGATGGCTTCCCTAGTGGGGGGCATGGGTTTCCTTGTCGTAGTAATGTTCCAGGGCTTCGATCATCTGGCGGGCCGCCAGGTGGGGCGTGCCGCTGGCAACGGGCGCGACCTCGAAGGGGGGAGGCCCCCCCGCCCGCACCCGGAACCGGCACGTCTCAATGGGCACATGGTACCACCGGTGGCCCTTGCCGAGCAGCCCCGGGGTGCAGCTGAGCACCAGCGGCAGGATCCGGGCGCCGCTGCTCCGGGCCAGGTAGGCCGCGCCGCGGCGGAACTTGATGGGCTGCCCGGGCCGGCTCCGGGTGCCTTCCGGGAACAGGATCAGGGTCTTCCCGCGGCGCAGGGCGTCCCGTCCGGCCTCCAGCACCCCGGCCGAAGGCACGTAGCCGGCCGCGCGCACCAGCCCGCCGAAGAAGAAGCTCCGGTAGACCGCCCCCTTCACCACGCAAAGGGCCTGGGGCAGCAGCGCGACGAGCACCACCACATCCAGGTAGGAGGGGTGGTTGCACAGCACCAGGGCCCCGGCCAGCCGCTCCGGGCCGGGCAGCCGGGCTTCCACCCGAAGGATGCCGCTGGCCTCCATGGCGAACACGAACAGCCGGAAGCTGCGCCGGATCAGCCAGCCGGCCCGGTTCCGCAGCCCCTCGCGGCCGCCGGGCAGCAGCCTCAGCACGGGCACCACCAGGAACGACAGCACCGCCCCGCCCAGCCCGAGCAGGGCGAACAGCAGCCCGCTCACCAGGATCTTGCGGCCCTGGTGGAGCCTCGCGAACAGGTTCCGGAAAGGATGCATGGGCGCTCGTTGCACAGGAAGGGAAGGCCCGGCCCGAACCCGGGTGGAAAGCCCGACGGGCCCGAGATGGAGATGGAATAGTATTGAGGATACCTGAAACCGGGGGAGGCCCGCAGGGCGTCTCCCAACCGCGAGGACCTTGGCATGCTCGTTCCCCTGGCGCCGGCGCACCTGATGGCCCTGGCCGCCTTCCAGTTGGCCGCCGTGCTGCTGCTGCTGGATCCGCGGCTGGCGGCGGCGCCGCTGCTGCTGTTCGTCGCCGCCTGCATGGTGGCGCCCATGTTCCCCCGGCTCAGCTTCTACCTGCCCATCATCAGCCGCGGCCGCAGGGGCGCCACCGGGGTGGCCCTCACCTTCGACGACGGGCCGGACCCCCGGGTGACCCCGGCGGTGCTGGACCTGCTGGACCGGCACGGGATCAAGGCCGCCTTCTTCGTCATCGGCGCCAAGGCGGCGCGCCATCCCGACCTGGTCCGCGCCATCCTGGCCCGGGGCCACGCGGTGGGCAACCACTCCCAGACCCATCCCCCCTTCCTCATGCTGCAGGGCAAGCGGGCCATCGCCCGGGAAGTGGGCGAGGCCCAGGCCGCCCTGCTGCCCTGCGGGGTGGTGCCGCTGGCCTTCCGCCCGCCGGTGGGCATCACCAACCCCGACCTCTGGCGGGTGCTGCTGGCCCAGGGCATGTTCTGCGTCAACTTCAGCTGCCGGGCCCCGGACCTGGGCAACCGGCGGGTGCCGGGCCTGGCCCGCAGGATCCTGGGCAAGGCCCGGGCCCGGGACATCATCCTGCTGCACGACACCGCCCCGCACCGGGTGACGGTGGACCAGCTGCTGGCGGAGTTCGAGGCGCTGATCCAGGGCCTGGGCCGGAAAGGCCTGGCCATCCAGCCGCTGGCCGACCTCATCGGCCGGGAGATCATGGCCGCGGAGCCGCCCGGGGAGCAGCACCCGGCGCGGATGTTCTACGACGGCCTGGCGGAGCGCTACGACCAGGAGCAGTTCTGCTCCGGGGTGTCCCGTTCCCGCCGGGCCGAGCAGGCCCTGTGCGCGGCCCGCCTGCCCGGGCTGTTCACCGGGGCCGAGCGGGTGCTGGAGATCGGCGCCGGCACCGGGATCTTCACCCTGGACCTGGCGAGGCACTGCCGGGAGGTGGTGGCCGTGGACGTCTCCCCGCGGATGCTGGCCATCCTGCAGCGCAAGGCCGAGGCGGCGGGCATCGGCAACATCCGGCCGGTGCTGGGCGACATCGAGAGCCTGGAGCTGGAGGGCGGCTTCGACGCCGTCTGCGCCTTTTCCGCCCTGGAATACATCGCCGACCTGCCGGGCCTGCTGCGCCGGCTGGCGCCCCGGATGCGGCCGGGGGCCACGGTCTACTTCATCACCGCCAGGCGTTCGCTGTTCCGCCTGGTCATCCAGCTGGGCAACGCCATGCGCCAGGGCATCTGGCTGAAGGCCCGGAGCCGGCGGGGCATGGCGGCCATGCTGGCCGAGGCCGGCTTCGAGCCCATCGCGATCGGCACCCACCTGATGAAGTCGTGGCTGTGCCGGGGCATGCTCCTGGAGGTGGTGGCGCGCCGGCGGACCGGGCCTTGAACGTCCTGGCGGTGATCCCGGTCTACAACCACGCGGCCGCGGTGAGGGCGGTGGCCCAGGGAGTGCTGGACCAGGGGCTGCCGCTGCTGGTGGTGGACGACGGCAGCGACGACGGCAGCCTGGAGCGGCTGGCGGGCCTGGACCTGCGCCGGCTGCGCCTGGAGCGCAACGGCGGCAAGGGGCAGGCGCTGCTGCGGGCTGCCGCCCTGGCCGGGCAGTGGGGCTACGACGCCATCCTCACCCTGGACGCCGACGGCCAGCATGATCCCGCCGATGCCCGGCAGCTGCTGGCAGCGGCGGCCGGGGCCTGGCCGGCCATCCTGGTGGGCGCCCGCCGCATGGGCCCGGGCGACGCGCCCCGGGCCAGCCGCTTCGGGCGCGCCTTCTCCAATTTCTGGGTGCGGCTGGAATGCGGCCAGAGCCTGGCCGACACCCAGAGCGGCTACCGGCTATATCCGGTGCCCTTCCTGCTGGCCCGGCGCTTCCGCAGCCGCGGCTACGGCTTCGAGGTGGAGGTGCTGGTGCGCGGGGCCTGGGCCGGGCTGCCGCTGGTGGCGGTGCCGGTGTCGGTCTACTATCCGCCCGGGGCCGCGCGGGTGTCGCACTTCCACCTGGTCAAGGACAACCTGCGCCTGGCCGGGCTGCACACCCTCCTGGTGCTGCGCGCCCTGTCGCCCTGGCCGCACCGGCGCGTGGTTCCGCGCCCCGGCGGGGGCCTGCGCCGGCTGCTCCGGGGGCACGCCAGCCCCCTGGAACTGGCCGCGGCGGTGGGCCTCGGCATCTTCCTGGGCGCGCTGCCCATCATCCCGTTCGGCCTGGCGGTGATCGTCTACGTGACCGGGAAGCTCCGCCTCAACCCGCTGGCCGGGGCCGCCGCCAGCAACCTGTGCGTGGCCCCGTTCGTGCCCTTCCTGTGCATCCAGGCCGGGCACCTGCTGCGCTACGGCCGGCTGTGGTCCCAGTTCAACCGGGCCACCCTGCTGGGCCAGGTCCACCAGCGGGCCTGGGAATGGCTGCTGGGCTCGCTGGTGCTGGGCCCGCTCCTGGGCCTGGCCGGCGCGCTGGTCACCTACGCCCTGGCGTGCGCCTACCGGGAGGCCGGAACCGCCTGATGCGATGAGCACTGGCCTGCCGGTTATAATGACAGCCCGATGCCACGGGGGATCCGCCGTTTAAGGCCAGTTCCCCATGCCGCTGATGATAATCTGAAGCCGATGCCGATTGGGAATGAAACAGATATTGAAGGAGCCGCCATGACCGCCACAGTCGATTCGATCCTCGCCGAGGCCCGGAAGCGCATGAAGTCCTCCATCGAGACCCTGAGGAAGGAAATCGCCACGGTCCGCACCGGCCGGGCCAATGCCGGCATCCTGGACACCCTGCACGTGGACTACTACGGATCGATGATGCCCATCAACCAGATCGCCGGGGTGACCGTGCCCGAGGCCTCCATGCTGGTGATCACCCCCTTCGACAAGAAATCCATCAAGGCCATCGAGACCGCCATCCTCAAGTCGGAGCTGGGGCTCAACCCGGCCAACGACGGCAACGTCATCCGCCTGCCCATTCCGCCCCTGAACGAGGAGCGGCGCCGGGACCTCACCCGGGTGGTGAGCCGCATGGGCGAGGAGATCAAGACCGCCGCCCGCAACGTCCGCCGGGACGCCAACGAGGAGGTCAAGAAGCTGGAGAAGGAGAAGACCGCCCCGCTCAGCGAGGACGCGGCCAAGAAGGCCCTGGAGCAGATCCAGAAGCTCACCGACGAAACCATCAAGGACATCGAGGAGATCGTGAAGCACAAGGAAGCCGAGATCCTGCACGTCTGATCCAGGCCTTCCGGAGGTTTCATGCTGCATGCCCCAGTCATGGCCATGCTTATGCTGGCCGCGCTGCTCGCTGGCTTCGTCGACGCCGTGGTGGGCGGCGGAGGCCTGATCACCATCCCGGCGCTGATGCTGGGCCTGCCGGCGGGAACCGCCATCACCACCGTGCTGGGCACCAACAAGGTGGTGGCGTTCACCGGCACCAGCTTCGCCGCCGGCCAGTTCCTGCACGCCCGGATCATGCGCTGGCAGGAGATGCTGGTGCCCGTGGCCTGCGCCATGGGCGGGGCGGCGGTGGGCGTGGCCCTGGCCTACTTCCTGCAGGACCGCTTCGAGATCTATTTCCGCCCGGGCATGCTGGGGCTGATGGTGGTGATGCTCGCCTTCACCCTGCTGAAGCCGGACCTGGGCGCGCTGCACGAGCCCAAGCACGGGATCCGGCACCAGCGGCTCCTGGCCGCCGGCATCTCGGCCATACTGGGCTTCTACGACGGGTTCTTCGGCCCCGGCGCCGGCTCCATCCTCATCTTCCTGTTCGTGGCGGTGCTGGGCTTCGATTTCCTGCGCGCCTCGGCCCTGTCCAAGAGCGTGAACTGGGCCTCCGGGTTCGCCTCGCTCACCCTCTTCCTCTGGCGGGGCAGCTGGATCCCCGTGGTGGCCTTCAGCCTGGCCGTGGCCAACGGGGTGGGCGGCATCCTGGGGGCCCGCACCGCGCTGCAGAAGGGCAGCCGCTGGGTCCGGGTGATGTTCATCGTGGTGGTGGCGGCGCTGATCCTTCGCCTGGGCTGGCAGATGCTGGGGCCGATCCTTCACGTTTGAGGTTTACAAGTTGCAGCGCCGGGCCTAGAGTCGCAGGGTTCCCGGAGGGACCATGGCGGTGACCGTCAACCGGATCGGCCCGATCCTCAAGCCCAACGCGGCGCGGGTGCTGGCCCGGCCGTTCGGGCCCGCCAGCGAAGCCCGGGCGGAGCGGATCCTGGCCCGGGTGATGTCCCTCTCCGACCAGCAGGTGGAAAGCTGCCTGGCCGAGACCCTGGCCACCTTCCAGGGCCGGCACCACCACCTGGAGCGGGCCTGCCTGCTGCGCTTCGAGGCTCTGCGCCGCCACCTGTTCATCGACGAGCCGCTGCTGGAGCCGCGCCGGATGCTGATCGGCGCCTACTTCACCCAGGAGTACTCGGTGGAGTCGGCGGCCCTGTTCAACCCATCCATGGTCTGGCACCCGGACCAGACCGGGCTGGCCGACGGCGCCAGGCGCTTCATCCTCAGCCTGCGTTCGGTGGGCGAGGGCCATCTGTCCTCCATCACCTTCCGCTCCGGCATCCTCGACGCCGAGGGCCGGATCGCCATGGACCCGGTGTCCAAGTTCGTCACCGCCCCGCGCGTGCTGGAGGACCCCTTCTACGACAAGCTCCTGTTCGAGCGCAAGCTGAGGGAGATGGGGCACTGCGACGGGTTCGCCAGCGAGGTGCTGGCCGAGCTGGCCGACCTGTTCACCATGACCGAGCTGAGGGAGAGCATCCGGAGCACCCGGAGCGCCCACCGGGGCCGGCGCAACCCGGAGCCGAACCTGGAGCGGCACGCCATCCTCACCCTGGCCGAATCCAACTACGAAGTGTTCTTCGACCCCGCGTCGCCGCTTTCCGAGCGCATCATCTTCCCCCACTCCCCCAGCGAGGTGAACGGCATCGAGGACGCGCGCTGGGTGGAGCTGCGCGAGGAGGACGGCGGCAGCCACTACACCGCCACCTACACCGCCTACGACGGCCGGGTCACCCTGCCCCAGCTCATCAGCACCCACGATTTCCTGACCTTCAAGATCACCACCCTGAACGGCCCGCAGGTGCAGGACAAGGGCATGGCCCTGTTCCCCCGGCGCATCCGCGGGCACTACGCCATGCTGTCCCGGCAGGACGGGGAAAACGTCTACCTGATGCTGTCCGATGCCCTGGCCTTCTGGTACACCCGGGAGATCGTCATCAAGCCGCGCTTCCCCTGGGAGTTCGTGCAGGTGGGCAACTGCGGCTCGCCCATCGAGACCCCGGCGGGCTGGCTGGTGCTCAGCCACGGGGTGGGCGCCCTGCGCCGCTACACCCTGGGCGCCTTCCTGCTGGACCTGGAGGATCCCACCCGGGTCCTGGGCCGGCTGCGGGAGCCGCTGCTGATGCCCGACGGCAACGAGCGGGAGGGCTACGTGCCGAACGTGGTCTACAGTTGCGGCAGCCAGGTGCACGCCGGGCGGCTGATCATCCCCTACGCCATGAGCGACTGGGCCAGCGGGTTCGCCTCGGTGGACCTGGGGGAGCTGCTGGACGAGCTCACGGGGACGACGGGGTGAGCTCCAGGCTCGGGAAGCGGAGGCCCAGAGCCCGGGTCGGCTCCATCACAAAGGGACGCCGCAGGGCCCTGGGATGGGGCAGATCCAGGGTCAGCTCGGGCCCCAGCACGGCCAGGTCCGCCGGGCTGGGCCAGCGCCAGGAACCCTGGACGCCGGCCACGGCGATGAGGTCCAGGTCGAGGGTGCGCGGGGCGTTGCGGCCCTGGGCGCGGTCCCGGCCCAGGGCCAGCTCGGCCCGCAGCAGGGCCTCCAGCAGGGCCCTGGGGTCGCTTCCCGGGGTCTCCAGCAGGGCCACGGTGTTCAGGTAGTCGGGGCCCCGGCCGGACTCGTCGGGGGTTTCGGTCCACAGGGGCGAAACGGTCACCGCGCCCAGCCCGGCCAGGGCTGCCAGCCCGCCTTCCAGGCTGGCTCGGCGATCGCCAAGGTTGGAACCCAAAGCCACCAGTGCGCGCATCGGCTCAATCCTCGATCAGGTGCGGCACGAACGCGCTGCCGTCGTTGGTGATGGGGCCCCGGGCCTCGCGGATGCCCATGCCGGCCGGCTCGCCGTCCACCACCCAGGCCCCCAGCACGGGGCGGAAGCCGTCGAATTCGGGAATCTCCGCCATGGCCTGGTACACCGAGCCCTCGGCGCCGTAGCAGGCCAGCGGCACGGCCGCGGTCACCTGCCCGCCCGAGTGGATCTCCACGTTGGCGCCTTCCCGGCCCAGGATGGGCTTCTTCACGTAGGGGTCCAGGTTCCTGGGGCCGTCCAGGTGGGCGGGCAGCAGGTACGGGCAATCCGGAAACAGGTCCCAAAGGATCGCCAGCAAGGCCTTGTTGCTGAGCAGCATCTTCCAGGCGGGTTCCAGGAAGGCGCAGGGCCGCGGCTGGCGGGCCAGGTGCTCGCCGAAGCTGTCCTTGACCATGAACTCCCAGGGGTAGAGCTTGAACGCGGCCCGCACCGGACGGCCGTCCAGATCCACGAAGGCGCCCTGGGCGCCGTCCCAGCCCAGGTCCTCCACCAGCATCTGGGCGGTGGCCAGCCCGGCCTGGTCCGCGGTGTCCCGCAGGTAGGCCACGGTCTGCTGGTCCTCCGGGGTGTCCTGGTGCAGGAAGTAGACGGTGCCCACCGGCAGGAAGCCCCGGGCCCGTTTCCAGGCCTCCACCAGCCGCTCGTGCAGCGAGTTGAACTGGTCCTTGTGGGGGAACCGCTCCTGCAGCCAGTACCACTGGACCACCGCCGATTCCACCAGGGCGGTGGGGGTGTCGGCGTTGTATTCCAGGAGCCGGGGCGGGCCCTGCCCGTCGTAGGCCAGGTCGAAGCGGCCGTAGAGGCCCACCTCGTCGCGCTCCCAGCTCTCCCGGATGACCGGGACGAAGGCCGGGGGAATGCCGTATTCCTGGAACCGCCCCCGGTCCAGGACGTGTTCCACGGCCTTGAGGCAGAGGGCCTGGAGTTCGGCCACGGCGGCTTCGATCCGCTCGATCTCGGCCATCCGGAACACGTAGCAGGCGTCCTCGCGCCAGTAGGGCGCGCCGTCGTCGTGGGTGTGGTACGGCATGCCCAGGGCCTCCAGTCTGCCCTGCCAGTCGGGACGCGGATCCAGCCGCCGTCTGCGCATTCAGCCTCCCGCTCCGGCCGCGTGGCCCGCCGCGCCGAACCCGCCCCGGACCACCCCGCCCAGGGAAACCCGGCCGGAGATGGAGCCGCGGGGCCCGGCGGCAAAGGCCTGGCCCGACCGGGACAGCACCGCGCCCACCGGGGGCGGCCGCCAGGCCGATCCGCCCAGGAACACCATGGACCGCCCGCCGGTGGGCGCCGCGGCGGACTGGAACCCCGCCGCGTCCCCGGCGCTGATGGGATGGCCGGGATCCTGGAAGCGGTAGCCGGCGGGCATGGCCGTGAAGCCGCCACCGGAGGCCATGTAGGCCGGGGGGCGATGGAACAGGTAGTGCCAGACCAGGTAGTCGTCCAGCCAGGAACGCCGGCCCCAGGAGGTCCTGGGGTTCTGGCCGCGGATGCGGTCCATTTCCGGGGCGAAGCCGTGCCGTTCGGCCAGCTCCCGCAGCTTCGGTTCGCTGGCGTAGTCCACCAGCCATACCAGGCGCGCGCCGTCCTTGGCCTCCCCGTCCTCGCCCCAGTCGCCGTCGCGCAGGCGCTCGGCGGTGAGCTGGGCCACGTAGCGGTTCTCGTGGACCAGATCCTTCACCGCCACCCCCACCAGGAACAGGTTGGGGGTCAACGGCGTGAGGGTCTGGCCCTCCACCAGCAGGTCCGGGTGGCGCTCGTCCATGAAGGCCTTGGCGGCCGTGCGCACCTGTTCCAGCACCTCCGCGGTGGGCGGCGCCTGCTCCGCCTCCAGCCGGGCGGTGTCCTCCCGGGCCTGGCGCAGCCGGGCCTGCTCGGCCTTGCGCGCCCGCCCCGCCTCGGTGTCGCAGGCGCCCCCGGTGAACACCAGGATGAGCACTGCCGGGGGAACCAGGCTGCGATAGCGCATGGGTTATCCTTTGCTGCCGTGTTCGGCGGCCACCAGGGTGCGGATCCCGCCGCGGATCAGGAAGTCCCCCTCCACCCGCAGCCACTGGGGCGCCAGGGCCGCCACCAGGTCGTCCAGGATCTGGTTGGTGACCGCCTCGTGGAAGGCGCCCCGGTTCCGGTAGCTCCACAGGTAGAGCTTCAGCGACTTGGACTCCACGCACAGCTGGTCGGGGATGTAGGTGATCCGCAGGTGGGCGAAGTCGGGCTGGCCGGTCATGGGGCACAGGCAGGTGAACTCGTCGGTCTCGAAGCGGATCTCGAAGGCCCGCCCGGGCCGCGGGCTGACGAAGGTGTCGAGGGTGGCGGACGGCTCGGTGACGTGGCGCTTGGGCAGGGTCTTGAGGGTGGGTGACGGGGCGGTCTTGGTGGGCACTGGGGCTCCTGGCTAGACTCCATATCCGGGCTCCGCCCGGGCATGGAGTGGGGGTGTGGGGGACGAAGAGCGAGCAACGCGAGCGGGCGGTCCCCCCACAGTCATATCAGGGGTTCAGGGGGAGGGTGGCGTAGGGGATCGGGTCGGTCTCGCCGGCCTGCTGGAACCCGCGCAGCCGCAGCAGGCAGGAATCGCAGCGGCCGCAGGCCAGCGCCTCCCCCTGGTAGCAGCTCCAGGTGAGCCGCAGCGGCGCCCCCAGCTCCAGGCCGCGCCGCACGATCTCCGACTTCTTCAGGTGCACCAGGGGCGCCCGCAGGCTGAGCTGGGTTTCCGGCCGGGTGCCCAGGTTGGCCGCGCGTTCGAAGGCCTCCAGGAACACCTCCCGGCAGTCCGGGTAGCCGCTGGAATCCTCCTCCACGAAGCCCACGTAGATGGCCGTGGCCCCCAGCACCTCGGCCCAGCTCACGGCGGTGGCCAGCAGGTGGGCGTTGCGGAACGGCACGTAGCTCACCGGCACCCCCTGGCGTTCCAGATCGCCGTCCGGCAGGGGGATGCCCGGATCGGTGAGGGCCGACCCGCCGATCGCCTTCAGCCCGGAGAACGGCACCACCAGCCGGCGGTTGGCGGCCACGCCGTAGAAGTCGGCGATGGCCTCGAAGGCCTGGCGTTCCCGGGCTTCGGTGAGCTGCCCGTAGTCAGCGTGGAGCAGCGCCAGCTGGAAGCCTTCGGCCCGGGCCACGGCGGCGGCGACGCAAGAGTCCAGGCCGCCCGAAAGGGAGACGACCGCGATGGGCTGAGTGGGCATGGGCATCCTTCATCCTGGTTCATCCGGAATGGTAAAGCCTAGCCTATCATTGGGCATGCCCAATGACGACCTGTGGCCCCTGTTCATGGATCTGCGCTTCGCCGGCGCCCGGAGCCACCCCCGGCACGGGGCCTGCTTCGTGGCGGAGGGCCGCATCCTGGTGGAGGATCTCCTGGCCTGGGGCCGGGCCGGCAAGGCCAAGGTGGTGGCGGTGCTGGCCGAGACCGGCCAGGCCGAGGCGGTGCGGCCGCTGCTGCCGGCCGGCACCGAGCTGCTCACCGCCGGCCGGACCGAGCTGGAGGCCCTGGCCGGCTTTCCCTTCCACCGGGGGCTGCTGGCGGCCGCCGCGGTCCCGGCCCCGCCCGGCCCGGAGCAGCTCCAGGGCTGCCGACGCCTGCTGGTGCTGCCGGCGGTGGCCGACGTGCAGAACCTGGGCCAGCTGCTGCGCACCGCCGCGGCCCTGGGCCTGGACGGCGCGCTGCTGGGCCCGGGCCCCGACCCCTTCAGCCGCCGCTGCGTCCGGGTCTCCATGGGCAGCGCCTGGAAGCTGCCGCTCTGGCGCGAAGCCGACGTCTGGGGGGCCCTGGCCGCCTGGGACGGCGAACGGGTCGCGGCGGCCCTGGTCCCCGGCAGCATCCCGCTGCGGGACTGGCGGCCCGCGCCGCGCACCGCCCTGGTGCTGGGCGCCGAGGGCCCGGGGCTGCCGCCCGAAGCGCTGGCCCGGTGCGCCCGGATCGTGCGGATCCCCATGGCCGAAGGGGTGGACAGCCTCAACGTGGCCGCTGCCGGCGCCATCCTCATGCACTGGCTGACGGCGTGACCCGCAACCACGGTTTCCAGTACCGGGAGCGGATCCAGGGCGGGCCGGCGCCGGTCCTGGAACACCTGGCGCGGCGCTACCGGCACTCCACCGAAGCCCAGTGGCGGGCCCGCATCGAGCTGGGGGAACTGGAACTGGACGGCCGGCCGGTGCTGGCCGGAACCCTCCTGCGCCCCGGCCAGGAGCTGGTGTGGCACCGGCCGCCCTGGGACGAGCCGGAGGTGGACACCGCCTTCGGGCTGCTCTACCAGGACGACCTGCTGCTGGCGGTGGCCAAGCCCCGGGGGCTGCCCACCCTGCCCGGCGGCGGCTACCTGGAGCACACCCTGCTGGCCCTGGTGCGGGCCCGGTTCCCCGAAGCCAGCCCCATGCACCGGCTGGGCCGGGAAACCTCGGGCATCGTCCTGTTCTCGCGCAGCCACGCGGCCGGCACCACGCTCCAGTCGGCCTGGCGCGAGCACCTGGTGGTGAAGCGCTACCGGGCCCTGGCCAGCGGCCTGGCCCGGGAAGAAGACCTGGTCATCGCCGCGCCCATCGGCCCGGTGCCGCACCCCTGGCTGGGCACCCTGTTCGCCGCCAGCGCCCAGGGCAAGCCCGCCTTGAGCCGGGCCCACGTGCTGGAGCGGCGCGCCGCCGACACCCTGTTCGAGGTGCTCATCGAGACCGGCCGTCCGCACCAGATACGCATCCACCTGGCCTGGGCCGACCATCCCCTGGTGGGCGACCCGCTCTACGGCCCCGGCGGGCTGCCCCGCCCGGACCTGCCGGCCCTTCCCGGCGACGGCGGCTACTTCCTGCACGCGGAGCATCTGGCCTTTCCGCACCCGCTCACCGGCCGGACCCTGGAACTGTGGGCCCCGCCCCCCGCCGAACTGCGGATGGCTTCAGAACGCCTCTAGTTCGGCCCATTCCTCCATGCGGTTCAGATCGGCCTCCAGGCGGAGCCGGCACGCTTCCTCGTCGCTGTCCGCCGGCAGCCGGAACGGCACGCCGTAGCGCACGGCCACATTGGAGAACGGCCAGGGCACCAGCATCTCGTCCCAGGTGTGGAGCTTCCAGGCCTGCTCGTAGGCCACGCAGACCGGCACCACCCAGGCGCCGGTCTTGCGGGAGACCGCCAGCACGCCGGCCTTGGCCTGGTGCCGCGGCCCCCGGGGGCCGTCCACGGTGATGCCCAGGTCCCAGCCTTCCTTCACCGCCCGGATCATCTTCACCAGGGCCTGGGCGCCGTTGTGGGCGGCGGTGCCGCGCACCGCGTGGATGCCGAACCAGCGCCAGGTGGCCGCGCTGCGCTCGCCGTCCTTGCTGTCGCTGGACAGGATCGCCACCCCCCGCGGCTCGCCCTCCGGGGTGCGCCGGCGGAACGGGTAGGCCTTGGGCATCATCACCAGCCGCCGGTGGTAGAAGGCCAGGATGAACCGCTCCGGGCCCTCCGCCATGGCCTGCACCGGCCCTTCGGCCTCGTACCGGGTCCGCAGGGTGTAGGTGAGGACCTTCAGCAGCATGGCCGCCACGAACGGCACCAGGCGGTAGTTCAGCCACACCTGCAGGGGGCCGCCCAGGGGGCGCCCGCGTTCGGCGATCTTCACCTCGGGGCCGGTCATGCCGAACCTCCCAGACCCGCCAGGTCGTCCAGGGTGATCACGTAGACCGTGCCGCAATAGTCGCAGCGAACTTCCAGCGGGGTGCCGGTGCGGAACAGCTCCTCCACCTTGTCCTGGCCGAAGCCCACCAGGGTTTCGGTGAGGGCGGCCCGGCTGCACCGGCAGCGGTACTTCAGGTCGGCGCTGGCGAGGATTTCGGCGCCCTGGCCCTGGTTGATCCAGGTGGCCAGGAACTCCGGGCTGCGCTCCCACAGGGGGACCACGTCCAGGCCTTCCAGGGCGGCCACCAGGGCGGCCATGCGCTCCGGAGGGCAATCGGGCAGGGGTTCCACCAGAAGGCCTCCGCTCTCCCCGGTGCCGGGATCGCACCAGAGGGTCACGCTGGCCTGGATCTGTTCCGACTGCAGCAGGTAGGCCTCGATCTGGGCCTGCAGCGGGCCCACCACCATGGCCAGCTTGCCGATGTAGGGCTGGCCGCCCGGATTGGAGCGCATCACCTGCAGCAGGCCGGGCGGCTTCAGCCAGGGCCCCGCCCCGGCCTCGGATTCCAGGTCCAGCATGCCGCGGATGCCGCCGTCGGGCCAGGCGTCGGCCACCGCCGACCGGGCCCGCCCGGCGGTCTTCAGCAGCACCTGCAGCCGTTCCGAGAAGAAGGTGCGGGACTGCAGCAGCAGGGTGGCGGCCAGCAGCTCCACCAGCGCGGCGCAGGCTCCGGCCTCCAGCTGCGGGTGGCCCCGGCGCACCCCGTCCCACAGCGGACTGGCGTCCAGGGTGGCGAAGCGGACCCGGTGATCGGAGGTGAGGGCCCTGAGGATCCGGGCCGCGGGAGGAGGCTGTGACATCCCCCCAGTGTAACGAATCCTCGGCCCGACTCGGCAGACTGTGAGAATCTTCAAGACAAGGAGGTGGCCATGGCCACACCCAGCCGAATCGCTGTCGCCCGCACCCTGCATCTGGTCTTCGGGGAGGGCGCCCGCGTGCCGGATGCCTGGGACGCCGGGCTCCCGGCGGCCGACGCCGGCCTGGCCAACGCCCTGCTGGGGCAGTGCCTGCGCCGCTGGGGCACCCTGCAGGCCGGGATCCGGCCGCAGCTCAAGGACCCGGCGCGCGGACTGCCCCTGGGCACCCAGGTGGTCCTGGCCATCGGCCTGGCCCAGCTGGCCTGGCTGCCGGGGGTGTCCGACCACGCGGCGGTGAACGAGGCGGTGGACCTGGCCACCAACCGGGAAGTGGGCTTCCCGCCCCACAAGGGCCTGGTGAACGCCATCCTCCGGCGCGCCGCCAAGGACCGCGCGGCCCTGGCGGCCGAACTGGACCGGCTGGACCCCGCCCTGGACCGCAGCCCCTTCACCGAGCGGGTGCTCCAGTCCGCCCTGGCGCCCCGGGGCGGTTCCGGGGCCGAGGCCCTCTGGCACCGGCTCCAGGCGCCGCCCCATCCCCACTTCCTCCAGCTCCGGGCCGAGCCCCTGCCGCCGGGCATGGAGCCGCTGGAGGCCCCGGCCGGCGCGCTCCGCCTGGCCCCGGACGCCCCGTTCCCGCAGCAGTGGCTGGCCGAGGGCGCCGGGATGGTGCAGGACCTGAGCTCCCAGGCCCTGCTGGGCTTCCAGTGGGAGCACCCGGTCACCCGGATCCTGGACGCCTGCTCCGCGCCCGGCGGCAAGGCCACGGTGCTGGGCCGGCGCTACCCCCAGGCCGGGATCACCGCCCTGGAGCGCAACGCGGCCCGGGCCCGGCGGCTGCGGGACAACCTCCAGCTGCGCGGCGTGCCGGCCGAGATCGTGGTGGAGGACGCCTGCGCCTGGCTGCTGCGGGACGGCCCCCGGTTCGACCTGATCATGCTGGACGCGCCCTGCAGCGGCTCCGGCACCCTGCAGAAGCATCCCGAGCTGAACTGGCTGGGGGACGCCCTGGACCTGCCGCGCCTGGCGCAGACCCAGCGCACCCTGCTGGAGGCGGCGCTGCCCCGGCTGGCCCCCGGCGGCCTGCTGATCTACGCGGTGTGTTCCTGGCTGCCCGAAGAGGGCCTGGCCCACCGGGACCGGGTGCTGGCCGCCGGCGGCTACCGCCCGGCCGCCATCTGGCCCGCGCCCATGGGCACCGAGGACGGCCCCACCAGCCTGTTCCGCCCCGACCCGCTGGCCTGGACCGGGGAGGGCTTCCAGGCGTTCGCCTTCACCCGCTAATCCTTGCCCATCACGTTGGCCAGGTTGAAGATCGGCATATACATGGCGACCACGATGAAGCCGATCACCCCGCCCAGGATGGCGATGATCAGGGGTTCCATCATGGCGGTCATGGCCGCCACCGCGTTGTCCACCTCGTCCTCGTAGAAGTCGGCCACCTTGGACAGCATGGCGTCCAGGGCGCCGGTGGCCTCGCCCACGCCCACCATCTGGATCACCATGGGCGGGAACACCTTGGTTTCGGCCAGGGGCCCGGCGATGTTGCGGCCCTGCTCCACCGCCTCCCGGGACTTCATGATGGCGTTCTGGATCACCATGTTGCCCGCGGTGCGGGCGGTGATGTCCATGCCTTCCAGGATGGGCACGCCGGAACTGGTGAGGGTGCCCAGGGTCCGGCAGAACCGGGCCACGGCCACCTTGCGCAGCATGTCGCCGATGATCGGGATCTTCAGGACGAAGGTGTCGATGGCCAGCCGGCCCACCGGGGTCTTGTAGTAGTACTTGATGCCGATCACCACCAGGACCACCAGGACCACCAGCAGCAGGAAGTAGTGGATGATGACGTTCGAGATCATGATGCAGACCTGGGTGGGGAACGGCAGGCTGCTGCCCATGCCTTCATACATCTGGGAGAACACCGGGATCACCTTCACCATGATGATGCCCACCACGGCGATGGCGATGAGGATCACGGTGATCGGGTAGGTCATGGCGCCCTTCACCTTGCCGGTGAGCTTGACCGCCTTCTCGATGTACCCGGAAAGCCGCTGGAGGATCAGGTCGAGGATACCGCCGGCCTCGCCGGCGCCCACCATGTTCACGTAGAGGTCGTTGAAGACCTTGGGGTGCTTGGACATGGCGGTCTGCAGGGTGGCGCCCTGCTCCACGTCCTGGCGCACCGCGGCGATGGTCTTCTGGAACCCCTTGTCCACCTGCTGGGCCCCCAGGATCTCCAGGCACTGGACCAGGGGCAGCCCGGCGTCGATCATCACGCTGAACTGCCGGGTGAAGATGGCCAGGTCCTTGGCCTTGACCTTGCCGAACCCCTTGTTCCCGGCCGCCGACTGGGGCCGGACCGACAGCACCTGGAGTCCGTTGCGCTTGAGGGTTGCCGCGGCGGCATCCCGGGTGTCGGAGACAATCACGCCTTCTTGCAGATCCCCAAGGCGGTTTTTGCCTTTCCATGCGTATGCGGGCATTAGAACCTCGTTACCAGATGCGGGGGAATGGTCGATTCAGGATAAGCCGGCCGGAGCGGGAAGGGAAGGGTTCTCTCCTTGTGAAAATGGGATCTAAGTGTATTTGATGTTGGGGTTCCGTCCACCCAGGACGGCGCTGCCGCCGGTCTTGGAGGGATTGGCCGGCGCCGGGGCCATGTTCATGGTGCCCAGGCCGCGGTTGATCATTTCGCGCAGCTCGTCGGGGTTGGAGGAATATGAAAGGGCCGAATCCTGGGTGATGTCGCCCTTCAGGACCAGTTCGGACAGGCTCTGGTTGAAGGTCTGCATGCCGAACTTCAACTGCCCGGTCTGCATGGTCCCGTAGATCTGATGGACCTTGTCGTCCCGGATGAGGTTGCGGATGGCCGAGTTGGGCACCATCACCTCCAGGGCCAGGGCGCGCCCCTTGCCGCTGGCCTTGGGAATGAGCGACTGGCACAGCACCCCTTCCAGCACCAGGGACAGCTGGGCCCGGATCTGCGGCTGCTGGTGGGCCGGAAACACGTCGATGATCCGGTTGATGGTCTGCACGCAGGAGTTGGTGTGCAGGGTGGCGAAGGTGAGGTGGCCGGTCTCGGCGATGGTCAGGGCGCTTTCGATGGTCTCCAGGTCACGCAGCTCGCCCACCAGCACCACGTCGGGATCCTGGCGCAGGGCCGAGCGCAGGGCCTTCTTGAAGCTCTGGGTGTCGGAGTGGATCTCCCGCTGGTTCACCAGCGAGCGCTTGTGCCGGTGCACGTACTCGATGGGGTCCTCCACGGTGAGGATGTGCAGCGATTCGGTCTCGTTGATGCGGTCCACCATGGCGGCCAGGGTGGTGGACTTGCCGGAGCCGGTGACGCCGGTGACCAGCACCAGGCCGCGCGGCTTTTCGCACAGGGTCTGGATGATGGGCGGCAGGCCCAGCTGGTCGAAGGAGCGGATCACCTCCGGGATGGAGCGGAACGCGCCGGCGGTGGCGCCGCGCTGGTTGAACACGTTGGCGCGGAACCGGGACACCCCCTGGAGGCCGAAGGAGAAGTCCACTTCCAGATCCTCTTCCAGCCGGTGCTTCTGCTGGTCGGTCATGATCCCGTAGCAGAGCCAGCGGGTCTGGGCGGCGTCCAGGGGCGGCAGCTTCAGCGGCACCATCCGGCCGTCGATGCGCACCTGGGGCGCCGAATCGACGGTGATGTGCAGGTCGGTCCCGCCATACTCCACCATGGTCTTAAGCAACTGTTGCAAAGGAACGACGTATTGTGCAGATTGATCCGACATGAGTCTCTCCCGCTAGAGCACGGTTTCGCGAACGATCTCTTCCACGGTGGTGACGCCGTCCAGCACCTTCCGGCAGCCGGACCGCCGGAGGGTGATCATGCCCTCCTTCTGGGCCTGTTCCCGCAGTTCGATGGCGCTGGCCCCGGTGAGGATCATGTCCTTGAGGGTCTCGGTCATCTCCAGCACCTCGTAGAGCCCCACCCGGCCCTTGTAGCCGCGGCCGCCGCACACGTCGCAGCCGGTGCCCTTCATGACGGTGATGCCCTTGTTCACCTCCTCCTCGGTGAAGCCGATCTTGTAGAGGGCCTCCCGGGGCGGCTGGTGCGGCTCCACCGCCTTGCACTTGAGGCAGATGCGCCGCACCAGGCGCTGGGCGCAGATGATGTTGACGCTGGTGGCCACCAGGAACGGCTCCACGCCCATGTTCATGAGCCGGCTGATGGTGGAGGGGGCGTCGTTGGTGTGCAGGGTGGACAGCACCAGATGCCCGGTGAGCGAGGCCTTGATGGCGATCTCGGCGGTCTCGAAGTCGCGGATCTCGCCCACCAGGATGATGTTGGGGTCCTGGCGCAGGAAGGAGCGCAGGGCCACGGCGAAATTGAGGCCGATCTGCTCCTTCATCTGCACCTGGTTGATGCCGGCGAAGTTGAACTCCACGGGATCCTCGGCGGTCATGATGTTCACGTCGACCGTGTTCAGCTTGGCGATGGAGGAGTACAGGGTGTTGGTCTTCCCCGACCCGGTGGGGCCGGTCACCAGCACCATCCCGTACGGCTTGTTGATCTGGCGGTCCCACTGCTGCAGGCTTTCCGGCTCGAAGCCCAGCTTGGTGAGGTCGAGCATGAGCTTGTCGGAATCCAGCAGCCGCAGCACGATCTTTTCGCCGAACAGGGTGGGCAGGATGCTCACCCGGTAGTCGATCACCTTCTGCCGGCCGCCCAGGTTGACCCGCAGCTTGATGCGGCCGTCCTGGGGCAGGCGCTTCTCGGCGATGTTCAGCTTGGCCAGGATCTTCACCCGGGAGGTGACCGGGTCCTTCAGCTTGATGCTGGGCCGCATCACCTCCTGGAGCAGGCCGTCGATGCGGAACCGGATCCGGTAGTTCTTTTCGTAGGGCTCGATGTGGATGTCGGAGGCGCCCTTGCGGATGGCGTCGATCAGCACCATGTTCACCAGGCGCACCACCGGGGCCTCTTCGCTGCCCTTCATCATCATGACGGCGCTGATGTTCTCTTCGTCGTCCACGTTCTCGTATTCGGTTTCCGCGTCGCTCAGTTCCTCTTCCAGCCCCTTGAGGTCCAGGGCCTCGTCCGGCCCGTCCTCGAACGGGGAGAGGTCGGTGCCGATGGCGGACTGCTCGGGCTCCGGGAAGCCGGACCGGTCGGCCGCCTTGGCCCCCTCCGGTTCCCGCAGCTTGAGCGCGGAGGATCCGCCGTAGTAGCGCTCGATGGCCCGGATCAGGCCCATCTCCGAGGACACCACCGGATCGATGTTGTAGCCGGTGTGGAAGCGCACGTCGTCCATGGCGAAGATGTCGGTGGGATCGGACATGGCCATGGTGAGGACATTGCCCGAACGCTGCAGCGGCAGCACCTTGTGCTTGATGGCCAGTTCCGCCGGCACCAGCGCGATCACCGAGGATTCGATGGGGGGCCACTGGTCCAGGTCGGCCGCCGGCACCCCGTACTGCATGCCCAGGAAGCTGACGATGTCCTGGTCCGCGCAGAACCCCAGACGCACGACGATGCTGCCCAGCTTGCCGCCCTCCCGGCGCTGGAGGTTGATGGCTTCCTCCAACTGGGGATCGGTGATCAGCTGGGCCTTTACCAGCATTTCGCCTAGCCTGCTTGCCAATGGGGCCTCCGTAGCGGTGGCTGAAGTGTACACCCATGCCCCTTGTTTTATATCCAGATAGGCATATGGCGGGAATTCGGCAAGCGGCTATGCTTGGGGGCATGCCCACCGCCCAGTCCACCGATCCGCGCCTCGATCAGGCCCGGGAACTCATCCGGGACAAGGGCATTTCGCGCAAGGATCTCCAGCTCCTGGAAGAGATCATGAGGGAGTGCGGCAGCGGCCTGCTGGCCCCCCCCGAAGGCCAGCCCCCCCTCCCCGCGGAGCCGCCCCAGCAGGCCAGGCTGCGCCGCTCGTTCGGGCTGTTCCTGGTGTTCCTGAACCAGTTCACCGACCGGCACCTGGGCGAGGTCCGCTCGGCCATGGGCCTGGTGCTCCAGCACAGCCTCGGCTGCCTGGGCGAAGCGGCGGCGGCGGCCCATCGGGAGCTGCTGGCCGCGAACCGCGAACCGGAATGGACCGTCCAGCTGCTGGAACTGATCGCCGCCCTGCACACCATGGCCACCGCCCTGGACTCGGAATCGCCGGAGGGACCCCAGCTGAAGGACCACTGGACCGCCTTCCTGCAGGAGGAGCGGCCCCACATCCGCACCCTGTTCGCGGTGCTCGGCACCGGCGAGCAGGGCCAGGCCCTGGTGGCCAGGCTCAACGCCCAGATGAAGGCCCTCAACCGGACCCTGCAGTCGGGCTCGGGCAACCCGCTCACCGCCATGCGCAGCCTGGAGCTGCTCCTGGCCGGCGCCCTGCCCGAGGCCACCCGCAGCCGGGCCGAGCCGCTGCTGCTGATCCAGCACGTGATCGCCAGCCTGCGGCTCACCCTGTCGCGCCCGCTGGACCGGGGGGTGAACTGGCCGGCGGTGGAACGGATCCGGGGCAGCCTGCAGTGGCTCTGGGACCACCTGGGCTGGACCCTGCCCCGGGTGGAGGACCCGTTCCTGGCCCGCAGCCTGCCGCCGGACGTGATGACCCTGCTCAAGCTCCTGCGGGAAAACCATCCCCCCGCCTTCCGCATCGTGGCCCGGGCCCTGGCCAGCCACCTGGCCCTGCTCAACCTGGTGGAGACCATGGAGCCGGCGGTGAACGCCTCCATCCCCCAGCGCTACGCCCAGGTGCCGCTGTTCTGGGTGATCGCCGCCGAGCTGGGGCGGCTGGCGGAGCGGGTGTTCCACCCGCGGGCCGCCCAGCACCTGCCCCAGGAGAGCGAGGAGGCCCTGCTGCTGGGGGCCTTCCTGCGCCAGGCCGTGCTCTCCCTGCTCCAGGACCAGGGCACCATCCACAGCCTCCTGCAGCAGGCCCTGGCCAACGAGGACGTGGACCAGCTGGCCACCGCCCTGGACAACCTCCGGGCCCTGCTGCTCAGCCACCAGCGCCAGCTCATGGGCGACCTGGTGGGGCTGTTCTCCAAGGACCTGCGGCAGAAGCTGTTCCCCGACTCGCCCTCGCTCACCGAGGAGGGCGACCGGCTGCGCCAGCGGCTGCACCGGCTCTGGCTGTACCTGGATCCGGTGCTGACCCGGGTCCAGGTCCAGCTGGAGCTCAAGAACTGGCCCCGGCTCGCCCTGACCCTGGCCCAGGCCCAGAACCAGGTGGTGGCGTTCCGCCGCAGCCCGGAGTTCGTCCTGATCCGCAGCCTGGACCGGGACGAGTTCGAGCGGCTCACCCAGCGCTTCATCCAGGCCCTGGAAGAGCCCGAGGAGATCGAGCCGGCCCTGGCCCTGGGCGCCGACATCGCCCTGGAGCTGCTGCGCTTCCTGGACGTGTTCCTGCTCCGGATCAACGCCCGGGTGCCGCTCATCCGGCTGGACCTGGACACCTCCCGGGAAGCCCACCGGATCGGCACCACCCTCGCCGGGCTCGACCCCGGCGCGCCGGAGCGGATCCGGCTCACCCACAAGCTGATCCAGGCCACCAAGACCCTGGCGGTGCGCGACCCCCAGTCGCTCAACCTGCTCAAGCGCTGGGTGCGGGCCGAACGCGGCGGCAGGGATTTCCACGCCTCCCTGGACGCCCTGCTCTCCCACCTGGGACACCTTTCCACCCGCCTTGACACGGCGCTCAACTAGGAAGCCGCCATGTCCACCATCCACTGGATCGACATCCACCCCTCCGACAAGGCTCCGGCCCTGCGGGAGGCCCTGGCCCGGTGGGGGTTCCAATGGGACCTCGGGCCCGGGGACGGCACCCTGCTGATGGTGGCCGACCGGCCGGATCCCGCCTGGATCCCCCCCGAAGGCACCGAGATCCTGTGGTGGGTGGCGGATGCCACCCCCGAGGCGGCCAGCGAGGTGCTGTCCTGCCGGCCCGGCTGGGTGGTGCGCCAGGACCAGCCCCTGGAGATGGTGCGCACCAGCCTGGTGCACATCCAGACCCGGGACCTGGGCAGCGAGGGCTGGCTGCGGCAGATGCTGCACCTGGCCTCCCTGGACGAGCTGCTCCGGCCCATCCTGAAGCGGGCGGTGCAGCTTTCCGGCGCCAAGGGCGGCGCCATCTGGATCCGCAAGGACGACATCTGCTACCAGCGGTTCGGCGACAGTTTCCCGGAGCACCCGCTCACCCTGCCGGAAGCCGCCGGCCTGGTCCAGACCGGCCAGGCCTGGCTGCTCTGCCCCACCGAGCAGGTGGGCCTGCTGCGCCTGCTGGAGCCCTGCACCGGCCCCGAGCACTTCCTGGGCTTCCTGCGCGAAGTGGAAGACCTGATCATCAACGCCTGGAACCTGGAGCACAGCCAGGCCCTGTCCTTCGCCGACGACCTGACCGTGGCCAACAACCGCCGGTGCCTGGAGGTGGAACTGCCGCAGATCATCCGCGACGCCTCGGTGCGCAGCGCCTCGGTGGCCCTGCTGTTCCTGGACGTGGACAACCTCAAGGCGCTCAACAGCCGCTACGGGCACCCCACCGGCAGCAAGGTGATCGCCCGGGTCGCCCTGGAGGCCAAGCGCATGATCCGGCTCCAGGACCACCTCTACCGCTACGGCGGCGATGAGTTCTGCATCGTGATCCCCGGCGGCAGCGCCTTCGGCGCGCGCAAGCTGGGCGAGCGGCTGATCCTGGCCCTGGGCCAGGCCAGCATGATCGTGGGTTCCAGCCGGGTGCCCATGTCCCTGAGCATCGGCATCGCCACCTACCCCCTGGACGCCGACGGCGCCGAGCACCTGCTGGAAAAGGCCGACCGCGCCCTGTTCAAGGCCAAGGCCAGCGGCAAGGGCTGCGTGGTGGTCGCCGAATAGCCGGAGCTGCGATCACCACCGGCATAAACCATTATATTTCATGATAGTTATATGAATTTTTAGATCTTTTTTTGTCTGTCTCTTTTGTTTTTCAAACCGATAAGATGGGGGCCTTTTCAAGGAGTGACCATGGTCAAGAATAGTTTGCGGTTTGTCCTTATCGCACCGATGTTCGCCCTGCTGGCCCAATGGCCGGCCCAGGGCCAGGGGCTGGCCGCCCAGAAGGCGCCCCTGAGCCCCCGGTACCAGGCCTGGGTGGCCGGGCACCAGCCCCACGGCGTGCCCGGGCCGGCGGGCGGCGGCCGGGAAGGGGGCATGCGCACCCGCGGCTACGTGCCGCCCCCCATCGACCTTTCCCACGTGCATGGCCCCATCTTCACCCAGGGCGCCGCGGACCCGCCCTACCCCGCCTTCTTCGACCTGCGCACCCAGAGCCTGCTCACCCCGGTGAAGGACCAGGGCGAGCACGGCACCTGCTGGAGCTTCGCCTGCATGGGTTCGCTGGAATCGTCCATGCTCAGGGCCGGCCAGGGCGCGTTCACCTTGTCCGAATGGCACCTGGCCTACTACGCCTACGTGCCCTTCAACGGCTCCCTGCTGAGCGCCTTCACCGGGGGCGAGGTGTTCCCGGGCGGGGACCCGGTGTTCGACCAGGGGGGCAACGACTGGATGTCCACCGCCCTGCTGGCCCGGGGCACCGGCGCGGTCGACGGCAAGGACTGCCCCTACCAGCTGGGCGGCTACATCCCCGAGCCCATTCCGGCAGGAAACCTGCCCAACGGCACGGAAAGGACCAGCGTCCCGCTGGAGGGCGCGATGTACCTGTTCAACGCGGACGCCGCCACCAGCGCATCCGACATCAAGTATTCGCTCACCCACTTCGGCCCGGCGGTCATTTCCATGGACTGGGAAGACCAGAACTTCAGCCCGGAGCAGAACACCTACCGGGACACCGGCGCCACCCAGGCCAACCTCAACCACGAGGTCTGCATCATCGGCTGGAACGACGGCTTCGAGCCCTGCCGGTTCCCCGCCAACAACCGCCCCGCCGCCCCGGGCGCCTGGATCGTGCGCAACAGCTGGGGCCGCGCATGGGGCAACGCCGGCTATTTCTACCTTTCGTATGACTCCAAGGTGTTCGACGGCACGGTGTTCCAGGGCGGCCCCCGGACCAGCCGGCGGATCTACCAGTACGACCCCCTGGGCTGGGTGGACAGCATCGGGCTCGGCAGCGACAGCGCCTGCTGCGCCAACATCTTCCGGGCCCAGGGCGACGACCTGATCACCGCCGTGTCCTTCTACACCGGCGCGGTGAACACCAGCTACATGCTGGACCTGCGCACCGGCGTCAGCGGCGATCCCGGCACCGGCGTCTCCGCCACCCCTCCCGGCCTGCCGCCCCAGATGGGCACGCTGATGGCCCCCGGCTACCACATCATCCCCCTGCAGCAGCCGGTGCTCGTGGCCCAGGGCAGCGATTTCGCCGTGCTGCTCCGGCTCACCACCCCGGGCTACACCTACCCCATCCCGGTGCAGGAAGCGGAACCGGGCTATTCCGAAAGCGCCACCGCCGAGCATGGCCGCAGCTTCATCAGCGCCGACGGCGCCACCTGGCAGGACCTGTCCCCGGATTGCCAGGGGGCGGCGGTGTGCCTGAAGGCGCTGGCGGAAAAGATCGATTAGGGAAAACCAGGAGCAGTTTCCCCGGTTCCCTTTGCCCTCGCATGGATTCGGCCTCAAAATACCCCTGAGGTACGTCATGACCCGCGCGGAAGCCATTCGGATCCTGCACAAGGCCCTTCCCGGCCTCAAGGAGCGGTACGGAGTCCAGGAACTGGCCCTATTTGGATCCGTGGCGAGGGACGAAGCGGGGCCCGGGAGCGACATTGACGTACTGGTCACGTTTCAAGGACGAACCCGATTCCGCGCCTTCATGGGGCTCCAATTCGAGCTGGAGGATCTGCTGGGTGTCAAAGTGGACCTGGCCACCCAGAAGGCGTTGAAGCCTTTGGCGCGCCCTTCCATCATGAAAGACCTCGTTCATGTCCCGTGATCCCAAAGTGAAGGCTCAGGTCTGGAACCTGTAATTCGGTGAGCCATTACCTGCTTTTATCCTATTTTCCATCCCCGTCCATCCTGTTCATCCCCGTCGAAAAAAAGCCAAGGATGGTGCCGAAACACCGGAACAGTTCGCGCCGAAGCACCCAGCGTCTTTTACCGACGGGGATGAACAGGATGGACGGGGATAAGAAGGATGAAAGCAGGGCTTGGCCTCGCTTGATTCATCCGTTAAACGGCAGCGCCGGTTGGGGAATGCTGGTTCGAATCGTTGATCCCTGCACCGCTCTGCAGTTGAGTGACACCGGCAGGAGCCGCAAAGGAAATCAGGCCTTCCAGATGGTGCAACCCTTTTGTTGGGACCCTTCAACTGCAGAATCCGGATCAAGAGGGTGTGTGCAATGCCAGGCCGACCTCCCGCAGCAGCGCATCCGGGCTGGGATTGCGGATCAGGTTGCGCAGCGCCTCGAACACCCGGGCCTGGGGCCTGTCCAACGCCAGGTCCGACCCGGCCAGCCGCTCCACCCCGGCGGCCCAGGGTTTCAGGCGCAGCGCCCGGCCCTCCCGGCAGCGGGCCACGTCGGCCAGGAGCAGCAGGAGGATCTCCAGGCTCTGCCCCACCTGCTCGCTCTGGCTGGCCTCCGCGTCCTTGGCCGGCAGCAGGGGGGCGCTGGCGTCGCTGAAGGCCCCGCCGCCGCCCAGGGCGATCCAGGCGTCCAGCTGGTCCGAGGCCCGCTGGAAGGCCTCGGGGTCCAGGTAGCGGAAGCTTCCGGCGGCCAGGGCGGTCCAGGGTTCCCGGCTGTTCTCCTCCCATCCCTCGCGCTGGGCCACGGCCCAGGTCTCGGCGGCGCTCAACGGCTGGAAGGCGATGCGCTCGCATCGGGAGCGGATGGTGGGCAGCACGGCCTCCGGGCGGTGGGTGACCAGCAGGAAGTGGGTGCCGGCCGGCGGCTCCTCCAGGGTCTTCAGCAGCATGTTGGCGCTGGCCCCGTTCAACCGGTGGGCGTCCTCCACCAGGATCCACCGGTGGCAGCCGGGCGCCGGCGCCCGGTGCGCCCACTGGATCACCCCGCCCTCCACCAGGTCGTCGCCGCGGATGGCGCCGATGCGGATCAGCCCGGCCTTGCCCTCCGGGGCGATCCGCAGCAGGTTCGGCAGTTCCACCGGAAGCTCGCCCTTGAACATCAGGCAGCCCTGGCACTGGCCGCAGGCCGTGTGCCGGAAGCACAGCTCCCGCTGGGCCAGCTCCATGGCCACCCGGCGCTTGCCCACCCCGTCCGGTCCGATGAACAGCAGGCTCCCGCCCAGCCGGTGCGACCCGACCCGTTCCAGCAGCCGCTCCCGCACGGCGCGATGACCCACCAGCGAATGATCGAACACTATTCCACCCGGTAGCCGGCGGTTCTCATCAGCGGCGCCACCCTGGCCCAGACCGCCTCTTCCACCTTGTCGGCGGATTCCCGGGCCGGAACCACGGCCACCCGCTGGGGCTCCTTCTGGGCGATGATCAGGAAACGGCTGCGCACCCGCCGGTGGAAGTCCAGCGCCTCCTGGTCGAACCGGGTTTCCCGGAAGGCCTGGTCGGCCCCGTTGCGGGCCTCCACCCGGACCAGGGACTCCGCCGGATCCAGATCCAGCACCAGGGTCAGGGTGGGCTTCAGCCGGCCCAGGACCACCTCCCCCAGCCGGTCCAGCACGCTGTCGCTGATGCCCTGGGCGCCCTGGTAGGCCCGGGTGGAATCATCGAACCGGTCCAGCAGCACCACCTTGCCCTGCTCCAGCATCGGCGTGATGAAACGGGCGACATGCTGCGCCCGGTCCGCGTAGAACAGCATCAGCTCGGCCTTGGGGGCCCAGGTGTCGCCGGACGGATGCGGTTCCAGCAGCAGGGCGCGGAGCGTCTGGCCCAGAAGCGTGCCGCCCGGTTCCTTGGAGACCTCCACCGGAACGCCGGCCTTCCGCAGGCGGGCGGCGAGTCTCTGGATCTGGGTGGACTTTCCCGAGCCCTCCACACCTTCCATGGTGATGAGCAATCCCGCCAACGAACCTCCCCGAAATCTGAACCTTGCCCAGGATATCCGCTTGGGCGCGCGCGCGGCTTTGGAAATCCGCGATTCGGGTTGCGGCTGCATTATCCGGAAAATGGGCCTATCCTTTTGGGAAACCCTGCGGAGATCACCGTGCTCGAAACGCTTCGATGTCCAGGCTGCTCCACCCGCTTTTCGCTAGGCGCCGACCGGGTGCGGCCCGGGATGCGGCGGGCGCGGTGCTTCCGCTGCGATACCGTGTTCGACATCGAGGAGGCCGTGGCGAGGCTGCTGGTCCCGGAGCCGGAACCCGATCCGGAACCGGCGCCGGCGCTTTCCATGGAGGACCTGCAGGGAATCCAGGAGGCCCCCGAGGAGCTCGAAACGGTCGAGCCGGCCGCTCCGGCCGGCGCCGGCTATGCCTCCGCCAAGGACGCCATCTCCCGGCTGATGGGCGACGCGCCCACGGCTTCCGCGCCCACGGCTTCCGCCCCCATGCGCATGGGCAGCCGGGGCGCCCTGGACGTGGACGCCACCCTGGAGGCCCTGTCCTCCACCCTGGGCGCCCCGACCCGGAAGCCGGAGGCCCCCGAGGCCCCGGATGCTCCCGCGGCGTCCGACCTGTCCTCCACCGTGAAACTCACCCCCGAAGAGATCCGGGTGGCCATGGCCTCCGCCGTGGCCGAACCGGTGAAGCCGCCCGCGCCCATGCCGTCCGCGCCTTCCCGCCCGTTGCCCGCGCCCACCGACCTTCCGCCGCTCACCCTCGCGGATTCCAACCAGACCGCCGATCTGCTCAAGATCCAGCTGGAGAAGGAAACCTGCAACAACGTCACCATCGAGCAGATGACCGCCTGGATCGAGCAGGGCCGGGTGCTGGAGTATCACATGGTGGCCCGCCAGTACAGCGAGCACTGGATCGAGGCCAGCAAGGTGCCGGCCCTGCGCCCGGTGTTCGACCGCATGCGCAGGATCCGGGAGGCCCAGGCCGAGGAATCCCCCAAGCCCGCACCCGAACCCGCGCCGGTCAAGCGCGGTCTGTTCAGCGGCTTGTTCGGCCGCAACTGAAAGCCAAGGAACCCCATGCTCAACGCCCTGATTCCCACCCTCTTCCTCCTGGCCCAGGATTCCGTGGCGGTGCCGCCCCCGACGCCGCCGCCCGCCCAGGAGGCGCCGGCGCCCGTGACGGCGTCCGCGCCGGCCCCCGCCCAGGGCCAGAGGCCGCTCAGCTTCTTCAGCCAGCGCTTCAAGTTCCGCTGGGACCAGTTCCTGCCCCTCACCGCCAGCGTGGACGGCCTGAGGATCAATTCCATCTTCTTCAACAAGCGCACCCTCGGCCTGTTCAAGAGCGCCGAGTTCGGCACCCGGGCGGTGGTCGACGTCACCAACACCAGCAGCGTCACCCGCACCCCGGGCTTCGCGGTGGCCGTGTTCGATGCCCAGGACCGGCTGCTGGGCGTGGCCAGCGGCGGGCCCAAGATCGGCGGCGTCCGCGCCGGCGAGACCGAATCGTTCGACCTGAGCTTCCGCCAGGTGGTGGAGCGGATTCCCCGGGCCGACCACTTCGTGCTGTCGGTGGAACTGTCCGATTGACGGTTGCGTGAAAGGTCAAGAGGGTGCCTGCCGGCTGGCAGGCACCCTCTTCCTTAGACCGCTTCCTGGTCCTGGTAGTGGCGCAGCACTTCCGCGGGGGTCGCGGTGGCGGTGCCCATCTTGCCCACCACCACCCCGGCGGCGGCGTTGGCCAGCATGGCCGCGTCCTGCCAGTCCGCCCCGGCGGAGATGGCCGCGCTGAACACGGCGATCACCGTGTCGCCGGCGCCGCTCACGTCGAACACCTCCTGGGCCTCGGTGGGGATCAGCCAGGGCGCCCGGTGCTGCAGATCCGAAGCGAACAGGGCCATGCCCTTCTCGCTGCGGGTGACCAGCAGGCCCCGCAGTCCCAGGGTGTCCATCAGCGCCTGGCCCGCCACGGACAGTTCCGCGTCACTCCTGGCGGGGAGCCCGGTGAGCGCCGCCAGCTCCTTGGTGTTGGGCGTCATCAGCGGCGCGCCCTGGTAGAACGCCGCGTGGGCGGGTTTGGGATCGACGATCCAGGGGATGCCCCGGGTCCGGCACAACTCGCGCACCCGGTCCATCACCTCCTGGCTCACCACCCCCTTGGCGTAGTCGGAAATGATCAGCGCCGAGGCCTTTTCCAGGGCCAGGGCCAGGCCGGCGCACAGGGCGGCCACCGCCTCCGGCTGGCAGGCGCCGGTCTCCTCCCGGTCGATGCGGAGCATCTGCTGCTGCTGGCCGATCACCCGGGTCTTGATGATGGTGGGCCGGGTGGAATCGATCACCAGCCCGTCCCCCTGGATCTGCAGGCCCTGCAGCAGCGCCTGCATCCGGTTCCCGGCGATGTCCCGCTGCAGGGTGCCCACCAGCACCGGCTCCACCCCCATGGACTTGAGGTTGGCCGCCACGTTGGCGGCTCCGCCCAGCACCGCCCACTCCCGGTTCACCCGCACGATCGGCACCGGCGCCTCCGGCGAGATCCGGCTCACTTCGCCGAACAGGTACTCGTCCAGCATCAGGTCGCCCAGCACCGCCACCCGGCGGCCGCGCATCTTTCCCAGCAGGCTTTCCGCCTGCGCCCGGTCCATTCGCATCATCGTTCCCGCCTGGCCTGGTCCTGCAGCATCACCGGGATGCCGTCCTCCACCGGATAGATCAGCCCGCAGGCCCGGCAGCGCAGGCCGCCGGGCACCTCTTCCAGCTCCCCGTGGCAGGGGGCGGGGCCGTACTCGGCCGGGCAGCATAGGATTTCGAGAAGACGCGCGTCAAGCATAGGTTGGTTCCACCGGGGTCAGCAAAGGGTGTACTTGGGCCCGCCCCCGCCTTCGGGAGGGGTCCAGATCACGTTTCCTTCAGGGCATTTGATATCGCAAGTCTTGCAGTGAACGCAATTGGAGTAGGCGATCGCCACGCGCTCCACCCGCCCGTCGGGGTCCGGGTGCATCTCGTAGACCTGGGCCGGGCAGAACACCGTGCACGGGCTTCCCTTGCTTTCCCAGCAGGCGGCGCAGACGGCGTCGCCCTTGACGATCTTCAGGTGCCCGGGCTGGTGCTCGTCATGCATCGCCCCGGACGCGTATACGTCATCCAGCTTGGAGATGCACAGCCCGCCATCGAACTTCACCCCCCAGTCCAGGGCGTCCCGCTTGAGCCCGGCCTTGCCGTAGAAGGCCTCGGTGCCGGCGGTGCGCTGGGCGTCGCTGGCCCCGCGGAGGGTGCCGCCGGGCACCCAGCCCCCGGTCACCAGGCTGATGGCCAGTTGCAGGGCCGCCCCGGGGGTGAAGCCGTGGGCGAGGATCTGGTGGAAGTTGCGGGTGCGGTACAGTTCGGCCCCGGCCCAGGAGTCCAGGAAGGCGCGGGAATAGCGCATGAGCGAGGCCTCCTGGAAGTCCTGCTCCAGCAGCGCGTGCAGGATGGTCTCCGCCGCGCACATGCCGCCCTTCATGCCCAGGTGGATGCCCTTGAGCCGGGCCGCGTTCACCATCTGGGCGGCATCGCCCACCAGCATGCCGCCGGCGAAGGCCAGCCGGGGCATGGAATGCCAGCCGCCGATGGCCAGGGCCTTGGCCCCGTACTGGACCATCCTGCCGCCCTCCAGCATCGGCTTGATCCTGGGGTGGGTCTTGAACTTCTGCAGGGCCAGGTGCGCGTCGGCGAACGGATCCTGGGTGTCCAGGCTCACCACGTAGCCCACCGCCAGGCGGTTGCCGCCCATCTTGTAGACGAACGAGCCGCCGGATTCCCCGTCCGCCTGGGGCCAGCCGGTGCTGTGCAGCACGAACCCGTCCGGCACCCGGCCTTCGGGAATCTCCCAGATCTCCTTGGCCCCGGTCTCGTACAGCTGGGGGTTGGCCGCGCCGGCCTGGAGCTGGAGCACCTCCTCCAGTTCCCGGGCCAGGTGGCCCCGGGGGCCCTCGCCGAACACCGTCACCTTGGCCTTGAGGCAGTTGCCCGGCTCGAAGTTGGAGCGGGGGCTGCCGTCGGCGTTGACCCCCTTGTCGGCGGTCTGCACCCCCACCACCCGGCCGTCCTCCCACAGCACCTTGATCCCGGCGAACCCGGGCAGGAGCATCACGTCCACCCCCGGCAGTTCCCGCCGCTCGATTTCCGCCGCCATCCAGCGCACCATGCGCGACAGGGAGACGACCGGGTTGCCGTGGTTGCGCAGGAACGGCGGCGGCATCGGGGCCTGGAACCCGCCGCGCTGGGTGAACAGCCAGACCTCTTCCGAGCGCACCCCGCCTTCGCTGGGAAAGCCACGCTCCAGGTAGTCGGGACACAGCTCGGCCAGGGCAATCGGGTCGAGCACCGCGCCGGAGAAGGCGTGGTCGCCGATCTCGTCGCCCTTCTCGATCAGCCCGATGGTGAGCCCTTCCAGCCTGGCCGCGCCGGGCTGGGCATTATGCGCCTCGATGAGGTCCAGGAGCCGCCAAAGCCCGGCCAGGTTGCTGGGTCCGGCGCCCACGAAGAGCACGTCGAAATCCAGCTCCTCCCGCTCCACCCCGGGGCGGACAGACTGGGTCGAGAAATCACGCATGGGCAGCTCCAGAATTAGCAAACGCCAGTTTACATCCAGCGGTGGCAGAATCGGGGTATGGATGAGCCCGCCCCCTCCCTTCCGCTCCGCTTCGAAGCCGCCGTGCAGCGCCATCTGTCTGTGGTCTACCGTTCCGCCGAAGGCGGCTGGGAGGGCCACGACTTCGTGGTGGAAGTGGTCGCCGCCCGCCAGGGGCTGGACGGGTTCGAGGTGGTGATGGACTTCCGCGACCTGGAGGCGGCGCTGGACGCCCTGCTGGAGCCGATCCAGGGCCGCCTGCTGGGCGACCTGGGCCTGCGCGATCCGCTGGAGCTGGCCCGCCGGCTGGCCGCGGAGCTGGCGCCACGGGTATCCGCCCCGTCCCGGCTGGTCGAGGTGGCCCTCACCGACGGCCGCGGGCGCCGCCTGGCCCTGCGTCCGTGACCGGCCCCGGGCTGCTGGGCGGTGCGCTGGCGCTGGCCCTGGCCCCGCTGCTGTTCATGCACCCGGTGCTGATCGCCGGCCGGAGCATGGAGCCCCGGCTGCGGCCGGGCTCGGTCTGCCTCGCCCTGCGCGCCTGGTGCGCCGGCAGCCCCGCCGCCGGACAGATCTGGCTGGTGGAGGCCCCCGGCGGCACCGCCGTGAAACGCCTGGTGGGGCTTCCCGGCGACCGGGTGGAGCTGCGCCGGGGCGCCCTGTGGATCAACGGCCGGCAGGTGGACGAACCGTACGCGGATCGCACCGAACGGGACACGGCCGGCCCCTGGGCGGTGGGCGCCGGCTATTTCCTGCTGGGCGACAACCGTGCCGAAAGCCATGACAGCCGGGCCTGGGGCAGCCTTCCTGCCACCGGGCTGTGCGGGCGGATCCTGCGCTGAGAGAGCTAAAATAACCATTCCCGTTTCGAGCGGGTGGGGAGCGGAAAAGGGTAGACGCAGCAGTCTGAAAATGAGTTTCAGTCCGGACCGTGCGAGGTTCCACTGTCCTTGGAAGGCCATGGTTAGGTAAACTGTCCGGGTTGGGGGTGCAATGTTCGGTGATATGAAGGTCTTTTCGGGTTCAAGCCATCCGGCCCTGGCGGCGGGGATCGCTGCCCACATGGGGATGCAGCTCGGAAAGTCACGAATTACGCGCTTCTCCAACGAGAACATCAAGGTCAAGATCGACGAGAACGTGCGCGAATCGGATGTGTTCGTGATCCAGACCAGCGCCCCGCCGGTGAGCGACAACCTGGTGGAGATGCTCATCATGATCGACGCGCTGAAGTTCGCCAGCGCGGCCCGGATCACCGCGGTGCTGCCGTACTATCCCTATGCCCGCAGCGACAAGAAGGACGAGGCGCGCATCTCCATCACCGCCCGCCTGGTGGCCGACCTGCTGCACACCGCCGGGGCCGACCGGGTGCTCACCATGACCCTGCACGCGCCGCAGATCCTGGGCTTCTTCCGGATCCCGGCCGACCAGCTGCTGGCCACGCCGGTGCTGGTGAACTACTTCCGCAATTCCGACCTGTCCAATTCCGCGGTGGTGGCCACCGACGCCGGCGCCGGCAAGATCGCCGGCCACTTCGCCAAGCGCCTGGGGCTGCCCATGGCGATCATCGACAAGCGCCGCTTCGACGACAGCGAGGAGGCCCACAGCACGGCCCTCATCGGCGAAGTGAAGGGCAAGGACGTGATCATCTTCGACGACGAGATCGCCACCGGCGGCTCCATCCGCGAGGCCGCGCGCATCCTGCGCACCTTCGGCGTGCGCCGGGTGCGGGTGGGCGCCACCCACGCCGTGTTCTCCGGCACCGCCCTGCAGAAGCTGCAGGAAGCCGAGCTGGACGAACTGGTGGTGACCGACACGGTGCCCATTCCCGCCAGGATCCAGGAGGGCGTTCCCGCCCTCAAGATCCTGTCCACCGCCCCGATGTTCGGGGATGCCATCCTGCGCATCCACGGCGGCCGCAGCATCAGCGAAATGATGGAATAGCCGTGACCCTGCGGGCCCTTCTGATCCAGCGCGCGGCGCGGCTTCAGGAGTGGCACGCGCTCACCGCCCCCGGCTGGGACCTGCGCTACCCCGCCTTCCGCAACCGGGTGGAGGGGGTGGCCCTGGGCCTCATGGCCGACGGTCCCGCGGTGGGCAGCCTGGTGTTCAGCGCCACCGGCGGGCCCTGGGACTGGGCCTGCGAAGTGGCCGGCGCCTGCTGCGGCCTGGTCTGGTCTCCGGCCGGCGCGCCGGTGCCGGCGGCCATCCTGGGCGGCCCCGGCTTCAACCTGGAGGCCGGCCGCCAGGCCTACCACGACCGCGACCACCAGGTGCTGGACTTGACCCCGGTGACCGGCGCCCTGGACCACGGCGCGCTGCTGGACCGGCTGCGCCGGCTCAACGGCCGGCTCGGCTGGGATCACGACACCACGGTCACCCTGCCCATGGACCAGCTGGCCACGCCGGAGCTGCGCGGGGCCCTGTGGAGCGCGCTGTTTGCGGGCAGCCACGCGGTCCTGGCGGCCCAGGCGCGGGACTGGGACCCGGAGCCCTTCAAGGGACTGCTGGGCTGAACGCCGCTACAGCTACAGCGACTCCCACAACCGCTGCAGCTGCCCCGAGGCCCGCGCCAGCACCGGGCGGAGCCGCTCCTTGAACCGGGCCTTGGCCGGGGCGGGCAGCTCCCGGGCCGCCTCCAGCCCCTGGATCCGCAGGGGGGCGGACAGGTTGGCCCATTCCCGGGCCAGCGCGGCCACCCAGCTTTCGTCGCCCAGCCGGGCCCGGGGCGCCCAGCGCCAGTTGGATCCCAGCCCGGCTTCGTGCAGGGCCGGCAGCGCCAGCCCGGGGGCGCCGGCCCGCTGGGCGATGAGGCTGGCCGCCTCGGCGGATTCCCGCTGGGCGAAGGGATCGGCGAGCAGGCCCAGCAGGGCCGGCAGCGCGGCCGGGGTGCCCACCGCGCCCAGGGCCGTGACCAGGGCGAAGCGCATGCCGTCCGGGGCCGCGGCCAGGGCCTCCAGCAGGAAGCCCTCGTCGCCGGGGAGCACCGAATGCTGCAGCCCCTCCGCCGCCGCCCGCCGGGCGCCGACCCCCCCGGTGCGCAGGCCGTCCAGGTACGGGCCCAGGCGCGCTTCCGGATCCGGCCCCTGGGGGGCCTTGGCGGCCACCCGGGTCACCGTGGCCTGCTCGGCCTCCATGCGGCTGAAGCCGGGCAGCGGTTCCTCGCCCCAGCCGGCGGATTCGGCGCTCTCCAGCCAGAGCGCCCATTCCTCGGCCAGGGCCGCCATGGTGGGGATGCGCTTGGCCGGATCCGGCGCCAGGGACTGCATGAGGATCCGGGCCAGGCGCGGGGGGAACCCGGTGCGGATGGCGGCGGGGGGCATCTGCACCTGGCTGTAGGGGCGCCCGGTGGTGAATTCGTAGAGGATCGAGCCCAGGGCGTAGACATCGCAGCGGCCATCCACGTTGCGCGGGTCGCCGTGCTGCTCCGGGGCCATGTAGCCCAGGGTGCCCACCACCATCTGCGAGCGGGTCACCCGGGTGCCCTCGCCGCCTTCCCACAGGCAGACCCCGAAGTCGGTGACCTTCAGCCGCCCGTCCGGGGCGAACAGCAGGTTGGACGGCTTCAGGTCGCGGTGGATCACCCCCGCCTCGTGGGCCACCTGCAGGGCCCCGGCCACCGGCTGCAGCCGGCGCAGGAAACGGGCCGGCGCCTCGCCGAAGCACTGCTTGATGGTGCCCCCGGGCAGCAGTTCCATGAGGATGTACGGGGTGCTTCCGGCCCGGCCGAAATCGATGACCTCCACCAGGTTCGGATGGTGCAGGTGCCGGAGCACCTCCCCTTCGCGCAGGAAGCGCACCACCAGTTCGGAATCCGCCGCGGCTTCCACCCGCAGGAACTTCACCGCCAGGGGCCAGTCCGGACGGAACGGGTCCTCGGCCCGGTGGACGAAGGCCATGCCCCCCTCCCCCAGGCGCTCCAGGACCCGGATGGCGCCGATCCGCCTGGGCAACAGCACGGTCATAACAACCCGTCGAATTCCACCCGGTTCCGTCCAAGTCCCTTGGCCCGGTAGAGCGCCGCGTCGGCGCGGGCCAGCAGCGCGCCGCCGTCCACATCCCGGTTGCCGAACTCCACCACGCCGAAGCAGCAGGTGATCCGCAGATCGTCCTCGTCGGGCATCGGCATGTTCTCGGCGGCCAGCCCCGCGCGCAGGCCTTCGGCCACGGTGAGGGCCTCCCCGCCCGAGGTTTCCGGCAGCACCACCAGGAACTCCTCGCCGCCGATGCGTCCCACCTGGTCGCTGGCGCGCAGCCGCCGGCAGACCACGGTGCCGAACAGGCGCAGCACCTGGTCGCCCGCGGCGTGGCCGAAGCGGTCGTTCACTTCCTTGAAATGGTCCAGGTCGCACAGGATCAGGGCCAGCGGGCGCTTGTAGCGCCGCGCCAGGTCGGTGTGCTTCTCCAGGAAGCCCAGCACCGAGGAGCGGTTGCTCAGCTGGGTGAGCGGATCCACGGTGGCCTGGGCCAGCACCGCCCGGTGGTAGTTCTTCTCCAGCTCGTCCATGTGCTTGAGCTTGAAGGCGTGGCAGCCCATCCGGATCACGTCCCCGTGGCGCAGGGTCACCGGGCCGTTGCGCGGGTGCACCTGGCAGCCGTTGACGAAGGTGCCGTTGGTGGAGCCCAGGTCGGACAGCAGCACGATGGGGGCGAGCCCCTTCTGGCTCACCAGTTCCATCCGGGCGTGGTGCCGGCTCACTTCCGGCTCCGGCAGGCGGATCTGGTTCTCCGGCGCCCGCCCCAGGGAAAGCCCGGCCAGGTTCAACGGCAGCACCTCGCCGATGGGGTTGCCCATGTAGCGCACCAGCGCCCATTCCCCCGGCTTGGTGAGATCAGGCTCGTCGACCCCGAGCCCGCTGAGGGTTGGGGGCTCGGATTCCACAAAATCCTCGAAGAGGGGCGGCTGGGTCTGCATGTTGGGCTGGGGCCGGCTGGGTAGCCTCCCATTCAACGCTCTATCCCGTCCAATGTCAATAACCTGGAGGGTCCGAGCAGACCCGGTCGCGGCCGCCGCGCTTGGCCGCGTAGAGCGCCCCGTCGGCCCGGGCCATGAGCGCGCCGCCATCCCGGTCCTCCGCCGTGCGCTGGGCCACGCCGAGGCTGCAGGTGACCCGGAGGTTCTCCGGCAGCAGGTCGAACAGCACCTCGCCGGTGGCCGCGCGCAGCCGGTTCGCCAGCAGCAGGGCCCCTTCCATGTCGGTTTCCGGCAGGACCAGCAGGAACTCCTCGCCGCCGATGCGTCCGGCCAGGTCGGTGGTGCGCAGGTTGTTCTTCACCCGCCGGCCGAACTCCTCCAGCACCAGGTCCCCCGCCCCGTGGCCCAGGGTGTCGTTGATCAGCTTGAAGTGGTCCAGGTCGCACATGATCACCCCCAGAGGCCGCTCGTGGCGCTGGCTCAGGTCGAACCGGTGCTGCAGCTCCTCCAGGGTGGAACGCCGGTTGTTGAGCCCGGTGAGCGGGTCCCGGGTGCTCTGGTCCAGCAGCACCGCGTAGAAGGCCCGCTCCAGGGGGTCCATGGCCACCAGCTTGAGCACGTGGTTGCCCAGGGCGATGCGGTCCCCGGCCACCATCGGGGTCGCGCCGGTGACCCGCTGGTCGTTCAGGAAGGTACCGTTGGTGGATCCGCAGTCCTCCAGCATCACCTCGTGGCCGGGCGCGCCGCGCAGGGTGACCCAGGCGTGGGTGCGGCTCACCTCGTCGTCGGGCAGCGGCAGGTCCACCCCGGGGGAGCGGCCGATGACGTTGACCCCCGGCACCAGGGGGAACACCCGGCCCAGGTGGGTGCCGGCGTAGACCACCAGCACGTGCTCCGCGGGCTGCGGCTCCGGCTCGTCCGGGGTCCGCTTGCGCAGGGCCGTTTCCAGCTCGGACCAGCCGGGGATGATGACGGTGGGATCCGGGGCGTCGGGATCCTCGGGCCAGGGCACGACCTGATCATCCTTGGGGTTGGTCATCAAACTTCCTCCACAAAGCTGAAGACGATCGAAGCGTCGGTCTTGCGCCGGGCCAGGACGAACAGCGCGCGCCGGGCGCCGCTGGCCTCCGGCGCGAGGGTCATCATCAGCCGGCCCGAAGGGTCCAGGTGGAGGTCCCGGGTTCCCCGCACCGGGATGCGGTAGAGCCCGATCACGTCCAGGTTGCGGATGTTCTCCCCGGTGCTCCGCACCAGCTGGAGGGTGTAGCGCATCCAAAGCGCCTTGGTGACCTTGGCCAGATCCTCCCCTACCACCGCCACCGGCAGGCCCAGGATCACCTGGAGCCCGCGGAAGCTCCGCGGCGGCTCCAGCGCCTGCAGCCAGCGCCGGGCCGCCGGGGCCGGGAAGCCGCTCCAGCCGCTGCGCACCCGCGCGGCCATGGCCCGCACCGGCTCCTGGCGCGTGGCCACCCGCCGGGGCAGGGCCGGCACCTCCAGCCGCGTGCCATTCCCCGGCTGGAACAGAGGCAGCTCGCAGAGCTTGGCGGCGGTCTCCCAGGTGGCCCAGCCGGGCTCCCCGCCCACCACGGGGACGAAGGCCAGGGGGGCGGTGACCGGCACTCCGGCATTCAGCAGGTCGCCCTGCCGGGGGAGCACCTCGCAGGGGCTGAACGGCTGCCCCAGCGCGGCGTCCAGGGGCGGGATGGCGCCCTGGAACGGCGTGGTCCAGGTCACCGGAACCGGGTGCGAGGCAGGCGGCTGGAAGACCCGGCGGATGGTTTCCGCCAGGTCCGACATCGCCGCCCGGAGCCGCGTTCCGGCCATGGCTACTCCGGTCTGACCAGGGTCTGGAGGGCGGCGTAGACCCGCTCCAGGGGTTCCATGGGATCCATGTGGTAGGCCACCTCCTGAAGCTTGAGCAGGGCCTGGTCCTGGGCGGCCGGATCCACCGCCGTGGCGAAGATCACCCGCAGCGGCGAGCTGCCTTCCCCGCTCTGCAGCAGCAGTTCCCGGGGCGATACCCGGAAGGTCTCCCCCACCCG
>JARLGP010000011.1 GCA_031292735.1 Holophaga sp.
ATTGCGCCGGATCCGGTCGGTGAGCAGGCCGCCCTCCTCGTAGCCCACGTAGCCCGGAGGCGCCCCGAGCAGCTTGGACACCTCGTGCTTTTCCATGAACTCCGACATGTCGAAGCGGATCATCTTCTTGGGATCGCCGAACAGGAACCCGGCCAGGGTCTTGGCCAGTTCCGTCTTGCCCACGCCGGTGGGCCCCAGGAACAGGAACGAGCCCATGGGCCGGTTGGGGTTCTTGAGCCCGGTGCGGGCCCGGCGCGTGGCGCGGCTCACCGCGCTCACCGCTTCCTTCTGGCCGATGACGCGCTCGTTGATGATGTCTTCCATGTGCGAAAGGTTGGCCTTCTCGTCGTTCTTCAGGGCCCGCACCGGGATGCCGGTCCAGGAGGCCACCACGTCCTCGATGTCGGACTCCTCCACCTGGGCGAACGATTCGTAGTCCTCCTCGGACAGCTCGGCGGTGGCGCCCTGGAGCTGTTCCCGCAGCTGGACCTCCTTCTGGCGCAGCAGCACGGCCCGCTCGAAGTCGCGGTTCAGCACCGCCTCGTTCATCTCGTTGATGACCCGGTGCAGCTCCTCTTCCGCCTTGTGGCTTTCGCCCACGGTGGTGCCGCCGCGCAGCTTCACCCGCGCGCCCGCCTCGTCCAGCAGGTCGATGGCCTTGTCCGGCAGGAAGCGGTCGGTGATGTAGCGGTTGGAAAGGTAGACCGCCGCGTGCAGGGTGGCCGGGCTGTACTTGACCCGATGGAACAGCTCGTAGCGGTTCTGGATGCCGTCCAGGATCTTCAGGGTCTCCGCCTCGTCCGGCGGATTCACGTTCACCGGCTGGAAGCGGCGCACCAGGCTGCGGTCCTTGTCGATGTACTTGGCGAACTCCTTGTGGGTGGTGGCGCCGATGCACTGCACCTCGCCCCGGGACAGGGCCGGCTTGAGGATGTTGGCCGCGTCCAGGCTGCCCTCGGCCGCGCCGGTGCCGATGATGCTGTGGATCTCGTCGATGAACAGCACCACGCTGGTGTCCTTGGAGGCCTCGGCGATGATGGACTTCAGCCGCTCCTCGAACTGGCCGCGGTACTTGGTTCCGGCCACCACCAGGCTGAGGTCGAGCGCGTAGATCCGCTTGTCCTGGAGGCTGGGCGGCACGTTGCCCTCGAAGATCTTCTGGGCCAGGCCCTCGACGATGGCGGTCTTGCCCACCCCGGCCTCGCCCAGCAGGATCGGATTGTTCTTGCGGCGCCGGCTGAGGATCTGGATGATGCGGTCCACCTCGAGGTCGCGGCCGATCAGGTTGTCGAAGATGCCCCGCTCGGCCAGCTCCGACAGGTTGCGGGCGAACTCGGCCAGAAGCGGATGTTCCTTCTTCTTCTTGGCGATCTTCTCCTCCTTGGTGGCCTCCAGCAGGATCTCCTTGGCGGCGATGAGATCGGCGCCGGCCTCCTTGAGCAGCCGTCCGGCCAGGCTCTGCTCTTCCTTCAGCATGCCCAGCAGCAGGTGTTCCGCGCCCACGTGCTTGTGGTTGAGCTTGGCGCTTTCCTGGGTGGCGTGCTGGAGAATGCGCTTCACTTCCTCTTCCATGGGGATGTCGATGCTGGTGCTGCTGGGCGCGAGCTTCTTGTCCCTGGGGCTCAGGGCCGAGATCAGCCGTTCCCTCAGCAGATTGGTCTGGACGCCCATGCGGTCCAGAAGCTGGATGGAGGTTTTTTCCGCTTCCCGGAGCAGACCCAGGAGCAGGTGGCCGCTCTGGATACTCTCGGAACCGAACTGGCTCGCTTCGTAGCGAGCGAAGAACATCACGCGGCGGGCTTTTTCGGTAAACTTTTCGAACACGGCTCCCCCCTGGGGAAAGTACCATCCCTGTTGCCCCAATGGGAGCCAGGGTAGGATAATCCAGGGTAGCCTCATCCGGCTCCGCTGTCCCAACTTGGTTGTTGCCTGTTGCCACTGGGAGTGGGAGGGTAGTCGCGTTAATCTGAAAGTTGGGGGTCATACATGACTTTAGTTGCAACGAATCTTGCCATCCTCGGGCTCCAGTGGGGCGATGAGGGCAAGGGCAAGCTGGTGGATCTGTTGAGTGCCCGGTTCCAGAACGTCACACGCTTCCAGGGCGGTAACAATGCCGGCCATACCGTGGTCGTGGACGGCCAGACCATCGCCCTGCATCAGGTCCCCAGCGGCGCCTTGCACCCCGGTTGCTTCCTGGTGGTGGGTTCCGGCGTCGTCCTGAACCTGGAAGTGTTCCTGAAGGAACTTGAAAACCTGCGCACCCGCGGGTTCGACCTGACCGGCCGGCTGCTCATTTCCGACCGGGCCCACGTCATCCTGCCCCACCACATCGCCCTGGACCAGTGGCGCGAGGGCGGCAGCGTGAAGATCGGCACCACCGGCCGGGGCATCGGCCCCGCCTACGAGATGAAGGCGGCCCGCAAGGGCATCCGCATGGGCGACCTGCTCCACCCGGAGACCCTGGCCGAGCGCATCCAGCTGGGCTACGACGAGGTGAAGATCCTGCTGGGCAGCAGCTCCACCCTGGCGCCCCTGGAGACCATCACCAAGGACCTGATCCGGCTGTCCCAGCCGCTCCTGCCGCTCATCGGCAACGCCCAGGACTACCTCTGGAAGGCCTGGCAGGGCGGCGAGTCCATCCTGTTCGAAGGCGCCCAGGCCACCCTGCTGGACATCGACCACGGCACCTATCCCTACGTCACCAGCTCCAACTGCAGCATCGGCGGCCTGTTCACCGGCACCGGGCTGCCGCCCAGGGCCCTGAACCACGTGCTGGGCGTGGCCAAGGCCTACACCACCCGGGTGGGCGCGGGCCCCTTCCCCTCCGAGCTGCTGGACGCCACCGGCGAGCAGCTGCGCCAGGTGGGCCATGAGTTCGGCACCACCACCGGCCGGCCCCGCCGCTGCGGCTGGTTCGACGCGGTCATCACCCGCCAGGCCTGCCGCACCAACGGCGCCGACGGCCTGGGCATCATGAAGCTGGATGTCATGGACGGCTTTGCCGAAGTGGGCATGGTGGTGGGCTACCGGGACGGCGAAGGCCGGGTCAGCGACCTGCTGCCCGCCTGTGCCTCCGACTGGGCCCAGATCCAGCCGGTGATCAAGCGTTTCAAGGGCTGGAGCGCCCCCACCCGGGGCATCACCGATCCCAAGGACCTGCCCGCCGAGGCCCGCACCTACCTGGCCGCCCTGAGCGACGTGGTGGAGACGCCCATCGCCTACCTCAGCACCGGTCCGGACCGCAAGGAAGGCTACGTTCCCGCCGGCAGCTTCCTGGAGCCGCTGCTGGGCTAGCCGATAGCCGAACCGTGGGGCCCCCTTCCGGGGGCCCCTTTCATGCCTACAGCGCCAGGGCCTTGCCTTCCCGGCGGTAGTCGCTCACCGCCAGGCACGCGCCCCCGGAGCGCCACACCCCCTGCACATCGGCGATGAGCTCGTGCTTGTCCTTGGTGGCGTAGCCCATGCCGGCCAGGGCCGCGAGCAGTTCAGGCCGGTCGAAGCCCGGTTCGTAGGCCAGGGCGTCCGGCCAGCCCTGGTGGTGCAGGCGTCCGGCGGCCACCGCCTGGGCGGGATCC
>JARLGP010000065.1 GCA_031292735.1 Holophaga sp.
CGTTCCAGCAGAGTGACGGCCAGCAGGGAGTGGCCGCCGAGATCGAAGAAGTTGTCGTTCATGCCGACCCGGTCGAGATGCAGGACGTCAGCGAAGATGCCGGCCAGGACCACCTCGGTGGGGGTTCTGGGGGCGACGTACGCATCGGCCGGGGCAGTGAATTCCGGAGCAGGGAGGGCACGGCGGTCCAGTTTGCCGCTGGAGGTGAGCGGCAGGGTTTCGAGTGCGACGAAGGCCGAAGGGATCATGTAGTCGGGGAGGGTGGCCCGGAGCTGGTGGCGCAGGTCTCCGGCCTCGGGAGCCGCAGTGCCCTCAGCGGCAACCAGGTAAGCCACCAGGCGCGTGTCCCCTGGGGTGTCCTCCCGGGCCAGTACCACCGCTTCCCGGATGGCCGGGTTCTGGCGGAGGGCCGCTTCGATCTCGCCCAACTCGATCCGTTGGCCCCGAAGTTTAACCTGGAAGTCGGTTCGGCCAAGGTATTCCAGATTGCCATCGGGCAGCCAGCGGGCGAGGTCTCCGGTCCGATAGAGGCGGGCCCCGGGGTCGGTGCTGAAGGGGTCGGGAAGGAACACCTCCGCCGTCAGCTGGGCGCGGTTCAAATACCCTCGCCCCACCTGGATACCCCCCACATGAAGTTCGCCCGGCGCGCCGATGGGAACCGGCTGGCCGTGCCCGTTCAGCAGGTAGATCCGGGTGTTGGCGACCGGCCGGCCAATGGGCACCTTGCCGGCAGCTTCGGTCTGGCAATCCCAGTAGCTGACGTCCACGGCACATTCGGTCGGCCCATAAAGGTTGTGCAACTGGACTCGGGGTAGCCGCGCCTGGAACTGGCTGACCAGATCGACCGGCAAGGCTTCCCCGGAGCAGAAGGTCCGCCTCAGGGTTTCACCGCCCAGCGGGCGGGCTTGGTCCAGGAACACCCGGAGCATGGATGGCACGAAATGGAGGGTGGTGATCGCTTCCTGTTGGATGATTCCGGCGAGGTAGGCCCCGTCCTTATGTCCTTCCGGGCGGGCCATGACCAGGCGGGCGCCGGTCATGAGCGGCCAGAAGAATTCCCAGACGGAGACGTCGAAAGAGAAAGGGGTCTTCTGCAGAATGCGGTCGGTGGCATCGAGGGCATATTCGTTCTGCATCCAGACCAGCCGATTGACCACGGCGCGGTGTTCGAGCATGGCGCCCTTGGGCCGTCCGGTGGAGCCAGAGGTGTAGATGACGTAGACGAGGTTGGCCGGGCCGGCCAGAGGCTCAGGATCCGTGCTGGGGCAGGTGGCCCAGAGGCTGGTGTCCCGGTCCAGGCAGAGCACGGTTGCGCAGCAGGGCGGGAGGGCTTCCGCCAGGTTGTCCTGGGTGAGCATCACCGGCGGGTTGGCATCCTCGAGCATGAAGGCGATCCGTTCGGCGGGATAGGCCGGATCGATGGGGACATAGGCGCCGCCGGCCTTGAGAATCGCCAGCAGGGCGATGACCATCTCCAGGGAGCGTTCGACGCAGAGGGCCACTAGGACGTCCGGCCCCACGCCCAGGGTGCGCAGGTGGTGGGCCAGTTGGTTGGCCCGGGCGTTGAGCTGGCGATAGCTGAGGAATTGCTGCTCGAACACCAAGGCGGTGGCCTCGGGGGTTCTGGCGACCTGATCCTCGAACAGCTGGTGGACACAGCGGTCCTGGGGGTAGTCCGCCGCCGTGGCGTTGAAGTCGACCAGCACCTGCCGGCGCTCGGCGGCGGTCATGAGCGGGAGGGTGCTAACCGGCGCCTCGGGCTGGGCGACGGCCGCCTCCAGCAGGGTGTGGAAGTGGTTCGCCATGCGCTCGATGGTGGCGGGTTGGAACAGGTCGGTGTTGTATTCCAGGAAGCCCCGCAGGCCGCCACCTGTTTCGGTCAGGTTCAGGGTCAGGTCAAACTTGGCGGCGGTCTGGTTCGTCCCCATGGCGCCGATTTGGAGGCCGGGCAGGTTCAGGTCGGCTTCGGGGGTGTTCTGGAGGATGAGCATGACCTGGAACAGGGGATTGTGGGCGAGGGAGCGTTCGGGTTTGAGTTCGTCCACCAGGCGTTCGAAGGGGACGGCCTGGTGGGCATAGGCGTCCAGGCAGGTCTGCTTCACCCGTTCCAGCAGGCCGTTGAAGCTGGGGTCGTCCTCCAGGTTTGCGCGCAGGACCAGGGTGTTGACGAAGAAGCCGACCATGCCCTCAAGCTCCTGGCGGGTGCGGCCGGCAGTGGGGGTGCCGATGGCCAGGTCGGTCTGGCCGGAGTGGCGGGAGAGCAGGACGGCGAAGGCGGCGGCCAGGACCATGAAAGGGGTGGCGCCAGAGGTCTGGGCTAGGGCCTGAAACTGTTCGGTGAGCGCGGGGTCCAGGTAGATGGGCAGGCGCCGTCCGGGGAAGGTTTGCACGGGCGGCCTGGGAAAGTCGGTGGGCAGGGTGAGCATGGGCGGCAGGCCCGCCAGCTGGCGGCGCCAGTAGTCCTCCTGGTGTTGGAGGGCATCGCCGGTGAGCCATTGCCGCTGCCAGGCGGCGAAGTCGGCGTATTGGACCAGCAGGGGCGGCAGCGGATTCGGGCGTCCTTCGAGGATTGCCGTATAGAAGGCGGTCAGCTCGTTCACCATGAGGCCGAGAGACCAGCCATCGCTGATGATGTGGTGCATATTGACCAGGAGGACGTGCTCCAGTTCATCCAGTCGGAGCAGGGTGAAGCGGATGAGGGGGCTCTGGGCGAGATCAAAGCCGGTACTGGCGTCTTCCTGGGCAAGGCGGAGGGCCTCCTGCTCGCGTTCCTCGGCTGGCAGCGTGCTGAGGTCGGTCAGGGGCAGGGCCAGCTCGAGGACCGGAGCAATGGACTGGAAAGCCTCGCCGTCGACTACGACGAAGCTGGTGCGGAGCACCTCGTGGCGGTCGACCAACTGCTGAAGGGCCTGGCGCAGGGCGGCCGAATCGAGCGATCCGGTCAAGCGCAAGGCGAACGGCAGCAGGTAGGCGGAGCTCTGCCCGCCCTCCAGCTGGTCCAGGAACCAGAGCCGTTGCTGGGCGAAGGACAGGGGCAGAGGGGTGCTGCGATCGGCCAAGGGGATGGTGGCCAGGGTGGCAGGAACGCCGGCCTGGTCCAGCCGGGTTGCCAGATCACTGAGCACCGGTGTGGCAAACAGCTGACGTAGGGGTAGTTCAATACTCAGGGTCTGGCGGACCCGTGAAACCACCTGGGTGGCCAGTAGGGAGTGGCCGCCCAGTTCGAAGAAGTTGTCATTCCGC
>JARLGP010000066.1 GCA_031292735.1 Holophaga sp.
AGACCCCGGCGGCAGGCCGACCAAAATCCCAGCCGGAACACCGGGTGGGTCAGTTCTGGCGAGCAGACGATGGGTGGGTCACATCTGGTGAGCAGGATCTCGGTGGGTCAATTCTGGTAAGCAGGGGGCTGGCGTTTCTGGGAAGCGTCCAAGGACCGACGGGGCCGGCCGGTCGAAGGCCCACATCCAGGAGCTGCGCGCCTGGTGGGCTGACCTGGACGAGAAGGCGGCCACGGCGAGCTTCCATCCCGAGGCCCTCCCCCTCGCGCCTTCACTGATGGTCCAAAGCGGCCATGGAACCCACCTCTATTGGCGCACCCGGGAGCCCTATGGCTGCGCGGGGAATCCCGGGCGGCACTTGGCCCACGAAGCCGAACTCAGGCGCATCCAGGCGGTCCTTGTGGCATTCGGTGCGGACCCGTCGGTGTGCGAGGTGGCGCGGGTGATGCGGTTGCCGGGTTTCTGGAACCGGAAACGGGATCCTCATGAACTGGTGGAGCTGGTCTGGTCGCAGCCCGTTCACTTCGCGCCGGAGGAGATCCGGGACAGCTTTCCGGCACTTTCGGGGCCAAGGGGGGCATCCCCCTGCGCCGGAACGGCACTCCTGGACGCCGATGGGAAGACCCGCCGGGCCCACGCCTATGCCCAGAAGCTCGCCAGCCAAACCCCGGCGGTCTCGGGCGCGAATGGCCGCCGGACCACGCTCCAGGCGGCCATCAAGGTCGCCTGCGGCTTTGACCTGGACGAGGAGGCCGCCTTCCAGGTGCTCTGGGACGCCTACAACGCCGCATGCCAGCCACCTTGGAGCCGCGAGGAACTTCGGCGGAAGGTCCAGGAGGCCCAGCGGGTCTGCACGAAGCGAGGCTGGTTGCTGGCATCCGGTTTGCCCGGATGGGTCCCCCGCGTGGAAACATGGCAGGAGCCGGCTCCGCAGACGACGGAATCAGCCGATGCCCCTGCCCCCGCAGGAGAAACGCCCGCCGCCGGCGAGGACCCCACCCGCCCCTGTTTTCCGCCCTTCCGCCTGGACGCCGATGGCCTCTGGTTCCTCCAGAGGACCAAGGCGGACGAGGACGGGACGGAACCGGCCGTGAAGCCCACGAAGATCTGCGGCCCTTTCCAGGTGCTGGCCGAAGCCAGGGACGCGCGCGCTTGCGCCTGGGGCCTTCGCCTTCGTTGGCAGGACTCGGATGGGGTGACCCATGAGGAAACCATCCCCAGGGAACTGGCTCTTGGCGAGGGGGCGGAACTGGCCAGGATCCTGGTTCGGCGCGGACTGTGGGTGGCGCCGGACGACGGCCGGCGCAAGAAGCTGGTGGCCTACCTCGCCTCGGTGAAGGTGGCCGGGAGAGCCCGGTCCGTGGAACGGGTGGGCTGGCATGGCTCTGCCTTCGTGCTTCCGGACGAGGCTTTCGGCGAGGAGGCCGGTGGCGAACGGGCCTACCTGGCCATGGAGGTGGAACACGCCTTCCGGGTACGCGGGTCTGTGGAGGGCTGGCAACGGGAAGTGGCATGCCATGCCCAGGGCAACTCGCGGCTGAGCTTCGCCCTGTCCTGCGCCTTCGCCGCGCCCATGCTGGGACGGCTTGGGATGGAGAGCGGAGGGTTCCACTTCTGCGGCCAGTCCTCCAAGGGCAAGACCACCTGCATCGAGGCCGCCGGCAGCGTATGGGGCGGACCGGTGTATCGGGAGACCTGGCGCGCCACCGCCAACGGCCTGGAAGCCGTCGCGCTGTCCCACTGCGATTGCCTGCTGATCCTGGACGAGCAGGGCCAGGCCCTGCCCCGGGAGGCTGGCGAGGTGGCCTACCTGCTGGCCAACGGCATGGACAAGGTTCGAGCCCGGAAGACCCTGGACAGCCGACCCCGGCGGCGCTGGCAGACCTTGTTCCTGTCCACCGGGGAAGTGACCCTGGCCGACAAGATGCGCGAGGAAGGACGCACGCCCAAAGCGGGCCAGGATGTGCGCATGGTCGACATTCCGGTGACCCCGGAGGGCCTGGACCAAGCCTTCGAATGCTGGGACGGGTTCCCTTCCTCCAAAGCTCTCGCCGACCATCTGCGCATCGCCACGCGGCAGCACTATGGCGCCTCGGCCAGGGCCTTCCTGGCGCGCCTTTGCCGACTGCAGGAGAAAGATCTGCTGGACCTGGAACGGCGCAAAGTGGTCTGGGCTCGCAGCCATCTGCCCTGCGGCGCGGATTCCCAGGTGGGGCGGGTCGTGGACCGCTTCGCCCTGGTGGCCTTGGCGGGCGAACTCGCCGCGGAGTGGGGCGTGGTGCCTTGGCATGCAGGCAATGCAGATTGGTCCGCCGAAGTTTGCCTGCAGGCGTGGCTGTCGCAGCGGGGCGGCATCGGCGCCGGGGAGCATGCACGCGGCCTTGCGTCGGTGATCGGGTTCATCGAGCGGCATGGATCATCAAGATTCGCCGACTGGGACAACCATGGAGAACGGGTCGCCAATTGCGCGGGCTTCCGACGGAGAGATAGCCAGGACCGCACGGATTATCTCTTCCATGCCGAGGACTGGAAGGATGCTTGCGATGGTCTGAGCCTCAAGGATGTGGCCAGGGCCTGCGCTGAGGCGGGCCTGCTGGATGGTGTCCTTGAATCAGGAAAGGTCCGCTTTCAGAAGAACGTCAAGGTGCCCGGTCCCCAGGATCATGACCATGACTGGACCGAAGAAACGGTCCCTATGCTCCAGAACCTACGCACATGATAAATCTGCGTAGAATTTAGGTCTCCGTCTGGCGGGCAATCCGAAAGTAGGGCCGTCAGCAGGCCTTGAGGGTGGCGTGGAGTTGGAGGCCCAGGGCCTTGATGACCTTGAGCAAGGTTTCCAACTCCGGATTGCCCTCGCCCGATAGAGTCTTGTAGAGACCCTCCCGGTTCAGGCCGGTCTCCTTGGCGATCCTGGTCATCCCCTGGGCCCGGGCGATGGCGCCAAGGGCGGCGGCGATCACCTGGGGGTGTCCGTCCTCAAGGGCCGCCTCCAGTAGGCCCACCATGTCCTCTTCGGTCTTGAGGTAATCGGCGGTGTCATAGGGCGCCGTCTTCGTCCGGGGCGCCTTGGCGGCAGGGCGGGCATCTCGGGGGGCGCGGGTATGGGGCTTCGTGGGTTCCATGGGGGGCATCCTTCACAGGTTTCGAACAAGTTCAATGGCGTTGCGGATGTCTTTTTCCTGGGTGCTCTTGTCCCCGCCGGCCAGGAGGAAGATGAGGGTCTTCCCCTGTTTGGTGAAATACACCCGATAGCCGGGGCCGCTGTCGATCCGCAACTCAGAGACGCCCTCACGAACAGGCTTTACGTCGCCCATGAGGCCCAGGCCAAGACGGAGGATGCGGACCTGGATCTTGTGTTGGCCAGTTTTGTCCTTCATCCCGTCAAGCCACTGGTCGAACTCAGGGGTTCTGCGAACCTCGTTCATGCATCAAGTGTAGGTTTAAACCTACAGAATGCAAGGGCCAGTCGTAACGAATCAAGCATTGGCCTTTTGTTGCTTCGGGCGGTCATCCTCTTCCCCAGGCCGCACCTTCTGGCCCAGCGCGGGGTTCTTCCCACCCATGGCTGCGGCGATCCAATCAGCTGTCGCCTGGCTCGCCTCGGCGAGTATCCCGCCGGCGGGATTCATATGCGTATAGACGCCAGCCATGCCGGCCGGCTTGTGCCCAAGGAGGAAGTCAAAGACTTGCGGGGGGTAGCCCAATTCCGCGCACACCGTGTTGAAGGTCCTGCCCAGATCATGGATCACGGCGTCGGGCTTGAACACCTTCTCCCGTCCGACCTTGACCATGGAGCCCAGGCCAGCCTCCTCTGCGGCTTGGCCCCAGATCCATTTGATGGAAGTCAGCGGGCCATCCGTTGGTGCCTGCTTCTCCGTCGAGGTCCCATCCTCGGACTTCTTGACGACGCGCTTGAAGTAGCCTGCGAAGACATAGGGCGACAGCCGCAAGGCGGCCCTGGCCTTCAGGATGTCTCGCAGGTGCGAATTGATCGGCAGCACTTTCACGCCGGCCTTCTTGCTGGTCTTGTGGACGCGGAGAGCCTGCTCCGGCGCTTCATGCGGCTCTATGCCCAGCACCCGGTCTACAAAGCCTTCGTGGAACTGGGCAAGGCGCTCAAGACCATCTTCCTGTGCCGCTACCTGGCCTCGGAAGAGGTCCGCCGGGAAGTCCACGAAGGCCTCAATGTCGTGGAAAGCTGGAACAATACCAATCGTTTCATCCACTACGGCAACGAGGGCGAGCTGGCCACGAACCGGCAGGAGGATCAGGAGATCGGACTGCTGGCCCTGCACCTGCTTCAGGCCTCCATGGTCTACATCAACACCCTGATGATCCAGGAGGTGCTGGCCAGCCCGGGGTGGTCCGAACGCATGACGCCGCGGGATCTGGCGGCCTTGTGCCCCCTGCTGACCACGCACATCAACCGCTACGGCCATTTCGATCTGGATATGGAAACCCGTTTGCCCTCGGTTGCATGAAATATTTGTTTTGATCCCTGGTTGCACGAATGTTGGGATACCCCCTAATTATAGGCTTTCCCATGGTCCGGTTCGATGGTGAGGAACACCAGGACCTCCCCATCGACCATGGCCTTGATCCTGGCGGCCTGGGTTGCACGAAGGCTGTAGAGCGGGAGTCCTGTGACTTGGTCAACCTGGTCTTTTAGTTTCTCCAGGTGCACGCCCTCATGGTTCAGAAGTTCCCCAAGGCCCAACTGCTCCGCGATTCGAATGGCTTTGCCAATCCCCTTCCGTACAGGGAGCTCTTGTTTGAGGGATTCTTCGATAAATCTGGTTTCGTAGCGGAGCTTCATTCCTGCTCCAGGTTGGAGAGGAAGTCCCTCCCTTCAGCGCTATCGGCCTCAACGAACCCACCCTGGTGGTAACCCTTCAGGGCCGTTTCGGTTCTCCCCAGTGATTCAGGCGTCCAGGCCCAAAGCTGGTTATTGGGAATCGCGGTCATGGGAACGAGCTTGTAGGTCCCATCCCCAACCTCCTCCAGGGCAAGCAACTCACCGGGTTTGAAAGAGGGCGGAAGGGTTATTCGCCGTCGATGGTCTGGTGTCACGAAGTTCATGGATGCCCCCTCACTCAATAATGGGGCAATACCCACCTGTGGGCAAGGCCCCTCCGAATTTTCTCGTGCGAGTGTTGGGGTACCTCTTACCTGACCATCACAGTCAATTTGCCCCTGGTTGCACGAATGTTGGGGTACCCCCCCAATTGCGTGCGCTTCCGGCGGCGGGATGGCCAGGACCGCACGGACTACCTCTTCCCGCTGAGGGCTGGAAGGATGCCTGCGATGGGTTCCCACCCAAGGATGTTCTTTGCACGATCCTTGGGCTCAAGATCCGGAATAGCAGACCAGCTTCAGACCCAGAGGTGCCTGCATCCAGGCAAAGTCCTTTCCGTTGTCCGTCACCAAAGGCAAGCCATGGGCAAGAGCGCAGGCCGCGATCCAGGTGTCGTTAAGCTGTGCCTCACGCCTGGGATTGCCAGCATCTCGCACATGGAGAAGGGCTGCAGCCTCTCCGGCGGCCAGGATTCGGGCCCACTGGTGGGCGACGACAGCCGTTCCATCGATCAGCCCCGTCTGATCAAGGACTTCCTGAATACCTTGGGCATACTCAACCTTGCGGGCGTCCTCAGGGAGCCGTTGCATCCAGACATGGAGCTCGGCCTCAGTGGGGAAGGCCCGGACCATGTCCTGCCCCTGCAGGTATGCCTCGTACCGCCTCGCGCGCGCCTCGTCCTTCTTCAGGCGGCCATTCTTCAACTTGACCAGAAGGGAGATCAGGTTCGTGTCCACCACCACCAGGGCCATGCTTCACTCCCCTTCGAATTCCTGCAGGAACGTGCCCAGGCTTTCACCTGCATCCGCTCCCAGACTGGGAGCGAACGCCTCGAGGTTGAAACCACCTGCGATTGGGCGCTTGGGGGGGTGGATGCCGGCAGGGTAGGATTCCGCGAGGAGTTCCTGGGGTTGGGGGGCCAGCAGTACGCTTTCACAGGCTTCGGCCTTCCATGGGCCCTGCGCTGGACGGGGGCGACACAGGACCTTGGCGAAGATGACCTTCCGCGCCAAGCCATCAAAACGATCATCCGGGTAGTCACTGGGGAAGCTGCAAGTCATGGCTCCATGAATCGTATGGACCTCGAAGGTGCGGTCCTTGAAATCGATCTCCAGCAGGCGGCCCTGGATGTGCTCCCATTTTGCCTCGGCGGCGATCCGCTGTGAAAAGGCTTGGTAATCCTCCCGGTCGAACTTTGCCTTGAATTCCGTTTCATTGGAGTGGGCGGGGGGCACCTTGACACCAAGGCTGCAGCCGCGCCGAGTCAGGCGGTCCAAGGCGATCCGTTGGGGTTTGGCCCATTTCCAGCCCTCCTGCGGGTCATAGCCACCATTCTGGAAATACGACCGGGCAGCTTCCCGGGCCGGCCGGATTTCCGGCAGGCCTTTGGGCTGGGGCGCGATGAAGCCCACGATGGCGCTGCCGGCCTTGATGGCCCCAACCATCTGGAGGCCTTCCAGGGAGGGGTCGAAGCTCTTCAGCCCCTTCATGAGATCAGCCAGATCTCCAAGGTCTTCGGGTGTGAGGGCCCCCTTCAGGGCGCCCTTGCCGCCGATGGATAACACCAGGTCCAGGTCTTTCTTGGTTCTGGTCATGACCCACCTCCCGCAGCAAAACGATCTCATCATCTCGCAAAGGCCCCTTTCCGGTCGAGTCCGCAGGTGGCAGCGCCTGTTTGTGACCCGGCTGGGCCCATTCAAGGTTATAGCGCTGAACAGGCGGTGCTCGATCTTGCACCACTTGCTTGTGCCCGGCGGGAAGTGGCTCACCTGGATTTCCAGGCCGGTCTCGTTGGCAAAAGCCTGCAATTCTGCTTTCCAGCAGCTTTACGCGGGCGCCATGGCTGCCCCCACTGTCGACGGTGATCAGCAAGCGGTCAGGGTGCTTGCCGCCTTCCATCGGCTGTTTGGCAAGTTTGGCAATAGTTATTTCCATGCATTGCCTTTGCCCTCCTCGGCACCGGTCGGTGCGGAAGGCGCAACGGCGGCGCCCGGCGCGAAGCCCGGCACATCCAGTTCCACGATTCCGTATGGCAGCGCCAGCATGCAGAGGCCTTCGGCATTGAAGGCCAGGGCCACGGGTTCGGCCACGGCGGCGCACTGGCCCAGGGGCAGGCCGGGGCTGTAATGGCCCAAGGGGAGGCAGCGGGTCGCGTTCTGACTGGGGTGGCCCAACAGGGTGTGAAGCACCCGGGTGTCCAGGTTGAACACCCGGATGGCATGGTTCAGGCTGTCCGCCAGGAAGAGATGCCGCCCCTGGATTTCGATCGCCGTGGGCAGGTTGAGGCAGGCGAGCCCTTCCGGAACCGGCGTGCCGGAAGGCACCGGCTCGAAACCGGAACCCGGCAATGCCCCGAGCACCAGGGAGATCGGCTCGCCCACCGCCGACCTCAGCACCGTGTCGCCATCCAGCAGGTAGAGATCCCCCGTCGTCTGATCCAGCGTCATTCCGTGCGGGTCGGTCAGGGGACTGGGCGAACCGGGCTGGAGCTCCTCGTCCGGACCGGGTTCCTCGGCCCCGATCACCGTGCTGACGCCGCCATCTGGAGTAATGGCCCGCACGCTCCGGGTTGCCGGTTCCAGAAGGTAGACCGCCCCATCGCGATCCATGGCCAGATCCAGGATCCTCTGGAACACGGCTTCCCCGGCCGGCCCTTCCGCTCCGGGCCCCGCCAGGGTGGTGACCGTGCCATGGGCGTCCATGGCGCAGATCCGCACGGAGCCGGGGACGCCCTGGGCCCAGACCACGTGGTGCGGGTTGCCGGTGGCGCTTCCCAGGGGCCGCACCGCCAGGGCCATGCATTCGAACGCCTCGGGCCTCGCCGGCACGCCCCGGGCAGCCAGCTCCTGAGGGTCTCCCGCCAGGGGGCGGATCCTGCCCAGGGCGGAAACCAGCCGCAGACCCCGGGTGTCCCCCACCAGCCAGTGGCGGTGGCAATCGGGGCCCATGGCCGGGTCGTCGATGTACTTGAGCTTGCTGATCCGCATGAAGGGCACCGCCAGCTCCGCCGCCACGGTGTCGGCGGCTATGCCCGCGAACAGGCTCATGCCCGGCACGGGGAGGCTCCAGCGGTCGCCGAGCACCTCCGTGATGGACCGGAAGGCCCCCCCCGGGAGCACCGTGACCGTGGCGCTGGCGGTGACGCTCGAATCCGCGGCATCCCGCACCTGCACCTGGAAGACCTGGGGGAGCACCACCTCCGGAGCGCTGAAGGGAGCCTGCTCGATGGTCGTCGCCTTCCCCGATCCGGTGATCAGGCCGGGGAGGGGCGAGGTGCTCCACGCCCAGACCCGGGCGATCCCATCGGTGGCCTTCACGGTGAAGTCAAGGCTGGACCCCGAGGTGATCTCCGACGGACCGGAGAGGGCCGGCTGGGCCTGGACCCGGGAGCCGGCGCCTAGAGCCAGGACGGCGGAGGGCAGGAGGAGCAGGCTGAACAGGCGTGACGGAATGGGCATGGAGCCTCCGGTTGGCACGGGGAACGAATGCAGGAAGACCTTCACAACCCCATGGCGGACGCAGGGGCGGACAGCGGACGGCATCACTTTCTTTCGGTCTTGGTTCCAGGTGTGGCTTCATCCTTGGTTTCGGGCGCTGGCGTCACCAGGAACTTGAGCTGCAGCTGAAGCAGGGCTTGGCCTTGGGCAACCACGCAGGTTCCCCGGCTGTTGCTGGCGATAAAGCCGGGATGGTGCAGGGCGGCGCAGGCTTCGGCCAGGATCAGCGCAGGTGCCGTTGCACCTGACCTTCAGCGCTCCGCTTTCTTTTCCATTTCCGGGAACGCGGACGAACCGTGCTCCGGGACCCGGGTGGCGGGACTGGGAATTCCAGCCAGGATCCTGCTCAGGTTGACGGGGGTCAGGGATGGGCGGCTCAGGCTGGGCTCAGCCCGGAAAGCATTGGATCTTGAGGTGACCAGGCCTCCCCCGGCGGGGGTCGTGGGCAGGGCTTGATAGGGCGACGATTCGCCCCTGAAGCCGGGCGTCCTTGAACTGGCGGGGGCGGACCCGCCGCTGCCGAGACTGGCTGAGAGGTCCAGTCGCTGGCCGCGGCGGCCGGGAGACTCGGGGGCCTCGGACTCCGGCAGGAGGGTCTGCCCGGGCAGCATCAGAGTGCCGTTGCTCCTGATCGTGAACGTGCACAGCGGAGCTTCCGGGGAGCCCATGGTCTCCGCCACCGGGCCCAGGCTGGACAGATCCAGCGCCAGGCGCTGGCCCTGGATCATGCCCAAGTCGCCCTCTTTGCGCGCGAGGTAGAGGCCGAGCTCGGGGGGCGCTCCCGGGAAATCAAGCTGCAGGACCACCGTCGCCTGGGCGCCGATGACCGCCGGGAATCTGGCCTCATCCTTGGTCTCCTCCGGCTGGGGCAGCACCTGGAGCTCCACGGCGTGGGCGGTCAGCGATGATTCGATGTCCATCAGACTCCATTCGGAATCGGATTGGTTGGCGATCGCCACGAAGGCGGTTCCGGCCTGGAGCGCGGCGCCGGCCGCCAAGGCCAGCGCCACTGACCTGAGGATGGATCGTGCGGGGAAAATCATGAGGTTCCTTTCCGTCAGGATGGCGTCCCCGCGTAGTCGGGGAGGTGAATCGGGCCGCCGGGGCGACTTGCAGGTATCGACCGAGTGCGGGGCCCTGGGGTCCGTGGTCACGGCCCAAAAGACAAATGGTATGAACTAGTAATTTGTTCCCGAACGGAGGAACAGGAAATTTAAACGCGCCCTACGATCCGGTCCGGTTGAACCCACACCACCGTCCTGCCGCCCAGCCAACCCTCCCCGGGCTCAGGCCAGGCCACGGGGACCCATGAGTGCAAGCAATGCGAAGAAGACGGCAGCGGGAACCCGTTCGACACTTCTGGCCAGCAGGAATGGGTGCATACGCGGGAAGGTTCCTGCTCTCCGGGAGAGCGGAGATCCACCGCCCTTGCCCAGGAACCTATTATCTATGAACTACACATTAATCTTGAGCAAGGCAGCTCCAGGCTCCTGGGACCCGGGCGGATGTTCGTCCCGCTCGCGACGTGAAGCCTCTGGGCGCGTGCGGGTCTGCTGCCCGAATGCCCCTGAACGGTCCTGATTCCCTTCCATCCATGTTTGGAGAAGTCCAGAAATGCTCGATCGTTCAAGGTTCCCGTACCCAAGGCAAGGAAAGGAGGTGGCCTGACCTCCGCGGAAACGCGGAAGCAATTCGTCATGAAGACAACGCGGCAGCAACGGCCATAGCGGCCTGATCAGTCAACCAGTTTTGTTTGGGTCTGCGACCCAATCCAATGGGGTAGTGAAATGAAAAGGAAATCGGCACTCTCGACCGCAGTGATCGCTCTGTGCATGGGGACGGGGATTGCGGCCATGGCCATGCACCCGCAGAGGAAGGGGCCGTCCAAGGCCCCTTCCGCCGGTGGCGGAGCCTCCAGCAGCAGTTCCAGCAGCAGTTCCGCCCCCAGTTCCAGCAGTTCCAGCTCCAGCAGTTCCAGCAGTGCCCCCTCCGCCCCGGGCGGTGGCGGAGGCGCGGCTTCCGGGCCCAGTTCCTCCAGCAGCAGCAGTTCTCCCGAATCGAAAGGCGGATTCGTCGAACCCAAAGCCATCAGCACCTTTCATGGGGAATTCCAAAGCAGGGTTCCCTGGGGCGGGGTCGAAGGCATTACGAGCCGGAACCTTGCCCCTCGCATGCGGGCCAGGACCGATTGGCCCATGGACAGGATGTCCCTTGGCAGGCCTGCGGTGATGGGAAACAGAGTTCTGGTGGGCACTGACACGGACGGCACATCCAACCAATGGCTGATTTGCCTGGATGCCTCGGCCGGGGATACGCGGCGGGAATGCATTCTTGGCCACTGTCTCCTGGGTGGGGAGTTCATGGATGCCGCATGGATCCATCCGGAACTGTGCCTTGTGACGTCTGGTGAAGGGGGCACCATAGGCCTCTATACGGTGTCCGGGACCAACCAGTTGGCCCTTCATGGAAATCTGCCGCCAATCCATACCGCCATGCTGCGCGAAATTGCCGTGAACAGCGCCAATCATGCGCAATTCGCCTCGGGCGGCTACGACCGGAAGCTTTGCCTGGTGGATCTGGAACGCCCGGATACCTTGCAGACCCTTCCCCAGGAGGGGGTCATTGGCTCGGTCCGCTGGCCGCTTTGCAATCAGAACGTCTGCCCAAGCATTACCCTGGACGATGGTACGTTCCTCATCTTCGACAATCGAGTTCGGCCCGTCGGCCCCCCTGCCTTCAGGGCCACCATGGGCAAGAAGGAACTGTTCGCCCATGAACGCTACACGGACCATAACGTGCTGTTGGGCTTCGGGGATGGCGAAATCCAGCACATCGATGTGCGGATGACGGACCGGATTCTCCACAAGGTCCAGGATCCGCTGGTGGGCGCCATCGGGAGCATCCAGTTCGACTACGCCACGAACCGGATCCTCATCAGCGGGTTGTCAGCCGCGAGCGTGTGGAATTTCGACCCGCAACTCGGGGAAGTACGGCTACTGTGCGACGCTTCGAGGGCCGATATGAGGACGGATTTGAGGGGCAGCGATACGAGCCATAACGCGGTCTTCATGCCTGGAGGAGAATCGGTGGTGACTTGCACCAGCCTCGGAGAGTTCGGCATTGCCAATCTGCCCAAGGCGCCCACCTCTTCCTCGTCTTCTTCTTCCTCGTCCTCTTCTTCCTCGTCCTCCTCTTCCTCCCGTTAGTGGCCGTTACGGAATAACCATTGCTCGACCTCGTCTTTCCGCTACGGCCCCCCTTGTGACGCATGCGCCACAAGGGGGACGGTTCGCCTCAGCAAGGGTAGGCCTCTTCGCTCGACGGTGGACCAGGCATCCCGCCAACAGCCTGCCGTCACCATCCATCCAGTCCGGGACAGCGGGCTGGATGGATTCTTCAGGTCGCCAGAAGTCCGGATCGATGGGATTCAGGTTCATCGCGTTCCCCTTCTGCCGGCGGGTGCCGCAGCCGGAGCCCTCGCGCAAGCCGCGATCACCGTGGCGATTTCCGGTCCAGAGGCACTGGACTGTTGGTTGAGCTGCGAGGACGGAGGAGTCATTTTCGCCCCACCCCAAGGGGAGGGGGTTCGACGGTTCACATGCGGCCGCCATGGTCCGCAGCGGCAGCATCGATCGTCCCAGGCCCACGAAGAGTCTCCTGTACGACGAATGCTACCGCCGGGTCCATCTCAAGTTCTACGCGCGGTTCAAACCGCTGAGCCGGGAAATCCGGACCACCCTGAACGATCCAGGGCGGATCTCGGACGAGCCGGAGGGCTGACGCTGCCCTGGCCTGGATGGATCAGCGGTTTCCCTTCGGCTCAGACGGCTTCCTTGGACTCCACAGGGACCTCATGCTCGGCTTCCATGGATCCATCTCGCTCCTTCATCTCCATTTCCTCGCCGGATTCACACCGCGGAAGAGAGTGGAACTCCCCGCCCCTTTTGAAAAAGATCCTAATTCCATTATCTGCGAGATATCCAAGCCATTTATTGTGCCCTGAAGGAGATTGGATTTTCCGGATAGGGGATCCGGAACCCTCCAGGTCCACCCGGAAGGTGAACGGGAGTTCGGCATCCAGGCTCTCGTTTACAGCCATGAGCCCTACTTCCAGGAAGGGGCACTCCTCCTCCAGATCAGACTCCTCCTCGAACTGGAAGACATAGGTTCCACCGGGGGTCAGGGGGAGAACCTTGTGGAGCGCGAGATCCCCTGACGTGGCGGTCTTTCCGTCGCTCGCATGGAAATGCACGGTCTGGTTGTGGGGATCCGAAGCGAGCACCAATCCATACCCCTCCGCCTGGAGCACCACGGATCCGAACGCCAGGCATCCCGTCAGGAAACCCTTGAACACCCTGCTGAAGTTCCGTTTCATTTTTTCCCCAATCCAAGCGGCGCACCGGCACCAGGCACAATGCTTGGCACTGAGCGCTCCGTTATAATCAGTGCATTAAAAGCCCCGTTGGTTCCCTACTGTTTGGCTTCGGCCGGTGGCGGCGGCGCTGCTTGAACTGGAGGAACGGCTTGAGCCTGGAGCCGACCTGAAGACCAAGGCCCGGGCCATGGCCTCCAAGGGAACCTTTTGCTGAATGATTGCATTAATTATTTGTAACAGACGGAGTGGCCGCAGAAGGATTTCCGGGCGTGGCCACCCGTTTCGACTTCATGTGCAGGCAAGCCAAGGGGCAGCTTCTGATGAGAGCAGTAACCACGATTGTGTTGTCCAGCATTCTGGGCTATTTGAGTCCCTGCGCCGCCCTTGAATCCAAGGGCGAACGGCGAGCGCCCACCGCTCCAGCCAGGTCTCTCCATGCCGTCCCAGAGCCCTTCTGCGGAATGATGCCGCCCTCTGAACGGGAAAAATGGTGGACTTTACTGGAAGGTGAATTTCCAATTCCATCGGGATCCGACTATTTTAGTGTCCATGGACCCAATTTAATCAAAGGAGACAGGCACTATTTCACCACCGCAGGCAAGGTCGGTTCGATCACATCCCGCTTTGGGAAGATGCTGGACGACCTTGCAGCCAATGTCGGCCTGGATTTCTACATGGGCTACCCGCGGACGCCCCTTCCCGTCCCTGATGACAAGAAAGCAAGGCTGGCTGATCTTTTAAGCGCTCCCTACCATCCGGAACACCTGTCCTGCCGGAGGGACCGAACTCCAGGCGCGACCATTGATGTGGTGACGGGTCCCGATCGTTTGCCTTCCTACACCATCACGTACCATAAGGGCGCCGTGAAGGACAAACCGGTCGCCTTTCCCGTAGGGATGGTTCATCCCCTTTACCAGGAAAGGGCAATCACCTACAGCAGCGAGTTTCGCCTTCCCGTCGAGGCAAAGCTTGAGCTTGGGATGACCCACCATCCCATGTTTGAAAACAACGTGACAGGTCCCATTAAGGCCAGGGATGGAGCCGATATTCATTATTTAATGTATGTTCCCAAGGATTTTTACCGAAACCCGTCCGTGCCGCGTCCGGTCGTTTTCATGGTCTATGGGGGCGGCTCCAAACCGTCATTCGAGACAGAATATCGATTGAGCCAGGAAAGAATCCTGGCCAATTTCGGCTGCATCGTGGTGCACCTTTCCGAGGGCGAGCTGGATACGGACCAGCCAGAGCCCGACCTTAAGGCAGCGAATTTTCGTAGCAATTATTCCAATTTCCCGAGACAGCTTTTCGAAGATATCGAAGATGTCTATCAGGCGCTTTCCAGAACCCGGGACGAAGCGGGGCATTTATGGGACTATCCTTACCTTCAGAGGGGCCTGAGCACGGTGGTGCTCTCGGGTGGGAGTTTCGGTGGGCATGTCGCCCTTAAAATGGCGACGGATCCAACCTTCGGCACCTTGTTCGACGGCTACTACAGTTTTGCGGGTGATTTTGACCTGGCCCTCAATCTGCAAACCGGAAGAAGGGGGCTTGAGGCCGAGCTCAAAGAGCACATCAACCGCTTTGACTTTTCAAGAGCTACGCCGCAAAAATGCGATCAAAATACCTGCTATGTCACCAAGAATTTTCTGCTCGATCCTGAATACAACAGAACGGTATCGCCCGTTTACCATCTGGCCAACCTGAAGCGTCCCTTCCTGGCCATCCAGGGCGGCATGGACGAGCAAGTCATTCCCGAGCAAATGGATCGCCTGATCGAAGAAGCTACTGGATGTGGGAAGCGTTCCTTGATCAGGCCGATTTTCTATCCCCGCGTCGGGCATTGTGATCCAGAGGAGTTCTCCACCTTTCGGCACATGTATGAAAGCATTCTCGAATTCATTGCTGGCCTGAAAGACTGACTTCCGGGTTGCACCAGGGTTATTCCATTACAACGGTTTAGGGGCCGTGGCAAAATAACCTTGACACGCTGCATGCTTACGCTACGGCCCCCCTTGCGACGCATGCGTCGCCAGGGATCTAAGGACCTTATGCCGGGGCAATGCCGAATCGTCAAGGTTATTTTGGCGCAACGGCTTATTGGCGTTGACCACGCCATCCTCGATGGGCAGCCCGGCCGCCAACGGCTCATCGTGAAGGTCATCCTGCATGGTTTCATGCAATTATATTAACTAGACATTAATTAACATTCCAGGCCAGGATGACGCTGCGGACGGCAGGATCGTCCAGCAGGAGGTGGCACCATGGAGCCCGTGATCCCCAACCCCAAGCAGCCGGCCGTGATCGGCCTAGTCGGTGACCGCAACCCCGCCAACAAGACCCACATTGCCACGGAACAGGCCCTGGGCCACCTGGCCGAGCCGATCGCCTGGGAGTGGCTGCCGACCGAACAGATCGCCCACCAGCCGGCAAGCCACCTAGCGCGCTACGCCGGCTTCATCATCACCCCCGGCAGCCCCTACCGGAACATGGAGGGCGCCCTGGAGGCCATCCGTTTCGCCCGGGAACAGGGCGTTCCCTTGCTGGGCACCTGCGGCGGCTTCCAGCACCTGGTGGTGGAATTCGCCCGCGGCGTGCTGGGAATCGCCGACGCGGACCACGCTGAGAGCAACCCTTCGGCGCCCCGGTTGGTCATTACCCCACTCTCCTGCTCCCTGGCCGGGCAGAACCACCCGGTGCACCTGCTCCCCGGTTCCCGTGCCGCCGGGATCTATGGGGTCGAGACCTCGGTGGAACCCTTCTATTGCAACTTCGGACTCAACCCCGAATTCCGCCCCCAGTTCGAAGCGCGCGGCCTGGTGGTCAGCGGCATCGGGACGGACGGGCAGGTCCGCGTGCTGGAACTGAGCGGTCACCCGTTCTTCTTCGGCACCCTCTACGTGCCCCAGGCGCGCTCCCAGCCCGGCGCGCCGCACCCCCTGATCGTCGCCCTGGCGGACGCGGCACGGGCCCGGAACCATCGGTGATCGGTGAGCCGTCTGGGCGTCGGGAAAGGAGCCCGGGCTCGCCTGGCGGCCGGGGGTTCTCGCGGGCAGGCAGAACGGATCGCCGGAATTCAGGAGGCTGTCCCTGCCTTCTTCGGCCCTGCGGAACGCCCCATGGAGATACCGCCGAGCGCCGCCAGCACCGGCAGCAGGCCCGGGTGGTTCTCCGCCCCGGCGCGGACGGCCGCGTACACATGCCGGCAGGGGCTCCGCGGCCCGTCCAGGGCGCGCAGGACCACGCCCGGAGGAGGCGGCGCCGGGACGGCCAGGCGCGGCACCAGGGCCACCCCGCAGTCCGCGGCCACCAGGGCGAACACGGCCGACCAGTCGTTGGCATGATGGACGATGTCCGGGCTGAATCCGGCCGCGGCGCAGGCGGCCAGGCCCAGCTCCTGGCATGGCCCGCGCATGGCCCCCACGATCCAGGGTCCCTTCGCCAGGTCCTGGAGGTCCAGGGCGGTCCGGCCGGCCAGGGGGTGGTCCTCGGCCAGGGCCGCCAGGAGGGGATCGTCCTGCAGCTCCCGTCGGTGGTAGCGCGGATCGCCGGACACCGGACCGTCGCGGTGATCCACCGTGATGACCAGGTCCAGGTCGCCGGCGTCCAACCGGGTGAAACAGTCGGGCGCTTCGCTTTCCAGGATCGACAGCCGGAGCCTCGGGCGCTCCCGGCGCAGCTGGATCAGGGCGGGGACCACGATGCCGGTGATGGCGGTGGCGAAGGCGCCGATGCGCACCCGGCCCACGGTGCCCTGGTCGAAGGCCGCCAGGTCCGCCCGGACGCGCTGCCACTGGGCATCCATGGCCGCGGCATGGTCCAGCAGGAGCATGGCCTGGGGCGTCAGGCGCACCCCGCGGCCCTGGGCGATGAGCAAGGGCACGCCGGCCTCGCGGCTCAGGGCGGCGATCTGCTGGGAAACGGCCGAAGGGGTCAGGTTCAACGCGCCGACCGTGGCCACCACCGTGCCGCGCTCCTGGAGCGTCCTGAGCACCCCCAGCCGCCGCAGGTCGATCGTGAAGGTTTCACTGCGTTTATTCATGCGGCTAGATTAACTGGACATTAATTATCGTTCCAGGCCAGGATGATGCCTTGGTCCACCGGAGGTGATGCCATGCCGTCCATGAATACTCTTATCATCGGGGCCGGTGCCCTGGGCGGGCTGGTGGCAGCCCGCATGGAAGCGGCTGGAGCTCCGGTTTGCCTGGCGGTCCGGGATGCCCAGGCGGCGGCCCTGCTGCTGCGCGCCGGCCTGCGGGTGACCGGAGTGGGGGGCGCCGCGGCGGTGTCGATCTCCGAGGTTGCGCCCTTGGAGGCATACCCTCCGGACGCCCGGTTCGATCTGATCCTGCTGGCCACCAAGGCGCATGACGCCATCCTCCTGGCGCCCCGCCTGCCCGGCCTGCTTGCGCCGGGCGGCACGCTGCTGCCCATCCAGAACGGTGGCGTTCCGCAGATGCTCGGGAAGCGGCTGGGCACCGGCCTGGTGCTGGGCGGGCTGTCGAACCTGGGAGCCACCCTGTCCGCGCCGGGCGTGTACGAACAGCGCAACGCCGGCCATCTGCTCATCGGCGAACTTGCCGGGGGCGCCAGCGAGCGCACCGAGCGGATACGTGGCTGGCTCGCCCGTGCGGTGGACGTGAAAACCACGCTGAACTTTTCCGGGGCCGTCTGGTCGAAGCTGCTGCTGAACTGTTCGGTGAGCACCCTGGGTGCCATCGCGGGACAGACCATGAGCGAGTACATCGGCCTGCCGGAGGCGCGGGGACTGTTCCACCGGGTCTACGCCGAGGGCCTCCGGGTGGCGCTGGCCAGCGGGGCCCGGCCGGAGCCGATGCTGGTGGATCCGGTGCCCCCAGGCTGGAACGGGGGGATCGTCCAGGGCGAAGCCCACGAGGCCTGGCTGGGGCGGATCCTGCAGGGTTATGGCGCGGCGAAGCCCTCCATGCTCCAGGACTTTGAACGCGGGCGCCGCACCGAGATCGACTTCATCAACGGCTACGTGGTGGACCTGGGCACACAGCTGGGCGTTCCCACGCCGGCCAACGCCGCGCTGGTGGCGACGGTCCATGCCATCACCGAAGGCCGCCTGGCACCGGACCCGGCGCTGCTGGGCGCGATCCTGCGCCAAGGCTAGTCCTGCTGTGGCGTCCGACCTGGCCCCGCGAGGGTTGGCAGGAGCGTGAGGCCGCAAGGAAGCGGCCGCAGGGCGATGCGGTTTCATCGTTCAAGGCCGGTGACGCAGCGGATCGCGCTCATGGCGACCCTCCCGCGGTCCGGGAATGCCCGTCATTCACCCAGAGCGATCACCCGGGCGATGCGGGTCGCGTCGTAGGCGGCGTCCAGGGTCAAGGTCTGGCCTTCCAGTCGGGCGGCAAAGGTGAACCCACCGTCACCCATGGGGAAGGCATACGGCACCAGTTCCACATGCGTTCCGCCCATGGCCGCGAGGTCCTTGCGCAAGGCCTCGGCGAGGCGGGCGACCGTTTTGGCCGGGGCGAACAGAAGCGTGGCGAAAGACCTTCCGCCAAGCCCCTTCAGGAACTTCTGGCAGCCCGGATCGGCCAGGATCATGTGGTCGGCGTGGGCGAAGTGATAATCCCAGTGCCCATCCGGCGACCGTGACAGGAAGAGGGCAACCTGGCAGAAAATGATGTCCCCGGTTTCGAAGCGGGTGGTTGCCTGGACCGAGCCGGTCCTGGCGGAATTCTCCCCGATGGCCACGACGGCGGCCGCTTCGGCCGGGGCCTGCTTGGATTCCTCGACGCCGGCGCGGGCGGAACCTGGCGCCGAGGCCACGGCGGAACAGGTTGCCTTGTGGGACGGCCAGTCCTGCTTCTGGCAGGCCGGCGAGCAATAGTGGCTCTGTTTGCAACGGCCGCAGCGCGCTTGGGTTTCCTTGGCACAGATGACGCACTGCCCAGCAAAAGCGAAGACCGGAGCGAAGCCGATGAGCACGGCTCGTTTCAAGGTTGAGTTCACGGATTCATTTCCCCGTTTCATTGGCGGATCGCCGCTACCTTGGTGTGCGTCCAGATGAATAAATGTTGCATGCAAAACTCGCTCTGGCCGTGACGAATCCCAGGGAAGACCTCGGGACGGGCGACCTGCGTTCCGGAAGCCTGGTCTGGGGTTCCGGAAACGGGTTGCCGCCCGGCGCACGGTGCCATCTGGAGGCCGCTTCGGGCACGAACAGCCACCGCGGAACCAATCCCCACCCGGGCGCATGACTGGCTGGACGGGTCGTTGAAAGGACCGGTTCCCGGCCCCACGACCCCCTTTCCGGAGCGTCGCCCATGCGTAAATGCCACTCGAACCTGCTCGGAGTATGCCTGCTTGGTGCCGGCATCAGCGCCGCGGCCCACTGCCCGACGCACATCATCAACTCGTCCGACAAGCCGTGGATTCTTGCCTCGGCCCAAATCCAGGAGACCCTCAAGATCAGGGTCCTGCACACTGAAAGCGGCGGCCCCCTGGCCCAGGGGATCTTTTCCTCCGGCCAGGGTGGCTATTTCATCATGCCGGCCCATTCCATCATCGGCATCGAGGCCCTGGACGGCGCCGTGGCCTGCGAGGCCCAGTTCATGCTGCTGGACCACAAATGGGATTACCCCACGGAGGGCGTGCTGACCTATGCCGCGCCGGCGGCGTCCGGGGGGCCGGAGCCCACGGCGGGGTCGCTCCGTTTTTCCGTGCCGGAGGCGGGCCGGGACGTCGCCTCGATCACCATCCGGGAACCCACGTCGGTCATCCTCCAGATCCTCCGGGACGCGTGGGATCGGGGGCCGTCGGCCCCGGACGCGCCCGGTGCGGCATCGGCGCCAAACCAGGCGGAAGCGGGCCGCTGATGCCCGAGGGGGCGACGGCGCGTTGCGGTGGAACGCCCGTCCACGCACGGGGTTCCATGGCTCCCGGCCGTTTCCGGCAGACTGCTGCCGCCCCAGTCACCTGGGCCCCCGGCCGCCATTCCACGCGTTCAAGGACTCCAGGCACAGCGCGGTGGTCAGGGCTTCCGATCCCCACCAGAGCCTGCGGGGACCCGGGGGAAAGCCCCCGTTCCAGGCCGGAGCCAGGGGCCACGAACCATCCCCCCGCTGCTCCCGGAGCAGTCCCCGGGCGAGCCTGGCCGCGAGGGCGGAGCCGGCCGCACCGATGGCGCAAAGCGTAGCCAGCGCCCGGGCCCGGGCCAAGGCCGAACGCTCCGCGGTGCGGTCCTGAAAGCGCGCCCGAAGCCGCTGCTCAAGCAAGGGGCCAAGCGACCGCCAGCTTTCCACTCCGGCCTGGATGGCCCGGCCGACGGCATAGTAGAGCGCCAACGGATCGTCGTAATAGAAGGACGCATCCGGCTCCTGGCCGGCCCGCACCAGGGCCGCGACCCACTGGATGGCCCCCCGGGTTGCGGCGGACTCCCCCAGGTACCAGACCACATTGGCGTTCACCACGCTGTCCACGTCGTTGGCACCCTTTCCGATCCAGGTCCAGAACCGTCCTTCCGGATCGCGCCAGGCCTGCAGCAACGGGGCGTTCAGCCGGAACGCCAGCCAGGCATGGTCATGGGCCAGGCAGGCCGCGCCGCAGGCGCTGGTATCCAGGTCCACCGGAAGGCTGCGCACCTGCCCCCCCCAGTACCGCCAGATCCCCGGCGGCTCCATCCGGCTGAGCACGAAGGCCGCGGCCCGGTCGTGCAGTTCCCGGGCCGCGTCGAACGGCAGATCGGCAAGGGAATGGATGATCTGCATGGTGGCGAACACGCTGGAGTCCGGTTCCAGGTCGCACATGTCCCGGGTGCGGCACAGGTACAGGCGGAAGTCACCGGTGACATCCTGTTCCCCGGCCAGGAAGGCCAGGGCCTTCCCGGCTGCGGTGCCCAGGAAATACCGATCGGGCTGCGTGGCGGGGGTCGGTTCTTCCTGCTGGCCAGCCATGCCTGACTCCCTCGATCATGCATCAATAGATGATTTATTTATTGCTACTGTCAAGGGAATTTTTCCCTGCCCAGGGGGCGTCCGGGCCCGGCCCTTCGACCCGACGCCACCTCCCGGCTCGGGCGTCCTGCGGCCCCTTCCCGGGTCTCCGTGACGGCCTAAGATGAATCCCCAGGAGGTCAGGTCATGCGCATTGGAATCATCGGGGCCGGCTTGATCGGGCGTGCCGTGGCCCGGCTTGCGGTCGCCCAGGGTCACGAGGTGATGGTCAGCAATTCCCGTGGACCGGAAACGTTGGCAAGCCTGGCTTCCGGCCTCGGTTGCAAGGCTGGAACGGTCGAACAGGCGGAGGCCTTTGGCGACCTCGTCGTGGTCGCGATCCCGCTGAAGCACTGCCTCAGCATCCCGGTCGCGCCGTTGATCGGCAAGGTGGTGCTGGATGCCAACAACTATTACCCCGACCGGGACGGCCGGATCGCCGAACTCGACGCCCGGATGACCACCACCAGCGAACTGCTGGCGCGCCACCTGCCGCAATCCAGGATCGTCAAAGCCTTCAATGCCATCCTGGCGACGGATCTGGAAAAGGACGGCCGGCCGGCCGGATCGCCGGGCCGACGCGCCCTGCCGATCGCCGGCGACGACGCGAAGGCCAAGGCGGTGGCGGCCCATTTTGTCGACCAGCTGGGTTTCGACCCGCTCGATGCGGGTGCCTTGGCCGAAAGCTGGCGCTTCGAGCGGGCGAAACCGGCCTACTGCATTCCCCTGGACCTCAAGGGCCTGAGGAACGCGCTCGACGCCGCGGAGAGGAACGTGGAACTGCCGGACGGGTCGTGGCGCCAGTGAGTGCGGGGCCTGGGGAGAGTCGATCCGGAGCCTGATCCTGGCAACCAACCCGGACAACGGGGGTGCAGGTTGACGGGATGGCCGCCTTCCCGGAATGGAACTTCGCCATCCCTGGCCTCACAGCAGGTAGGTGCCACTGTGGCGCACTGGATGCCGCCCGCCATGTTCCTTCGCCTGCCGTTCAAGCTTTCCTGGGCGCGGATCGCCCTTTGCCTGGCCCATGTCCCGGCCCTGGCCGGGGTCCAGGTGGAGCCGCGCCGGGCGACCCTCACGCCGGGCGGCATCTGCGCGTTCAAGGCGTCGGAAGACGGGGTCCCGTCCGGCGCGGGATGGAGCTGGTCGCTGGTTTCCGGGCCGGGCGAAATCGACGCGCGCACCGGGGTGTACCGCGCCCCGCCCCTCCAGGCCGCCGGCACTGCCCGGGTGCGGGCTGCCCTGGAGGCCGACCCGGACATCCGGGGCGAAGCCTCCATCGTGCTGCTGCCTCTGCCCGCCAACCCCTTCGACCTGGTGACCCAGGTGCTGGGCCACGGGTGGGTGGAGCCGTTTCCCGGCGGACTGCCCTTCCTGGATCTGGGGACGGGTCAACGCATGACCCTGGAAGCGATCCACGACAGCGCCTGGGTCCGCGCCCCCAGGATCTGGGCGGGGTGCGGAATCCCGTTCACCCTCACCTGGGAGCCGGTGCCCGGGGCCCAAACGCTCCTGAGCTACCAGGAGGGGGGCGAGCTGATCCGCCGGGACGTCACCGGCCAGGCCTCCCAGGTGATCGTCCCCCGAGGGCAGATCCACCAATGCCGAGTGGAATCCCTGCGCCGGACCCCGGGCGGCGGATGGAGCAGCCGGGCGCAGGTGGCCCAGGTGGAGGTGCGCGGGCTGTTCCCTTTTTCGGGCAATCCCGTGGCCGGGGCCGGGCACCAGGACGGCGTGGGTCTCGCCGCCCGGTTCACCCAGCCGTTCGGAGTGGTCAATGTCCCGGGGGATCCCGACGCAGGGGTGGCGCTCCTGGTGACCGACCGCCGGGCCCACCTGGTGCGGACGGTGACCCTGGAAGGCAAGGCGGCGACCCTTTGCGGGGAACCCGGCATGGCCGGCCACCGGGATTCGCCCTCCTGGCCCCAGAAGCTGTGCAGCCTGGTGTGCGGGGTGCCCCCGCCCAGGCCCTTGTTCCATTCGCCCACCTACCTGGACATCCGCACTCCGCCCGGCCCGGATGGCGCCTGGGAGGCGGTGGTGGCCGACAGCGGCAACCATGTGCTCAGGCTGGTCAAGTCCGACGGCACGGTGTCCACCCTGGCGGGAACACCCTGCCGGGCCGGGTATCGGGATTCCAACGATCCGGCCCTGGCGGCCTTCCATGATCCCCAGGGCCTGGCCGTGGACCCCGTGGACCAGAAGCTCTACGTGGCGGACCGGGGCAACCGGGTGATCCGGATCGTCGACCCCGGCGGCCGGGTATCCACCCTGGCGGGAAATCCCCGCTCCGCCGGAAGCCTGGATGGGGTGGGCTCCCAGGCCAGCTTCACGGACCTGAAGGCTCTCTGCCTCCCTTGGACGGACGACCATCAGAAGCACCTCTATGTCCTGGATGGCCACGCCTTGCGCCGGGTGACCCTGCCAGGCGGAGCGGTGACCACGGTCCTGGGAGTGGTGGACCAGCCGGGGTGGCGGGAAATCCTCGCCGAGGACGGGCCAGACGCCGCCCGGCAGCCCTGCCTCAACCATCCCACCGGGCTCCTGCCCTTCAAGGGAGGGCTCTTCATCGCCGATCACGGGAACCATGCGGTGCGGGCCGCGGCGTTCCAGGGCCAGGTGCTGTTCACCAAGGCGGGAAGCCCGGCGGCCGGAGGCCGCACCCGCTGGGGCCTGCTTCCCGACCGGCTGAAGGCGCCCCTGGACGAAGCCTACGGGGCCCTGGACGGGCCCTGGACCCTGGCCTATGCCCTGAGACCAGGAGAGCACTCCCCCCCGCTGGTGGTCACCACCGGCCCCTGCCTGGGTGAGATCCACCATGCCGGCGAAGCGACGGATGACCTGGCGATCGCCGATCCAAGGGCCTTCCGGCCGGCGGAGGGCGGACCGCTGACGGTCCGCTTCGCCACCCGGGTCACCGACCAGGCCGGCCATCCCGTCCAACGGGCATTGCACTACACCGTGGATTTCCTGGACGCCGGCGGGGAGCTGGCCGCAAAGATCCAGGGGCACGCCACCAGCGGCGGGACCATCGAGGCGCGGGCCGGGCAGGCCTGGCTGGAGGCGGAATCGGTGGTCATCCGGTGCGTCACCGACCAGGGGTGGTCCAACGGCGGGACGTTCCGGGTGGCGCCGGACGAACCCGGGCTGGCCGTACAGGAGCCGTCATGACCTGGACCGGCTCACTGCTCCGCAACGCCGGTGACGATCTGCACCGAGTGCACGGCCGCAAGCTGTTCCGCGGTGAGGGGGACCTCGAACAGGAAGGATTGCTGTGCCAAAGGCCCGGAACCTTCGGTGGGCGCCTGGGGCGCGAAGGGAACGTCCTGGAGCACCTGCCCCTGGGCGTCCAGGACCAGGGCGTGGCAGGAGCCAGGTGTCGGCGCCGGCTGGGAGTCGGAAACATTCAGGACAGCATCCCGGGGGAACACCAGGGCGCCGTTCTCCAGGATGCCCGAAACCAGGATGCCAGGGCCGGCGCTGGGGGGCGGTTCGCTGGCCGCCGCATCGGCGTCCAGGGCGTTCAGGAAATTCCGGTAGGTGTACCGGCTGATCCAGCCCTGGTCGGTATAGCTCATCACATCCTGGTAGATCTCGGGGTTCTTCATCACCGGAGCGTCGGTTCCATAGGCCGCCACATCCACCCCCCAGGTGCCCAGCCCGGCCGGTGGATCGGGATAATTCAGGTCCGGATCGCGGGTTCCTCCGTAGGGGGCGTTCTTCAAGCCCAGGGCGTGTCCCAGCTGGTGGATGAGGTAGGCTGGGCCGCCGTTGTCGTAGGCCTCGGAATCGGACACGCCGGCCCGGTCCATCACCACCATGGACCGGTTGATGAAACTGCCCGGCGCTCCGTAGACATCCCAGCCCAGGGCGGTGCTGCCCTGGGGCAGCGGAAACACGCCGACGTAGAACCGCGTGGCATCCTCACGCGTCTGCAACCGCCGGCGCTCCAGCAGCGTGGTGAGCTTCTGGAGATCGGCGTAACCGCCCTCGGCGGTCAGGGTGATATTCGTGAAGAGGGTGGGCCCCGGCACCAGGTCCAGATCTGCCACCGGCAGCAGCTTCCTGAGCTGCGCCGCCCAATCCTGGAGGTTGCCGATGGAGCCGGTTACCTGGGTCGACCCATCCGGAGCATAGACCTGCACGGGAATCAGGGTGATCCGCAGGGGCGGCGCGGACACCACGGTCAACGGCCTGGGCACGCCGTTCCACGGCCATTTCAGTTTGGCGAAGGCCTCGTCCGGAAAGGACCCCTGCCCGGGTCCGGGCAGGATCTCGGCCAGGAGGGTGACCCCCGGCTGGATCCACTCGCCGGACACGTGCAGGTTCCAGGTATCGCCGAGAACCCCGTCCTGGGGATCCTCCGGAATCCCCGTTCCCGGGCAGGGGATATTCTGGATCAGCTGGTTCACGCCTCCTTCGACCGGCAATTGCAGGGTGACCCGCACCGTGGGCCGCAGGGCCGGTTGATTGCCGGGTTCATCCGTGTCGGGATGATTGGCCTGCAGGTACACCCGCAGCAGACCGTCCCGGCCGGCCAGCAAGGGGGTCGGCGTATCCCGCACGGTGGGGCCGATGCCGGAGGGATCCGAATCGCCCTGGGTGATGCCGGCCAGATCCTGCACGCCCTGGCTCAGCACGACGCTGACGATGCCATCCGACAAGTAATTGGGCTTGGCCACGGTGAACAAGGAGTCCGGGCCCTGGATCACCCGGTCGTCGGTGAGACCGGCATTGGCGTAATTGAAAGACGCGTTTACGGGCGAGTTGGGGGGGAACGTGGCCTCGGGAACCTCAATGCTCAGGTACTCGGAATCACGCCCAAGCTTATCGCCGAACAGGGGCACGGTGCCGAAGGCCAGGTGGAACACGTCCTCCATGTGCCTGCCATAGAACTTCACCAGGGTCCCCACCGGGCCCCGCCTGGGCACGATCCGGCTCACGATGGCCCGGTGGGGAAGCACGCTGAAGGTCTCGGTGGAAGTGGCGGTCCCGAATGGGGACTTGAGGGTTAACTGGCCGCTGGCCAGGCTCCGTGCAGAGGCATTCTGGGGCAGCCACCAGTAGTAGGCGCTGCCGTCGGCCGCAGCCGTCCCTGGAACCGGAACCCCGTTCAGGGTGGCCTGGCTGACCGTGTCCAGGTTGCTCCCGGTGATCTGGAAGATGCCCGAGGTGCTCGCCCCCGAGGTGGCCCCCAGGGCCTGGATCACCGGGGCGGGAGCCGCGGGCGTCGGCAGCACCTTGAACGGGAGCTGGCTGGCGCAGCTGGTTTGGCCCTGGCTGAGATAGATGGTGCCGTCCACGGCGCCGGAAGGCACGGTGGCCAGCACCAGCCCCGGCCCCTGCACCTGGAAATCCCCGTCCAGAACCCGAACGTCGCCGAAGCGCACTTCGTCCACGCCGCCCATGTTCTGGAAGTGGATGGCGATTTTCGCGCCCACCCGCCCGGCCTCCGGATAGACCCCCCCCACCGTCGGGTTCGGTTGGGCGGCCAGCACATCGAAGACGACCGGGTCCGATGCGCCGCCATCGCTCCGGGTCACCACCAGGTTGCAGGGGCCCGTCGGCAGCGAAGGGGCCTGAGGGACCTGGAAGAGGATCTCCTGGTTGGAAGAGCCGAGCACCGTCGCGCGTTCTCCGCCCAGGGTCACGGAGGGTCCCGGGAAGTCGTCCCCGAAGCCCGAGCCGCTGATGTAGACCTCCTGTCCCGGCCGGGCCGACAGGGGACCGACTAGCTCGATCGCCGGAGTCGGCAACAGCACCTCGAAGGGCCCGGAGCTGGCGACCGCGGTGCCATCAGCCCCCAGGAAGTCGAATGAAGTGCTGCCCGGCGGCACCATTTTCTCCAACCAGAAGGTCGCCTGGGTATCGCTCACCACGTTCAGGGCCACCGGGTGGCCGGCGATGCTCACCGCCGAAACGGAACTCAGGCCCGATCCGGTCAAGTGGATGGGGGTGCCGGGGCCCCCTTCAGCAGGGGCAAAGGCGGTGACGGCCAGGGACCCGGACCCGGCGTCCAGGGCCCTCCCGGATGAGCCGCCACACCCGGCCGCCAGGACGGCGAACAGGAGCGCGGCCAGCGCCCCGGCCGGATTTCGCCAGGTCAGACAAGACTCTTGGCGGCGGGAACCTTGAACAGCGGACATGGGCAACGGGAACGGGTTCATGCCAAAATATATGTCGTTAATATTAATTGTCCTGGGGAAATTACCCCTTCAAGCACTCCCCGGGGTCCACGCAAGGGTGAATTAATTCAATCCAGAGGTTGGGAAAAATTGGGCCTTTTATGCCGGACCGGGAAGCGGGATAGTTTTGACCTTGAGGACAGGAGGTTGGTCATGGATCTTGGACTGAAGGGCAAACGGGCGCTGGTGACCGGTTCAACGGCCGGCATCGGGCTGGCGACCGCACGCGCGCTGGCGGCCGAGGGCGCCTGGGTCACGGTGAACGGCCGCACCCAGGCGCGGGTCGACCACGCGGTGGAGGATCTGAGGCGCGAGCTTCCCCAGGCCACCGTGGCCGGCATCGCGGCCGATCTCGGCAGCGGCGAAGGCTGCAAGGCGCTGATCGACCAGCTGCCGGACCTGGACGTGCTGGTGAACAGCCTGGGCATCTTCGAGCCCAAGCCGTTCGAGGAGATCCCGGACGAGGACTGGATGCGCTTCTTCGAGACCAACGTGCTGAGCGGCATCCGGCTCGCGCGCCACTACATGGGCGGGATGCGGGCCCGCAACTGGGGGCGGATCGTGTTCGTCTCCAGCGAATCGGCCCTGCAGATTCCAGCGGAGATGATCCACTACGGCATGACCAAGACCGCCCAGCTCGCGGTGGCCCGCGGGCTCGCCGAAACGCTCACCGGCACCGGCGTCACGGTCAACAGCGTGCTGCCCGGGCCGACCGCCTCGGAGGGCGTCGGCGGCTTCGTCGCCCAGCTGGCCGCGAGCCGGGGCGTCGATGCGGCCACCGTGGAACGGGAATTCTTCGCCACGGCCCGTCCTTCCTCGATCATCCAGCGGTTCGCCAGGACGGACGAGGTGGCGGCGATGATCGCCTACGTCTGCGGAGTCCCCGCCTCGGCAACCACGGGCGCATCGCTCAGGGTCGATGGCGGCGTGGTGCGGGCGATCGGGTAAGCCGTTGTGATGGAATAAGCTGTTGCGAAAAATAACGTATTATTAATAGGTCTGGTTCCCGGCCGGGTTTCCCATCTTCAGCGGGGCAGGTTCAGGGCCGAGCGCAGCGACTGGAGGGCCTGTTCCTGCTGGTCCATGCGCTTGAGCATCTCGCCGATCCCGGCGGAGAGCCCTTCGGGGTTCGCGGCTTCATGCAGGCCCTCGATGCGCTTGGTGGCCTCCAGGATGAGGTTGTCCTGATGCACCAGGTGCTTGAGGATCACCTCGATCTCCTTTTCGGCCTTCTTGTTGATTTCGTAGTCGTTCTGGGCCGCGACCCGATCCTTCTCCGACTGCCGGTTCTGGCTCATCATCACCACCGGCCCGGTGTAGGCTGCCTGGAAACTCAGGACCAGGTTGAGAAGGATGAAAGGATAGGGGTCCCAGGCCTTCATGAATCCCGGGTGGGCATGCATCATGATGGCCAGGTAGACATTGAATCCCATCCAGAGGCAAAGCAGGATGCTTTGCACGATGATGAAGGGCCAGCTTCCCACGCAAACGGCGACCCGGTCGGCCACCCGCTGACCCAGCGTCATGGCCTGGGCCACCACCTCGTTCACGTTCCTCACGGGGGGGTGATCGTGGCGGTATTTGGCGGCCGGACCGGCCAGCGGGTTCGGGGAGGTCATGGTTCGCCTTTCAGGGAAAGGAGGCGGGTCGCCTGGATGAAAAGGTCGATGGGATTCAGCCTTATACATACCATGAAAGCCCAGTGGCCGCCGGGAACCCGGGTCGGCGAGCCCTTTCAGGTCTTGAAACGCTCCAGCAGGGAAACCAGCCCCTCGGCGGTGCGGATGAGCTGGCCCGAGGCCGCGGCGGTGGCCTCCACGCTGGCGGAAAGCTGGAGGCTGGCGCTGGCGTTGGCGGCGACCTTCTGGGCCCCGGTCTCCACCTGCCGCGCCACTTCCGTGCTGGTCCGGGACTGCTGTTCCGACGCCGCGCCGATCTCCATGGACATGCTGGTCAGCTGGCCGATCAGGCCCCGGATGGCGGTGAGGGCCTGCACCGCTTCGCGCACGGTGGTGCGGCCCTGGATGATCGCCTGGTCGCTGCCTTCGATCAGGCTGGCGATCTCCCGGGCGGCGGCGTTGCTGCGGTCGGCCAGCTTGCGCACCTCCTCGGCCACCACCGCGAACCCCTTGCCGGCGTTTCCGGCCTTGGCGGCTTCGATGGATGCGTTCAGCGACAGCAGGTTGGTTTGCCGGGCGATTTCCCGAACGACCTGCACGGCGGCCACCATCTTGGCCGTGCTAGCGGCCACCTGGTCCATGGCCTGGATCGCCGCGGCTCCGGCTTGATCCCCGCCCTCGGCGGTGGCCGCGGCGGTGAGCCCATGCTGATGGCTGGCGGCGGCGTTGGCCGACACCTCCCGGATGGAGGTGGACAGTTCGCTCACCGCCGAGGCCATGCGTTCGGCGGACGTTCGTTGGGCTTCGGCGTTGCTGGCCAGCTCGCGGGAATGGGCCGCCACCTGCTCCTGGTCGGCGGCGAAGCGGGTGCCCTGGCCGGTCACCCGCATCGCGTCGAACCGGATGCGGTTGATCATGCCCCTGAGCCGGGACTGCATGGTGCGCAGGGCGGCCAGCAGGCTGCTCTGGTCGCCCATGGCGGTGGCGATCTCCACCTGCAGGTCGCCGTCGGCGATGGCCTTGGCGATGGCCATGGCATGGATCGGATCGCTGCCCAGCTGGTTGCCGAGGGTCCGCACCAGGATGCTGAAGACCATGCCGCACAAGGCAAAGCCGAACAGTCCGCCGATCAGGCTGGTCCACAGGTTCATCCGCGAGGTGCCGGCGATCGAGCCCAGGCTCCGGGTGGCGGCGCCCACCTGCTGCTCCCGCAGCACCCGCACCGTCTCGGCCAGATGGTCGGAGCTCTTGTCGAAGTCCTCCATCACCCGGTTGCCCGCGGCCTTGCCCTGGTTGGTGTAGGCATCGGCCATGACCCTGCCCTGGGCGAGCAGGTCATGGACGGCGGTCTCCAGCTCCGCGGCCACCTTCTGCCTGGCGGCGTCGTTGGCGTTCAAGGCCCGGTACCCGGCCAGGGCGGTGTTGAACGCCGTGCCGGCCGCTTCGCCGTCCTTGATGGACTGGGCGTTGCCGGTGAGGCACGCGTCCGTCAGGAACTGCTGGATCTGGACGGTCTGGTAGGCCATCTCGTCGGCCAGGAGCGCCATGGGGAGCGACCGGTCGCGGGCCTCGACGGCGGAGGCGAGGGTGCGCCGGAAGGAGGCGAGGTTGAGCAGGAAAAGCAGCCCGAACAGGAGCAGGACGGTGCCTCCGGCGCCCCACAGGCGGGTCTTGAACTTCATGCGGGGGAACGGCACCCAGGGCTGGCGGAACCCGGCACCGGGCGCCTTGCCGGCGTTCAGCTGGGCGTACATCCACTCCGCCTCCGCGATCTGCCGGCGGTTGGGCCGGCTGCGGATGGAGGCGTAGCCCACCAGGCTGCCGTGCTCCACCACCGGGCTCACGGAACTGTCCACCCAGTAGAAGTCGCCGTTCTTGGCACGGTTCTTCACCACCCCCTGCCAGGTGCCGCCCGCCTTCAGGGTGGCCCAGAGGTCGGCGAACACCGAGGCGGGCATGTCCGGGTGGCGAACGATGTTGTGCGGCTGGCCGATCAGCTCCGCCTCGCTGAAGCCGCTGACCCGGACGAACTCATCGTTGGCGTAGGTGAGGATGCCCTTGGGGTCGGTCATGGAAACGACGAACGCCCCTTCCTCCAGGTGCCGCTCCGTCTTGGTCACAGGCTGGTTGTTCCGCACCGGTTCACCTTGGAAGCATTCGGATCTGGTTGAAAGTTCCAAGACAGTCTATAGGATCCCAAGGAAGCCACGGGATAAATCGAAACGTTAAGCCGTTGTCAATGAATAACCATTCACGACATCGGCTCCGAATGCTTCCGGTGGCTCTCCCAGTTTTCCGCGTAGCGGCTGGCCAGCTCGGGATCCCTGATGATCAGGAGGTTTTCCGCGTTGCGGTCCTCCGCGCCCTTGGTGAAATTGAAGGACCCGGTGATCACCGTTTCCCCGTCGAGGACCATGACCTTGTTGTGCGCGATGGCATGGGCGGAATCGATCCAGGTGGGCACCCCGGCATGCTGGAGGAAGGTGGAGCTGCTGTAGTGCTCCGTCCTCTGGCTCTTGTCGAGGATGACCCGGACCTCCAGGCCCCGGTCGTGGGCCTCCTTGAGGGCCCCGGCGATCGGCGCGGAAGTGAAGCTGTAGGCCTGGACCAGCACGGATCGCCGCGCCGAGCGCAGGGCCGCCACCACGGCCGCCGTGCACCCGCCGCGCGGGCTGAAGTAGATCTGGACGGGCGCGTTCTTGAGCACCAAATCCGCAGGCCAAGCCAGCGTACAGGCGGAAAACAGGGCGGACAGGGCAAGGCGACGCGGATTCATGCTTCACGATCCTACAATCAATGAAATAATTCCAGATCGTTGAAGACAGGCATCCCCCTTTCCACGGCAGGCACCGCCCATGAACAGGAACGACTACATAACCATCTGCATGGTCGCGGTCGGCGCGGTGGCGGTGGGCTATGGATGGGTAAGGAACATCTGGGGGGGCGGCTCCGAAAAGACCTATGAAAGGATGGAAAAGGCGGGCAATACCTGGCCCATCTTGCGGGCCTTGAAGATTGAGCCGACCCCCGCCCATTGCATCCGGTTCCTGAAAATCGCCAGCGCCTTTGGCCTCTTCTTTGTCATACCCTTTGTCGCATTCAGCATTTTTCACACGCTGGCCGCAAGGTGACGGGTGGGTGGGCCGGAGCGCCCATCGTCCCTTGCGAAATTCAATAAATACAGTATTAAAATCGCCGCCTTCCCTGATGGCCCCGGCTTTTTGCGGGCTCCCTCATCGGAAAGACTTGTATCCTGGCGATTAAGAAATTCGTGGACAGGTTCGCAACTGCCCCACTATGAACCAGTTCCGTTTTTACCGACAGACCCGGGGCGTTTCAGTTGCTCGGTCCAGGCGCGGGATGCGCATGGTTGCCACAGGTTTGCCCTGAGGTTTTTTGCAGAGGTTGATTCATGACTTTGCTACGTGGTCTGGTCAGTCCCGGTGTCCATCTGGTGGCGCGCTATCGATTGGCCGGGAAATTCGCCTTGGTCGGCGCGGTCTTCCTCCTGAGCCTGGGCTGGCTGACCCTGGAGATGGTCCGGACCCAGAATGAGACCATCGCCTTTGCCCGCCAGGAGCGGCAGGGTGTGGTCTACCTGCACGAGCTCCGCCGGGTGTTCCAGGCGGCCCTGGGGTCCGACCCAGGGTCCGGCGGGTCCGGCGGTTCCGCCGCCCTGGACGGGCTGGCCGCCGTGGATGCCAAGATGGGGGCCGATCTGCAGACCGGGGAGCACCTGCAACGAGTCCGCAGGCAGTGGGACGCGTCCGGCCTCGCCTCCGGCAAGGCCGCGGCCCAGGGAGCTTCCGACCTCCGGCGGCCGCTGTTGGACGAACTGCTGGCCCTGAACGGCCAGGTGGGCGATACCAGCAACCTGATCCTGGACCCGGACATCGACAGCTACTACACCATGGACCTGGTGCTGCTCAAGGTGCTTCAATTCCAGAGCATCGATCACGACATGCAGCGCCTGGCCCAGCAGGCCGCCCAGGCCAGGACCCTGGCCCCCGGGGCCCGGACCCAGCTCTCCGTCCTCACGGTGGAGCTCCAGGGCCTGCTGGACGGCTTCCGCGACGACATCCGGGACAGCAAGGCCTTCAGCACGGCGGCGGTCAAGGCCCGCCTGGCCGGACCCGCCGCCGGGCTGCTGAAACAGTCGGATGCCATGCTGGAGCTAGTCCAGAAGCGGGTCGCCGGGGAGAACGTGCTGGCGACGGTGGATGAGGCCACGGAGGCCGGCAGGCGCGCCATCGAATCAGGCTTCCAGTTCTATGACGCCGCCGGACCGACGCTGGACGACCTGCTGCAGGCCAGGATCCACCAGCGGAACATCGTCAAGTACCGCGATCTGGCCATCACCGCGCTGGGCATCCTGCTCAGCCTCTACCTCTTCCTGGCGCTGTACCTCTACATGAACCAGGCCTTCGGCGGCCTGACCCAGCTGGCCTCGGCACTGGAGGCGGGTGACCTGACCCAGCGCCTGGAGTCCCCCGGCCAGGACGAGATCGGCCGGATGACGGCCGGCTTCGACCAGGTCTCCCTCCATTTCCGGAAGATCTTCGGCAATTTTTCGGGGGTGGCCAACCAGCTCGCGGCGGCCTCGGTGGAACTGGCTTCCGGCGCCGAACAGGTGTCGCGCACGGTGACCTCCCTGTCCAAGACATCCCTTGAGCAGCAGGAAGCCAACCACTCGGTGAGCGCCTCCATGCGCGAACTGCACCAGTCCATCGATGCCGTCGCCACCCATGTGGCCGCCATCCAGCAGGAGACCAGCGCTTCGGTGGAACGGGTGCGCGAGGGGGATGCTGCCCAGGGCAGGATCGTGCTCGCCATGGACGAGATCCGCGACAACGCCGAGGGCACCCGGAAGGCGGTGGTGCTGATCCGGGACATCGCCCGGCAGACCAATCTGCTTTCCCTCAACGCGGCCATCGAGGCGGCCAAGGCCGGAGCCCAAGGCAAGGGGTTTGCGGTGGTGGCGGAGGAGATCAACAAACTGGCCCGGCACTCAGGAGAGGCCGCCAAGGAGATCGAGAAATTCGTCGAAGCCAGCCACCAGGCCGTCGACCGCGGGACATCCAAGGTAGGCAGCGTGACCCAGTCCTTGAACGACCTCCACGCCCGGATCGACGCCACCGCCGGCAAGGTCGAAAGCATCCATGCGCTGACCTCCACCCAGGCGGTCACCAGCGCGAGCGTGGCCACCCAGGTCGACCAGAACGATGCGGCGGCCAAGCTCAATGCCGCCGGCTCCCAGGAACTTGCCCAGGCGGTGGAGGAGTTCGCCCACACCTCCAGCGAATTGGGCCGGATGGCGGACCAGCTCGCCACGGACATCAAAGGCTACCGGTTCTAGCCCGGGGCCGCCCCCGCGCGGCCGGAACCGGCGCATCCATTTGACAACCGCGCCCGGCGGCGGTATCAATGTTTCTATGAATAGAAACACCCTGGATTGTCTGGCCGAACTGGCCGAGGTGTTCCACCAGGCCGACGACCCGGCCCTGGTGGAAGGCTTTTTGCGGGAGATCCTCACCCCTTCGGAAGTCGAAGGCATCAGTTTCCGCTGGGAGCTGGTCAAGCGCCTGAGCCGGGGCCAGAGCCAGCGCGCCATCGCCGCGGAGCTGGGCCTGAGCCTGTGCAAGATCACCCGCGGATCACGGATCCTGAAGAACCCCGATTCCGCCCTGCGCGCCGTCCTGGCGCGTCAGGGCTGAGCCGCGTGCCCCCTCATTCCTTCCTCACAGGAGCTCCATTGTCACCATCCAGCCGAACCCTCCTCCCCGATCAGGACATCCCTCGCCAGTGGTACAACATCGCCCCGGACCTGCCGCACGCCCCCTTGCCCCCCCTGGGGCCGGACGGCCATCCGGTGGCACCCGAGGCCCTGGCGGCCGTGTTCCCCATGAACCTCATCGAGCAGGAGATGAGCCAGGAGCGCTGGATCACCATCCCGGACGAGGTCCTGGAGATCATGCTGCGCTACCGGCCCACCCCGCTGCACCGGGCCCGGGCGCTGGAGGCCGCCCTGGGCACGCCGGCCCGGATCTACTACAAGAACGAAAGCGTGAGCCCCGCCGGGAGCCACAAGGTGAACACCGCCATCGCCCAGGCCTACTACAACAAGGCGGCGGGCATCCAGCGGGTCACCTCCGAGACCGGCGCCGGCCAGTGGGGCAGTTCGATCGCCTTCGCCTGCAGCCAGTTCGGCCTGGAATGCAAGGTCTACATGGTGAAGGTGAGCTACCAGCAGAAGCCCTTCCGCAAGATCATGATGAACACCTTCGGCGCCGACTGCGTGGCCAGCCCCAGCTCCGAGACCCAGGCCGGGCGCGCCATCCTCCAGCAGGACCCGGACAGCCAGGGTTCGCTGGGCATCGCCATCAGCGAAGCGGTGGAGGCCGCCGTCACCGATCCCACCGGAAAGACCCGCTACACCCTCGGCAGCGTGCTGAACCACGTGCTGCTGCACCAGACCATCATCGGCCTGGAGGCCAAGAAGCAGCTGGCCATCCTGGGCGAGAAGCGGGTGGACCAGGTCATCGCCTGCGTGGGCGGCGGCAGCAATTTCGCCGGCATCGCCTTCCCCTTCGTGCAGGACAAGATCAACGGCGCCGATATCGACATCATCGCCGTGGAGCCGGCCTCCTGCCCCACCCTCACCCGCGGGCCCTACGTCTACGACCACGGCGACGTGGCCCGGATGACCCCGCTGATGGCCATGTACAGCCTGGGCCACACCTTCATGCCCTCCGGCATCCACGCCGGCGGCCTGCGCTACCACGGCATGGCCCCACTGGTCAGCCAGACCGTGCGGGAAGGCCTGACCCGCGCGGTCTCCCTGCAGCAGCTGGAGTGCTTCGAAGGCGCCGTGCTGTTCGCCCGCACCGAGGGCATCATCCCGGCCCCGGAATCCAGCCACGCCGTGGCCCAGGCCATCCGCCAGGCCAAGCAGGCCCGGGAAGAGGGCAAGGAACGGGTGATCCTGTTCAACCTGAGCGGCCACGGGTTCATGGACCTGAGCGGCTACAACGCCTTCCTCGAGGGCCGGCTGACCAACCACCAGCTTTCCGACCAGGACCTGCAGAAGGGGCTGGCCTGCCTGGAAGGGCTGCCCAAACCCGGAGCGCTAGCTTCCGTGTGAGCCTAGGCCCCGGCCTGGGCAGCGTAGCGGATGACCTGGTTGCGTCCGGTTCGCTTGGCCGAATACAGGGCCTGGTCGGCGCGCGACAGGGCCGGATCCACCAGGATCTCTCCGGGCAGCACCTCGGCCAGGCCGATGCTGATGGTCATCGCCACCTCCGCGTTGTCCATCCGCAGGTGCTCGACCGCCGAACGCAGCCGTTCGGCCAGGGCGAACGCGTCGGCCTGGCTGGTCTCCGGCAGCAACAGGGCGAATTCCTCGCCCCCCACCCGCGCCACCAGGTCCTGGTCGCGCACGCAGGTCCGGCAAAGGTCGGCGAAGGCCTGCAGGGCGAGGTCGCCCGTCTCGTGCCCATGGTCATCATTGATCTGCTTGAAGAAGTCGATGTCGACCATGATCACCGCCAGCGGCCTGGGGTAGCGCTGCAGTCGCTTGATCTCCTGGGCGGCCACGGCGAAAAAGCGGGCGCGGTTGGCCAATCCGGTCAGCGGATCGGTGTTGGCCAGCCTGCGCAGGCGGGCTTCGCTCTCCTTGCGCTCGGTGATGTCGATCAGGACCGCCAGGATGGAACTGGAGTCGCCGGTCTTCACCACCGACGCCGCCAGCAGGATGGCGCGCCGCCGGCCATCGGGGAAGGTCAGCGGAAGCTCCAGGTCCGAAACCTGCCCGGTCTCCTGCAGCTGTTCCCTCAGCCGGGCGAGATCGGACCCGTCGAGGTAGTTCTCGATCGTCAGGTTCTCCCGCACCGCCGCTTCGCCGAAGAACGCGCGGGCGGCGTCGTTGACCTGGATGAGGTGGTGGTCGCTGCCGGGGTCCATGATGACCAGGGGGGTGGGCACCGATTTCAGGATGCCGCGCAGCAGTTCGCGGTGCTCGGTGAGCTCCTGGTTGGCGCGGCGGGCGGCCCCGGTGGCCGACCATTCCAGCCGCCGCAGCCGGTTGGAGTGGTTCAGCACCAGCGTCATGACCAGGCTGATGACCAGCATGCCGAGCACCAGGCCGAGGCTCGTCCCCGCCAGGGGAACCGAGGACAGGTAGGCGGCCATGAGGGCGACGCTGCAGGCGAGCCCCAGGACCATCGTCCAGCGGAACGCGATGGGCAGGGCCAGGTAGAACAGGGTGGGCAGCGCGAAGGCGATGAACAGGGCGGCGTCGGTGTGCGGACTGACCAGGACGGCGCTCGCGGCGATGACCGGGGCCGCCCAGGCGAGGCACAGGCCCTGGAGCTGGCGGGGGCCGGTGATCCGCCGGAGCGCGGCCAGCCCCGCGAACGAAGCCGCCACGATGACCGTGCGCGCCGCCAGGGCCGCGGCGAAGTGCGGTTGGCCGCGGAAATGCAGGTCGTTCAGGTAGAACAGGAGGTTGGCGAACGCCGCGTAGCGGAACACCCGGCGCATCAGCCGCAGGCTTTCGGGAAACCGCTCCGTCCGATAGTCCGTTTCGCGGTCCCGGGCGAGAAACTCGCCCCCCATGGAGAAAATGTCAGACATCATCGCTCTGATCATAGGATGATCCGCCCCTCGGGAGGGCCGGATCCTCGGCCGGGCGAGGAAGGGACGGTCCCGGATGATTCGCTGTTGCGTCGGGCCGTCTAGATATTAATATTTAATAGAGACTGCCGCGCCCCGGAGCCGTATGTTGAAAACCCGATGCCATCGCCGCCAGGGCCTGCCATGACCCGCGGCCGCCGCTGGCTGGCGGGGGCCGTGCTGGGCGGGGCGCTGGTGGCGCTCGCCCTGTGGTTCGCGGTCCGGGACGCCGGAGAGGGGCAGCGCTTCACCACGGCCCCGGCCTCCCGCCAGGATCTCAAGGACAACGTCATGGCCAATGGCGAGATCCAGGCGCGCAGCCGGGTCAACGTCGGCACCAGCGTCACCGGGCAGATCAAGGCCCTGCACGTGGTGGACGGCCAATGGGTGGCGCGGGGGGACCTGCTGGTCACCCTGGACCAGGAATCCTGCAGGCAGGAGCTCAACCAGGCCCTGCTGGGGCTGCGCATGGCCGGCCACGACCAGGAGAAGGCCGAGGCCGCCTGGCGCAAGGGGAAGGACACCTGGTCGCGCCAGGAGGCCCTGTTCCAGGAGGGCCTGATCTCCGCCGAGGACCACCAGAACGCCGGTCTGGAACGGGAGCGGCTGGCCGCCGAACAGCAGCGGGCCGAGGCCGCCGTGGAGCAGGCCGAGGCCCTGGCCGCCCAGAAGCGGGACGCCCTGGCCAAGACGGTGCTCCGGGCGCCCATGGACGGCCGGGTCACGAGGCTCCAGGCGGAACCGGGGGAGACCGCCGTGGCCGGGCAGACCAATGTCGCCGGGGCCGTGCTGATGGTCATCGCCCGGCTGGACGAGATGCTCGCCGAAGTGAAGGTCGGGGAGCTGGACGTGGTGAAGCTGAAGCCCGGCCAGCCGGCCGAGGTGCAGGTGGATGCCCTGCCGGGCCAGGTGTTCCCGGGCCAGGTGCTGGACCTGGCCACCGCGGTGAGTCCCGGCCTCGGCCCGGCCGACCCCTCCTCCCAGGCCCAGAGCTACCGGATGCGGGTCCGGATCCGGGCCTCCGGCGCGAGCCTGGCCGCCCTGCTGCCGGGCATGAGCGCCCGGGTGGCGGTGCTCACCACGGAAAAAACCCAGGCGCTCACCGTTCCGCTCCAGGCCATCCAGGACCGGGAGACCCGGCCGGGCGCGCTGGGCCTGATCCTGGGCTCCCAGCCGGTGGTGTTCGTGGTGAAGGACGGCGTGGCCGAGGAACGGCCCGTGCGGCTGGGGCTATGCACCCGGCAGCGGGCGGAAGTGCTGGAGGGGGTGCGGGAAGGCGAGCAGGTCGTCACGGGGCCGTCCAAGGCCCTGGCCACGCTGGTCTCCGGCACCCGGATCCAGGTGCTGGCCCCGGGCGGGCCGTGAGCCGGCCGCCGTCCATCCACTGGCGGGAGGCGCTGGACGCGGCCGCGCGCAGCCTGTGGGCGCACCGGCTCCGCTCCATGCTCACCTCGCTGGGCATCATCATCGGGGTGGCCTCGGTGGTCATCGTGGTCCAGCTCACCAAGAGCCTGGAGGCCCGGATCATGGCCGACGTGAACCGGCAGGGCAGCCACACCTTCTTCCTCAGCCCCTGGGTGGCTCCCAGCGTCTGGCTGAAGGGGGCCAAGGTCCGCTTCCAGCCGCTGGCCCGGGAACAGATCGGGGAGCTGCGGGAGCTGGTTCCGGAAATCCTGATCGCCTCGCCGGAAGCCTATGTCTTCGCGCCCAACGCCGTGGCCAAGGCCAACGGGGCCTCGCTCCGGATGCTGCTGCGGATGGTGGACGAGAACGGCCTGGAACTGGCGAACCTGGACCTCCAGGCCGGGCGGGATTTCACCGTCACCGACCGGACCACCCGGGCCCCGGTGGCCATCCTGGGCGAACGGATCGCCCAGGAGCTGGGCTTTTCCCCGGCCAGCATCGGCAAGACCTTCACCATCGGCGGCCAGACCGCGGAGCTGATCGGCATCCTCAAGCGGCAGGGCGAAGTGCCGTTCATGCCCAGGCAGGACGAGGAGGCCGCCCTGTTCGGTCCGGACGGGCAGGTGTTCATCCCCCAGGGGAGCTTCAAGGGCCTCTACCAGAGCGTCCATGCGGACCGGAACACCCAGTGGCGGCTCCAGCTGGACCCGAAACTGCCGCTGCCCGAGGCGGAGGAGCGCCTGCGCCTCGCCCTGCGCCGGGTCCGCGGCCTGCGCGGCGACGACGTGGACAACTTCGACCTGAGCACCAACCGCAAGGAGGTGGAAACCGTGGAGCGGCTGGGCCGGACCCTGCTGGCCGCCAGCGCCGCCATGGTCTCGGTGAGCCTCCTGGTGGGCGGCATCGGGGTGATGAACATCATGCTGGTGAGCGTGCAGGAGCGCACCCGGGAGATCGGCCTGCGCAAGGCGCTCGGCGCCCGGCGCCGGGACCTCCTGGCCCAGTTCCTGATCGAGGCCTCGGCCCTGTGCACCGCCGGCGGCATCCTCGGCCTGGCCCTGGGCGCGGGCCTGGGCACCCTGCTCAGCCGGCTGGTCATGCACCACGTGGGCAGCATCCCGCTCTGGTCCCTGGCCGCGGCGCTGCTGGGGCCGGCGCTGGTGGGCCTCGCCTTCGGCATCTATCCGGCGCGGAAGGCCGCCCGGCTGGACCCCATCGAGTCCCTCCGCTACGAGTGAGGGGGGCCGCCCGGTTCCGGCAGCGCCGCCAGGAGCGGGGCGAGCACGGCGGACTGGGGCGGGATCAGGGTGATGGCGGCCTTGCCGCCCAGCAGCTTCTGGGTCTCCAGGATGTGGAACATGGCCTGGGACACGTCCTGGTCCCGGGAGATCTCCTCCAGGGCGGCGCCCACGATCTCCGGCCGCACGGCGCCGGCCTTGGCGAACTCCACTGCGGCCTGGCGCTCGGCGGTGCTGGTGATGATGTTCACCTGGTTGGTGCCGTCCTGCTTGATGCTGGAGGTCACCTGGCGCAGGCGGTTCACCACCTTGCTCTCGATCTGGTGGATCATGTCGGCGTCCCGGAAGTGCACCTTGCGGATGTAGATGGAGCCCAGCCGGTAGCCCCAGTCGTGGGACAGCGGGGAGACCTCGTTGCGCACGGTCTGGCTCATGGCGTGCCGGTTGCTCAGCATGTCCGCCAGGGGCAGGTTGGAGAGGCAGCGCACGGTGGAGTTGCTGACGTTGGCCGCCAGGGAGCCCCGGGGATCGGTGTTCTTGAACAGGTAGGCCACGGGGTCGCTGATGAACATCTCGAACCAGATGCCGATGCCCATGGGGGCGCCCTCTTCGGAGTTCACCGGCGAGCTGCGCAGGTATTCCTGGTCCAGGCGGAGGTCGATCTCGTAGCAGGTGCCGATCCAGTTCACGATGGGGGCGCGCCAGCCCAGGCGGATCCACAGGAAGTGCAGGCCGGGCTCGTCCAGCACCGCCACCACCTTGCCGAACAGCACGTAGACCAGGCAGCGGCGCTCCCGGACGATGGCGTAGAAGCCCAGGGCACGCAACAGCCGCGAGCACAGCGGAACCAGCAGGAACAGCGCGGCGAAGGTCACCGCGGCGGCCACCAGGAGGCTCAGGATTTCGTGGGGAACGGGGATCTCCATCACTTCACCTCCAGCACGACGCGGCTGGCCTCGCCATAGAGGCCGAGGCGGACATTGCGCACATAGGCGTCCAGCGCCCCGGTCCCGCCGCTGGCCTTGAGCGCCGCGATCTGGCTGGCCAGGAGCCGCAGGGGCTCCACCTCGGCCTGGGCCTTGAGGGTCTCGATCTCCACCGCCCGCCGGGACTGGACGATCTTCTGGTCGGCGGAGGCCTGGGCCAGGCTGATGTCCGAGGACACCTGGTTGTGCGCGGTGTTGATGGCCGCCAGGGCGGATTCCACATCCGGCGGCGGGTCGATGGCGGTGATGAGGGAGGCTTCCAGGTGGATCCCGTAGCGGGCCGAGGCGGAGGCGCACTCCTTGTCCATGTGCTCGTTGAGGTCCCTCAGGTTCTTCCGCAGGTCGTTGATGGAGATGCCGGTCTGCACCGCCGGCACGCCGTCGGCGTCGGGCGGGGCCTCGAAGTTGGCGATGCGCTCGCGCAGCACCGACACGAAGTAGCCCATCACGTGGGCGATGGGGTTCTTGACGGCGAACAGGTAGGCGTACAGGTTGCGCTCGCTCACCTGGTAGCGGATCTGCCCGGTCAGGCCGGTGTTGAGCTGGTCCTTGGTCACCGCCTCCAGGATGGTGCCGCCGTTGTTGGCCGAGGAGGAGAGCGGATCCCAGGCCATGTTCACGGTCTGGGTGGCCACCGACACCTTGTGCACCTGCTCCCAGGGCCACTTGAAGTAGGGCCCGCCGGGCGGGATCACCCGCACCTGGGGCACCCCGTAGCGCAGCTTCTCCTCCGGGTTGAGCATCTGGGAGATGGGATCCTCGGCCGTGCTGGCGTTGCCCACCCGCTCCGCCCGCCCGAAGGAGGTCTTCACCGCCCGCTCGTTCTGGTCCACGGTGTAGATCCCCGCCGCCAGGTAGCGCACCAGGAACCAGACGATGAACCCCAGGACGCACCCCAAGGGAATTCCCACGGTCAAATCGAACATCCGTCCACTCCTTCTGCAGGCCAAGCCACCAGTATGACCATACGAAAGGCACCCGGGATTCACCCCGAAAGGGCGAATTCCCCCACGGAGGATTCCCGGGTGAAATCCAGCCCGGAAGCCTGGGCGAAGAGCTGGCTGTCCCCGGTCCCGATGGCGCAGGGGGCCAGGCCCAGGGCGGTGGCCACCAGGTACATCTGCTGATAGAGGACGCCGGTGTTCTTCAGGATGAGCGAATAGGCGATGCCCTGGTACTTCCAGCTCACCCGCTGGACCCGGGCGGCCAGGGTGAACAGGATGTCCGGCGCGGGGGCGGTCCCCATGGCCTCCGCGCCGCCGCGCAGCAGCTGCCCCGCGGCCTCGGAGCCCGGCCAGGGCTCCAGCGCGTGGCTGCCGGCGGCGTAGTGGTAGAAGCCCGGGGCCAGCCCGGCGCACCGGGACACGGTGAGGTACAGTTCGATCTCGTGCAGGCCTCCGCCCCCGGGGCAGCAGCCGGAGGCCGCCTCGTAGGCCCGCCCCGCCCCGGGGTCGGCCGGCGCCACCGCGCGGATCCTGGCCACGTAGTGAAGGAAGGTGCCCAGCTGTCCGAGGGTGACGGGGTGCTGGCCGGGCGTGCGCAGGGACCGGCGCGCCTCCAGCACGCGGAAGAACGGCGGGCTGGAGGCGGGCAGGCGGGGTTCCGGCAGCGGGATGGCTTCCGCCCGGGCCGGCTTCAGGGCCGGGAGCGGATCCAGCTCGCCCAGGAAGCGGAAGGTGCCCCCCACCGGGTCGCCATGCCGGCCCTGCCGGCTGCGGCTGTGGAACAGGAGGTCGTGGAATTCCCACTGGCGCAGGGCCGGATCCCGGTCTTCCGGCAGCTGGCCTTCGCCGACGCAGGGGGCCACGGCGCCGGCCGAGGCCAGCATGGCGAGGAACGCCCGGGCCATGGGCGGGTCCAGGCCGGAAAGGCCGTCGGCGTTGACGGGCTGGCACAGGCGGCCCACCGGCTCCAGCAGCCCCGGATCATGCAGCAGCACCCGGGCGAACCCCAGCGGGCTTTCCAGCACCGCCCCGTCCGGGCCCCGGCGGATCCAGGCGAAGCGCGACAGCCGCCAGGGGCCGTTCCCGGCGGCCGGCTGGAAGCGGAACTCCCGGGTCAGGGGTTCCAGGGTGGCCAGCCGGCGCCCGTCCCGGGTGAGCGAACAGCCGATCCACCCCTCCTGCTCCAGCAGGGCCAGGAGGTAGCGCAGCTCCAGGGAAGGGCACAGCTCATCCTCGGTGCTGGCGCCCCGGGCCAGGGCCCGAAGCATGGCCCGCTGGTCCGCGCCGGCGGCTCCGGCCAGGCGCAGGCGTTTGCGGCCGGGCTCCTCCAGCCCGCCGGCATCCTCCATGAGCCGCACCGAGGGTTTCAGGACGAGGGCAAGGCCGAACGCCATCTAGATGAAGACCGGGGTCGGATTGAGGTCGGCCTCCCGCAGGGGCCGCTCCAGCCAGCCCATGGCCACCGGCACGTCGTACAGCCGGCCCGGCGCGAAGCGGGCCCAGAAGTGGCGAAGGCCGGGCACGATCACCTTGGCCACCGGCATGCCGGCGTCCGCCCGGGTCAGGTCCAGCACCAGCATCTCCATGCCCCTGGCCTCCACCAGCCCCTGGCAGTGGCGGATATCGGCCAGCAGGTCGCCGCTGGCGGCGTTGGGGAAATCCTCCATCCGCCTGGCCGGAACCCGGGGATCGGGCACCAGGTAGGGCTGGTTTTCCAGGGTCGCGGTGCGCAGCCAGCGCAGCGTCTCCTCGTTGCCCAGCGGGGCCTGGGCCTCGGGCCCGACCCCGGCGACGAACTGGTTCAGCTCGGCGCAGGCGCGCAGCAGGGCGACGCCCGGGTCCAGGCTGCAGCCCAGGCCGAACAGCACCTGGCCATGGGTCTCCCGGCGGCAGGACAGGGCGGCGAAGGCGGGGATGCCCAGGTCGTGGGTGAGGTCCAGCACCCACAGGTCCCGGTCCAGGGTGACGTAGTGGGCCGCCAGGTCGGCGAAGTAGCTCTGGCCGAAGCTGGCCAGGTCCACCCCGGGCCTGGGCAGCCGGTTGTACCACCAGATGGCGGTGGCATCCCGTTCCACCAGCTCCAGGAAGCCCTGGAGCACGGCCTCTTCCAGGTTGTTGCCGGCGGCGTTGCCGTTGGAGCAGGCGCGGCAGCACCGGGCCCGGGGTTCGGGGCTGGCCCCGGGGCCGGGGAAGTACAGGAACTGGGTGGGCAGCAGCTTCTCCCGCTCCCCGGTGAGGGACCAGACCGGCGTCCACGGGAGCACCTGGTCCGGGTCCAGGGGCTCGGGCACCGAATTGAAGTGGGACCCGCGGGCATTCCACTGGTCCCGCTCCTGGAACTGCCGGTCGCTGAAGCCCATCACCGCGTTGGGGTGGATGGCGCCCTCGCCCAGCTCCCGGTAGCGGCCCAGGACCTGGAACTCCGTGCCGGTGTATTCGGTGGAATAGCGCTCCAGGCTTTCGGCCAGGGCGCTGGCCTTGGCCTGGACCAGGGTGGGGCCCTTGCCGGCGCTGCGGTGCCGGAAGCTGACCTTGAAGCACTCCATGCTGTCCACCGGGATGGCGCCGTTGGCGCCGCCCATGCAGACCTGGAACACCCCGCCGGTGCCGGGCGGGGGTTCCACCCGGGATACGATCCCGGCGATGGGGCTCACCAGGTGGCCATATTTCTCCAGGGTCGCTTCGGGCGGGGCCACCCGGTGGCCGCTCCCTTCGGAGGGGGCGGCACGGCGGCCCACCAGGCGCACCGGCCCCGGGCGCCGCTGGGGCGGATCGCCGCAGATGGGGCAGGCGGGGTAGCGCACCAGCGCGTGGGTCTTGGAAACCCAGGTGCGGGTGTCCATGCTCAGCAGTTGGCCCTCCAGGTTGTGGGGGGCCCCGGCCAGGAACTTGGCGATCTCCACGGCGGCCAGGCCGCAGGCCGCCGCGACGGCCGCCGGAAGGGCCGCCACCGCGGTGGGCATGGGCTCCGGCCAGCCGTTCCGGCCGCGCAGGAATTCCTGCACCTGCTGGTTGCGCCGCAGCCGGTGCCGCAGGCAGCCGAAACAGCCGGACGGCCCCGGGGAGCCCGGGAACAGGGGCCCGATCCAGAACTCCCGGCCCAGGGGCCGCAGCACCATCCAGGGCCGGCCGGCCTCCCGGGCCGCCCTGGCCCACTCCAGCAGGTCCCGGCGCAGGTAATCGTCGGTGACCGCCACCTCCAGGTCGGGATCCCCCGGGGTCAGGTCCAGCCCAGCCGCCTCCAGGCCGTGGAGCAGGGGCGCGGGATCCACGGACCCCGCGCCGCGCACCCGGACCCGGCCCGAGCGGAGGGCGGTCCAGGCAGGGCCCGGGTCCAATCCCAGGCCCGCCCAGAAGGCTTCCGACGGCGCGTCCAACCCCGGCACCTTGTCCGCGAGATGCCCCTTCTTTTCGAGGAATTCCAGGACGTAGTAGACTTCGGTCGGCTTCAAGGGGGCCAGCGCGGCCGCGATCTGCTCCGGCGTCCGGACGCCGTCCAGGAGGGGAAGCACCCGTTCGAACAGGGCTCCCTGAAGGGTCCAGGAACCCTCTTCGGATACCAGGATCATCCCCTCTCCGGGGACGATTCCTGCTTTGAGGTGCGCCTTGAGCGCGGGGTGTCGGAGCATCGTGGATCCTCAGAAGCGGCGTGCGGAACCAGTTACCAGCAGAGGCACAGACAGCCCCCGCCGCCGCCGCAGCCGCAACCGCCGCCGCACCTGCAGCCGCCACCACAACCGCCGCCGCAGGGGCCCGCCTCGCCGGAACCCTCCAGCGCCTCCCCGGCCAGGGCCATTTCCGGCACCCTCGGCAGCACCAGGTGGAACACCTTTTCCGAATTTTCCAGCACGTTCAAGGTCACCCCTTCGGGCACCTCGATGCCCTGGGATTCCAGGGCCGCCCTGGGGTCGGCCATCAGGGCCGCCTTGAATCCCTCGTCGGCCCAGGCTTTGGCAATGACGCGATCCGAACTATCAAGCAAAAGGGTACCGTTCATAACTCCTCCTTGGGATTGAAAACCTTGGATCCCCTCGGGATCTGAAGCAAGGCGGACGTCCCAGGTAGAATTTAGAAAACTTCAACACCCTGTCAACCCCAAGGAAGTCGGAAATTTACTCGCGCCTTCCAGTGCAGGTGGCGCTCCGCGACCTTTCTTATCGGGATAGGACATTTTCCATCCATAAACTCACAGCTATCCTCGGGGTTGGGCGATGGGCCAGTCCGCCCGCTCGCCCAATGCAGATCACGGCTTCGTGCCGAGGGAAGAAAAGGTATAATGAACGCATTCAACCATGCGGCTCGGCGACCGATCTGCTCTCCAGGAGCGAGCCGTTCATTGCCTTCCAGCCTCAGGGCCCGGTAGGGTCACCCCCCCCTCGCGGCCGTTCAATGCCGTTTCTTCTAAAGGATCGCCGGTATGCCTAAAGTTTTGATGAAACTTCCCTTGGGGCAACGGGTCGGACTCGCGTTCTCCGGTGGGCTGGACACCTCGGTGGCCGTGGCCTGGATGCGCGAAAAGGGGGCCATTCCCTGCACCTACACCGCGGACATCGGCCAGTACGACGAGGCGGACATCGCCTCCGTTCCCGGGCGGGCCAAGGCCTACGGCGCCGAGATCGCCCGGCTGGTGGACTGCACCGAGGTCCTGGTGGAAGAGGGCCTGGGCGCGCTGGTCTGCGGCGCCTTCCACATCCGCAGCGGCGGGCGCACCTACTTCAACACGACGCCGCTGGGCCGCGCGGTGGCGGGCACCATGCTGGTCCGGGCCATGAAGGAGGACGACGTCCAGATCTGGGGCGACGGTTCCACCTACAAGGGCAACGACATCGAACGGTTCTACCGCTACGGGCTGCTGGCCAACCCGTTCCTGCGGATCTACAAGCCGTGGCTGGACGAGGAGTTCGTGCATGAGCTGGGCGGCCGCGCGGAGATGTCCCAGTGGCTCACCAAGCGCAACCTGCCCTACCGCGATTCCCGGGAGAAGGCCTACAGCACCGACGCCAACATCTGGGGCGCCACCCACGAGGCCAAGCAGCTGGAGCATCTGGACGTGGGCATCACCATCGTGGAGCCCATCATGGGCGTCGCCCACTGGGATCCCTCGGTGGCCATCGCCACCGAAGACGTCACCGTGGCCTTCGAACAGGGCCGTCCGGTGTCGATCAACGGGCGGAGCTTCGCTTCGGCGGTGGACCTGGTCCGGGAGGCCAACACCATCGGCGGGCGCCACGGGCTGGGCATGTCCGACCAGATCGAGAACCGGATCATCGAGGCCAAGAGCCGCGGCATCTACGAGGCCCCGGGCATGGCGCTGCTGCACATCGTCTACGAGCGGCTGCTGAACGCGATCCACAACGAGGACACCGTGGCCAACTACCACAACGAGGGCCGCAGGCTGGGCCGGCTCCTGTACGAGGGGCGCTGGCTGGACCCGCAGTCCCTGATGCTGCGGGAATCGATCCAGCGCTGGGTGGGCTCGGCCATCACCGGCGCGGTGACCCTCCGGCTGCGCCGCGGGGAGGACTACTCGATCATGGACACCACGGGCCCGGCCCTGTCCTACCACCCCGGCAAGCTGTCCATGGAGCGGGTGGAGGACGCGGCGTTCGGCCCCACCGACCGCATCGGCCAGCTGACCATGCGCAACCTGGACATCGCCGATTCCCGGACCCGGCTGGAGCAGTACGCGGAGATCGGCCTCATCGGCAGCGCGGTGTCCAAGCTGGTGGGCGTGCTGGATTCCGGCAAGGCCAAGGCCATCACCGCCGGGGAGCTGGGCGCGCCCAAGGGGGTGGATTCCGCCCAGGGCCGCTCGGGGATGGACAGCGGCACGGATTGACCGCGGCGACCCTTCCGGGGCTGGGGGCAAAAAACCAGCACGGCCGATCATCCGTATGTATGATTACCGGTGCAGAAAGCGAGGGGTTTTGCGCATCAAGGGTATTGATCGTTCATCTACAGTCGACAAGGTCGTCGCCGCCTTGCGGCAGGCGATGTTCGACGGCGATCTGCCCCCCGGCGAAGCCCTGCGCGAGGTTCTGCTGTCCCAGAGCATCGGGGTGGCCCGCAGCACCATCCGGGAAGCGCTCCGGGTGCTGGCCACCAACGGGCTGGTGGCGCGCATGCCCAACCGGGGCCTGGCGGTCCGCCACCTGACCATCGCCGAGGTGGAGGACATCTTCACCGCCCGGCAGGTGCTGGAACGGGAGGCCGCCAAGGCCGCTGGGACCTGCCCCGAGGAGCGGCTCCAGGAATTCTCCCGGGCCTTCGACGCCTATGCGGACGCAGTGTCCAGGAACGACGCCTCGGCCTCCGCCAACGGCCACGTGGAGTTCCACACCGCCATGGTGGGCCTCACCGGCAGCCGGCGCCTGGCCGAGACCGAGCGTTCGCTGCTGCGCGACCTGCAGCTGGTGATCGCCTCCATCGAGAAGAGCAGCGACGACCAGCCCAAGGAGGTGGAGAAGCACCGCAAGCTCCTGCGCCTGTTCTGCGAACGCAACGTGGCGGAAGCCATCGAATGCCTGGAGGGCGACCTGGACCACGCCAAGGCCTTCATTTGCCGGCACGCCATCGACGCGCCCAAGCCTCCGGTGGCGCTAGCCGGCTGACCGGCACCTTCTCTCGACCCCGGCGATTTCCCAGGAAACGCCAGGGTTTGCCGAGTTGAATCGGGGCCGCATCCGGGTGGAAATTTTCCTTGGCGCGGGGTTTTCGGCTTGTGGTTTTATGTCTGACAACACTACAATCTTACACGGAGTATCCATTGAGCCTTGAAACCGTACGGCCATGGGGTGGCCGTTATAAGCATGATCCGGCCGGATCCACGGCCAAGCGCCGGGCCGGCCGCTGACCAGGATTTTCCAGGGAGCCCACATGAAGACGGAAGATCCCGACCAGATCATCCCCCTCAGGCATTACGGCCGCTGGATCTCCGGTGTGCTGGTGCTGGCCCTGCTGGCGCTGCTGGTCAGGGCCTTCGCCCAGGGCGAGATCGACTGGCCGGTGGTGGGGCAGTTCTTCATGGCCCCGGTGCTGCTCAAGGGGCTCTGCAACACCCTGCTCATCACCCTGCTGTCCATCACCATGGGGCTGGTCCTGGGGGTGGTGTTCGCGGTGATGCGGCTGTCCAAGAACCCGGTCACCAACGCGGTGGCCAGCGGCTACATCTGGCTGTTCCGGGGCACCCCGGTCTACCTTCAGCTGCTGATTTGGTTCAATCTGGCCCTGGTGTTCCCCACCGTCAACCTGGGCTTCTACCAGGGCCGGATGGTGGACCTGATGACCCCGTTCCTGGCGGCGCTGCTGGGGCTGGGGATCAACGAGGGCGCCTACATGACGGAGATCGTCCGGGGCGGCATCCTGTCGGTGGACCGGGGCCAGCTCGAGGCGGCCTCCTCCATCGGCATGACCCGGCTCATGTCCATGCGGCGGATCGTGCTGCCCCAGGCCATGCGGGTGGTGGTGCCCACCATCGGCAACGAGTTCATCGGCCTGCTGAAGACCTCCTCCCTGGCCAGCACCATCGCCTTCACCGAGCTGATGCACCGGGCCCAGCTCATCTACTTCGTCAACGCCAAGGTGATCGAACTGCTGATCGTGGCGGCCGGCTGGTACCTGATCGTGGTCACCCTGTTCACCGTGATCCAGAGCCGGGTGGAGCGCCGCTTCGGCCGGGGCCAGAGCCACGAGGAGCCGCCCACCTTCCTGGACCGGATCTGGCGGAACCTTTCCCTGCGCCGTACCACCGGAGGTGGACTGAAATGACCACTGCCCCCATGCTGCTGGCCCAGAACGTGCACAAGGCCTACGGCCGGCACGAGGTGTTGAAGGGGATCAACCTCCAGGTGGCCCCGGGCGAGGTGATGTGCATCCTCGGCCCCTCCGGCTCCGGCAAGAGCACCTTCCTGCGCTGCATCAACCACCTGGAGCACACCGACCGGGGCCGGATCTACGTGGACGGCGAACTGGTGGGCTGCCGGCTGAAGAACGGCCGGCTGCACGAACTGAAGGACCGGGAGATCTGCCAGGCCCGCACCAAGATGGGCATGGTGTTCCAGCACTTCAACCTGTTCCCGCACATGACCGTGCTGGACAACCTCATCGAGGGCCCGGTGCGGGTCAAGCAGGAGGCCCGGGATTCCGCGGTGGAGCGCTCGCGCCGGCTGCTGGCCCAGGTAGGGCTGGCCCACAAGGAAGACGCCTACCCCCGCCAGCTCTCCGGCGGCCAGCAGCAGCGGGTGGCCATCGCCCGGGCCCTGGCCATGGAGCCCAAGCTGATGCTGTTCGACGAGCCCACCAGCGCGCTCGACCCGGAACTGGTGGGCGACGTGCTGGCGGTCATGCAGGATCTGGCCAGGTCCGGAATGACCATGGTGGTGGTCACCCACGAGATCGGTTTCGCCCGGGGCGTGGCCCACAACGTGGTCTTCATCGACGGCGGGGTGGTGGTGGAGGCGGGCCCTCCCAGCGAGGTGCTGGACCACCCCAGCAACGAACGCACCCAAGCCTTCCTTTCCCGAGTGCCGGGATGACCGGTCCTCACCACCCCCGGGCCCCAGGGCTCGCCACCAAAGGAGATCTCATGAAGATCGCAGGCCTCACGGCCAGGATCACCTGTCTCGCTCTCTGCACGGCCTTCGGCGCCTTCGCGGCCAAGCCGGCCGCCATCCAGCTGCCCGCCGCCGTCGCGGCCAAGAAGCAGGTCACGGTGGGCGTCAACGGCATCTTCCCGCCCATGGAGTTCAAGAACCCCGGATCCGACACGCTGACCGGCTTCGACGTGGAACTGGCCCAGGCCATCGGCCAGACCCTCGGGGTCAAGGTGGTGTTCGACGACCAGAAGTTCGACCAGCTGCTCACCTCGGTCACCACCAACCGGGTGGACTTCGTGCTCTCCGGCCTCTCCAGCACCGCGGTGCGGCAGAAGACCTTCGACTTCATCGAGTACTTCACCTCCGGCACCCAGGCCTACACCACCCGTGAGCAGGCCAAGGGCATCAACAGCCTGGAATCCCTCAGCGGCAAGACCCTGGCGGTATCCGCCGCCACCGACTACCTCACCAACATCCAGAAATGGAGCAAGGAGAACCTGGAAGCCAAGGGCAAGCCCGGCATCACCATGCTCCCGGTGGATTCGGAAGCCACGGCCCGGCTGCAGATGGTGCAGGGACGCGCCCAGGCCTCGGCCATCAGCCCTGAAGTGTTCGGCTGGCTCGGCAAGCAGAACCCCGGCAAGTTCGTGGCCTTCGGCCCCATCCTGGCGCCCCGGCCCTACGGCATCTGCTTCAAGAAGGACAACGTGCAGCTGCGCAACGCGGTGCTGGCGGCCCTGAAGGAACTGGTCAAGAACGGCACCTACAACAAGATCCTGGCCAAGTGGGACCTCTCCCGCAGCGGCATGGAACCCCTGGTCAACGGCGTGAAGATGTAGCCCGCACCCCGGGCAGGCCTTTGGAGGAAGACGCATGATGCAACCCGCGGACAGGCTCAGCAAGGTCGTTTCCGGGCCCATCCGGGCCATCGCCGAAGGGGCTCCCCCGGACGCGGTACCCATGGGCCTGGGCGAACCGGGCTGGGCGCTGCCGGAGCCGGCCCTGGCGGCCTTGGCCCGGCAGCAGGGCCGCTGCGGCTACGGCCCCAACGCCGGGCTGCCCGAACTGCAGGCGGCGGTGGCCTCCTACTACGGGGTGCAGACCCCGCAGGTGATGCTGGGCGCCGGCAGCCAGGCGGTGCTGTTCGCCCTGTTCCAGGCCTGGCTCAATCCGGGCGACGCGGTGCTGGTGCCCGATCCGGGCTTCGTGTCGTACCCGAACCTGGCCCGGCTGGCCGAAGCCGAGCCGGTGCGCTACCCCCTGGCCGCGGATTTCACCCTGGACGCCGCGGCCTTCCGGGCCGTGCTGGACCGGACCCCCGCGGCCAAGATGGCGGTGGTGAACCACCCGGGCAACCCCACCGGGGCCGGCACCTCCCGCCAGGCCCTGGCCGAAGTGGCCGAGGCCTGCGCCGCGCGCGGGATCCTGCTGCTCTCCGACGAAGTCTACCGGGAGCTGTGCCTGGGCCCCTGCGAGCCGTCGCTGCGCGAGGTGAGCGACACCGGACTGGTGCTCAGTTCCACCAGCAAGGCCTGGGGCGCCCCCGGGCTGCGGGTGGGCTGGGCCATCGGCGACCCGGCCTGGCTGGTGCCGGCGCGCCTGGTGCACGTGAACATGTCCACCACCCTGGCGCGGCCGGCCCAGCTGGCCGCCCTGGCGCTGCTGCAGGCGTCCGCCACGGTGCTGCCCGAAGGCCGCGAGCAGCTGCGGGTGCGCTGGGAGGCGTTCTCCGAGGCCTACACCGAGGCCTTCGGCCTGAGCCCGCGCCGGGCGGTGGGCGGGTTCTACCACTGGCAGCCCCTGCCCGCTTCGGCCCTGGCCGACCCCATGGCCTTCTGCCTTCGCCTGCGCGACGAAGGCCGGGTGGTGGTGGTGCCGGGCACGGCCTTCGGCCCGGGCGGCCGCGGCCACATCCGGCTCAGCTACGCCGGCGATCCGGTCCAGATCCGGGAGGGCGTCCGCCGCCTCGCCCCGTTCTGGCGCGAAGCCTGAAGGAGCACGCCATTGGAACCCGATCTCTTCCTGCCCACGGAAAAAATGCGCCAGTGGGTCGCCGATCTCTGGCGCGCCGCGGGCAGTGAAGACGGGGAAGCGCGGCTGACCGCCGACCACCTGGTGGGCGCCAACCTGGCCGGCCACGATTCCCACGGGGTGGGCGTGCTGCCGGCCTACGTCCGCTCCCTGCGGGCCGGGGAGCTGCTGCTCAACCAGCGGCTTTCCCTCATCACCGATGCCGACACCCTGCTGGTGGTGGACGGCAACCGGGGGATGGGCCAGTCCATGGCGTTCCAGACCATGGAGCTGGCCATCGAGCGGGCCCGGAGCCACGGGGTGGCCATCGTCGGCCTGCGCAATTCGCACCACATCGGCCGGGTCGGCCACTGGGCCGAGCAGGCCATGGCCGCCGGCCTGGCCTCCATCCACTTCACCAACGTGGTGGGCCGCCCCCTGGTGGCGCCGTTCGGCGGCCTGCAGCGGCGGTTCGGCACCAACCCGTTCACCGTCGGCCTGCCGCGCCGGGACGGGCCGCCGATCCTGCTGGACTTCGCCTCCAGCGCCATCGCCCGGGGCAAGGTGGACGTGGCCTACAGCCGGCAGGAACCGGTGCCGGCCGGCGTGCTCATCGACCATGAAGGCAGGCCCACCACCAACCCCGCGGTCATGGAGGAGGAGCCCCTGGGCGCGCTGCTCACCGCCGCCGGGCACAAGGGCTACGCCCTGGCCATGGTGTGCGACCTGCTGGGCAGCGCCCTGTTCGGCGGCTACGCCTCGCACCCGGACCGGTTCTGCAAGGCCGGGTTCTACAACAACATGCTCGCCGTCGTGTTCGACCCGGCCCGGCTGGGCGCCGGAGCCCATTTCGAGCGGGAAGCCAAGACCTTCATCGACTACGTGCAGTCGGCCCGGCGCACCGATCCGGAAGCGCCCATCGAGATTCCCGGCGACGCCGAACGGCGCTGCCGCCGGCAGCGGGCCCAGGCCCTGCCGCTGGACCCCGGCACGGTGCGCAGCCTGGACCAGGCGGCCGAAGCCATCAACACCCTGCGCGGCGCCACGCTGCCTCCGGCATCCTCGCTGATTGCGCCCGAACCCTTTGGAGGACAACACCCATGTTGACCAGTGAACTTTATGCCCCCGGCAAGATCCGCCTGATCGAAGTGCCCGAGCCGGTATTGGCTCCGGCCCCGCCCGCGGGCGTTTCCGGGCAGATCCTGTTCCAGCCGGAAACCGCCTGCCTGTGCGGCTCCGACCTGCCGTACTTCAATGGCACGGACGAAGATGTGATTGAACAGGGCCATTCCCTGCACGAGATGATCGGCACCATCGTCGCCACCAACGGCAGCAAGTGGCGGGTGGGCGACCGAGTGCTGGGGATGCCGGTGAAGCAGAAGGGCCTTTCCGAGCGGTTCGTCCTGAACGAGAACCGGGCCTCGGCGCTGGTGACCGGCCTGCCCGAAGAGCAGCTGCTGATGTCCCAGCCCCTGGGCACGGTGATCTACGCCCTGAAGAAGCTGCCCACCCTGCTGGACCAGGACGTGGTGGTGGTGGGCCAGGGGCCCATCGGCCAGCTCATGAACGCGTCCTTGAGGAACCTGGGGGCCCGGCACATCATCGGCATCGATCTCCTGGAGTCCCGGCTCGAGGTCGGCCTGCGGATGGGCGCCACGGAGACCGTGTGCAACGCCAAGTGCGACCCGGTGGCCGCCGTGAAGGAGATTCTCGGCGGGAGCCTGCCGGGCGTGGTCATCGAGTGCGTCGGGCACCAGGACCACCAGTTCAACCTCTGCATCGACCTGGTGCGGGATGGCGGCCGCCTGCTCTGCTTCGGGGTTCCGCCGCCGGTGCTGGACGGGCTCCGCTGGCGCGACCTGTTCTTCAAGAACGCCACCGTGCACACCTCCATCGGCCCCGATTTCGACCGGGATTTCCCCCTGGCCATGAACTGGATCAAGGAAGGGCGCCTGGACGTGGCCCCGCTCATCACCCACGCCTTTCCGCTGGCCAGGGTGCAGGAGGCCTTCGAGCTGTTCCGGAACCGCACCGACGGGGTGCTCAAGGTGATCGTCAACTTCCCTTCCCGAAAGATGTCATGAGCCCGACCGCGCGCAGACTCGGCCTGCTGACCCTGGGGCAAAGCCCCAGGGAGGACGTGACCCCCACCTTCAAGGCGATCCTGGGCGGCTCGGTGGGCATCCTGGAACGGGGCGCCCTGGACGGGCTCGACCGGGAGGGCCTGCTGCAGGTGACGGCCAAGGACGGCGAGAGCCCCCTGGAGACCCGCCTGGGATCCGGCGCGGCCATCGGCCTTTCCCGGGCGGCCCTCATGCCCCACCTGATCGCAGCCGGCACCGAGCTTTCCGGCGTCTGCGACCGGGTGGTGCTGCTCTGCTCGGGCGAGTTCCCGGCCCTGGCCGCCGCCTGCCCCCGGCTGATCCAGCCCATCCGGATCCTCCGGGGCGCCATCAGCGCCGTGGCCGAGCACCGGCTGCTGGGCCTGATCGGGCCCGCCTCCGACCTGGCCGCGGCGCCGGCCCAGTGGCGGCCCTACGCGCCCAACCTGCTCTGCGCCGCGGCTTCCCCGTACGACGGGCTGGCCACCGTCATGGCCGCCGGGCGGGAGCTGGCCAGGCAGGGCGTCGACTTGATCTTCCTGGACGACATGGGCTTCAGCGAAGTGCACCGCCTGGCCGTGGCCGGGGAAACCCGGCTGCCGGTGGTGTGCGCCACCACCCTCACCGCCCGGATGCTGTGCGAACTGGTGGGCTGATGCCACCGGAGAATGGAGCTGCAATGCCTTCCGACTTGAACGTCATCAACGCTGCCCAGATCGCCATGGTGCGGGACCACGGCGGGCCGCGCAAGGGGTCCGCCCAGGACGAGCTGGACCTGGTGCCCCATGGGGTGGTGGCGATCCGCAACGGCCTGATCGTGGCCGTGGGCGAGGCTTCGGTGCTGCGCGAGTTCGGCGAAGACGTGCCCACCCTGGACGCGGCAGGCGGGTCGGTGGTTCCGGGCTTCGTGGAATGCCACAGCCATCCCCTGTTCGCCGGGAACCGGCACTGGGAGTACGTGCAGCGGCTGCACGGCGCCAGTTCCAGGGAGATCCGCGCCGCGGGCGGCGGCATCTGGTCCACCATCCTCGCCACCCGGAAGGCCGACGACCAGACCCTGCTGGACCAGGCCGCCCGCGCCTACCGGGCCATCCTCCGCGGCGGCGTCACCACCCTGGAAGTCAAGTCCGGCTACGGCCAGAACCCCGAGCAGGAACTGCGCCTGCTGGGCCTGCTCCGGCAGTCCGCCGCCAGCACGCCCATGGACCTGGTCTACACCTTCCTGGGCGCGCACATCGCCCCCCAGGACGGCCTCAGCGCCGAAGCCTACGCCCGCCAGGTGCGGGAGGAGATGCTGCCGGCCGTGGTGCGGCAGGGCATCGCGGATTTCCAGGACCTCTCCTGCGAAGAGGGGGACTTTTCCGCACCGCTGGCCCAGGAGCTGCTGGAGGCCTCGCGCCGGGTCGGGCTGCCGGCCCGGGTGCACGCCGACGCGTCCTCCCCTTCCCGGGGCTGGAGCACCGCGGTGGCGGGCGGAGCGGTGAGCGCCGACCACCTCACCTACACGCCCGACGAAGAGATCCGCGCGGTGGGCAGCACCGACACGGTGGCGGTGCTGCTGCCGACCGCCGAGCAGTTCTACCTGGATCCCCAGCGGGCCAACGCCCGCCTGTTCATCCAGGAGAACGTTCCGGTGGCCATCGCCACCGACTACTGCTCCTCCTTCCAGGCCACCTCCATGGCCCTGTCGATCTCCCTGGCCTGCAGCTGGTTCCACATCACCCCGGCGGAGGCCATCGTCGGCGCCACCCTGAACGCCGCCTACGCCCTGCGCAGGAACCGGGACCGGGGCTCCATCGAGGTGGGCAAGCGCGGCGACCTCACCGTGCTGGACTGCGCCCACCCCAACGAACTGGGCACCCGGATCGGCGCCCCGCTGATCCGGCAGGTGGTCGCCCAGGGAAGGGTCATCCACCGGAGCTAGGCCGCACATTATTTGGATGTGATCCAAGTCACAGTTCCCGAAACTGAAAGGCAGATGAAAGGTCTGACCCATAGAGTTGGATAAGCCCTTTTCATGCTCATCGAGTCAGGACGCGTTTGGATCGTGTGACCCATGCGCGTTTTCGGAATCCAATCCCAGAGCCGGGTGTTCCGGCCCTTTTCCGCGGGGACCCTCATGTCGAATCCTGAATCCAGCGTTGGCTGGTGGCAAGGCGCCAAGCCTTTGCGCCTGGTGGCGACCCTGGCCATCGGCCTGGTGCTTTACGTAGGTTTGCCGAAGCTGGCCCCCGCGCCGAATGCCAAGATCTTCACCGGATCGGTGGTGGTGAAGCCGGCCCCCAAGGGCCCGAAGCCGGCGGCCCAGGCCCCGGCCCCGGCTCCTGCACCGAAGGCCCAGGCCGCCACGGATGCCCGATCCACCCTGGAAGCCTCCATCCGGGCCCAGCTGGAAACCGAGGCCAAGGCCAAGGCTGACGCCGACGCCAAGGTGAAGGCCGAAGCCGACGCCAAGGCCGCCACGGCGGCCGAGAAGGTGCGCCAGGCCGACTGGGTGCGGGGCCTGCACATGTTCGCCATCTTCCTGGCGACCATCATCGGCATCATCATCCGGCCCCTGCCCATGGGCGCGGTGGCCATCACCGGGGCGGCGGTCTGCGCCTTCAGCGGCACCCTGACCATCTCCCAGAGCCTCAGCGGCTATTCCGAAACGGCGCTCTGGCTCATCGTCGTGGCCTTCATGTTCGCCCGGGGCTTCATCAAGAGCGGCCTGGGCACCCGGATCGCCTACTTCTTCATCCGCCTTCTGGGCAAGCGCACCCTGGGCCTGGCCTACGGCATGGCCGCCACCGAGTTCGTGCTGGGGCCGCTGGTGCCCAGCAACACCGCCCGCACCGCCGGGGTCATGATGCCCATCGTGCGCTCCCTGGCCCGGGCCTACGGCAGCAACCCGGACGACGGCACCGCCCGCAAGATCGGCGCCTACCTGACCATGGCCACCTTCTACATCGACCTGAGCATCAGCGCCATGTTCCTGACCGCCATGGCCGCCAACCCCATGACCCAGAAGTTCGCCGCCGATTTCGGCATCAAGATCACCTGGGGCAACTGGTTCATCGCCGGCATCGTGCCCGGCATCGTCAGCCTGCTGGTGGTCCCCTACGTCCTCTACCTCCTGTACCCGCCCGAGATCACCCACACCCCCGAGGCGGTGGAGATGGCCAACGCCAAGCTGAAAGAGATGGGTCCGGTGAGCACCACGGAATGGCTGATGATCGGCGTGTTCGCCATCGTGCTGGTCATGTGGGTGTTCGGCGACGCGTACTGGGGCATCGACGGCACCACCGCCGCCCTGGTGGGCCTGGGCCTGCTGCTCATCACCGGCGTGCTGAAGTGGTCGGACGTGCTGTCCGAAACCAACGCCTGGGACGTGCTGTTCTGGACCGGCACCCTGATCATGATGGCGGGCTTCCTGAACAAGATGGGCATGATCCCCTGGTTCAGCAAGGTGATGGCGGCCTCCATGGCGGGCCACAGCTGGAAGGTGGCCTTCCTGGTGCTGGGCCTCACCTACTTCTACGCCCACTACTTCTTCGCCAGCATGACCGCCCACGTGGGCGCCATGTATGCCGCCTTCCTGGGCGTGTCCCTGGCCTGCGGCGCCCCGCCGATGCTGGCGGCCCTGGTGCTGTGCTTCTTCTCCAACCTGCACGCCAGCATGACCCACTACGGCACCGGCCCGGCCGCGGCCATGTTCGGCCAGGGCTTCGTGCCCATCGTCACCTGGTGGCGCCTGGGCTTCATCATCAGCGTCGTCAACATCGTGATCTGGGTCGGGGTCGGCGGTGCCTGGTGGAAGGTGCTGGGCCTCTGGTAGAAGGCACGGCGAACACCGTCAAGGAGGCCCCTTCCGGGGCCTTCTTTTCGTTGCCTTCGCCGCTCAGGTGGCACAGCCCCCCGGCACGGGAATCGCCATGCCCGAGCAGGCCAGCTTCACCCCGTCGCGCAGCGCCAGGTCCATGCGGCCCAGGTTCACCCCGGCGAACCCCACCTGGAAGATCTCGGTCTCGCCCACCCGCACCGGCGCCTCCATGAAGGTGTGGGTGTGGCCGCCGAGGATGACGTCCAGGCCCGGCACCCGCCTGGCCAGGTTCAGGTCGTCGATGGCCTCGCCCTGGCGGTCGTAGCCCAGATGGGAAAGCAGCACCACCAGGTCCACCTTTTCCACCGCGCGCAGGCGCTCGACCACGGGCCCCAGCGCCCGCACCGGATCCCGCCAGACCACGCCGGCATGGTTCTCCCGCGACACCAGCCCCTGGAAGTCCACGCACACGCCGGTGATGCCCACCGTGATCCCGGGCAGCCGCTTCACCGTCCAGGGCTGGAGCCGGGACGCCAGGGCGGGGGCGCCGCCGGCATCCAGGTTGCAGTTCACGATGGGGAACCGGGCTTCGGCCATGGCCGCCACCAGCCCCTCGACGCCGTTGTCGAAATCGTGGTTGCCGAGGGTGCCCGCGTCGTAGCCGCACATGGACATCAGTTTGAAATCCAGGAAGCCCTTGTACTGATTGAAGTAGGGGGTGCCCTGGAACACGTCGCCGGCGTCCAGCAGCAGGACGTTGGGCGTGTCCCGCCGGATCTGCCGCACCAGGGTGGCCCGGCGGGCGATGCCGCCCCTGCCGGTGAGCGCGCCGTTTCCGGGGCCGAAGGGCTCGATGCGCGAGTGGGTGTCGTTGGTGTGCAGCAGGGTGATCCGGGCCGGCCCCTCCCCAGCCCGGAGCGGAAGCCGCGAGGCCAGCAGGGCGGCCCCCATGGACTGGATGAAGGCGCGCCGTTCCATGGTGCCGCTCCTAGAACCGGAAGGCCCGGGCCTGGATGGCCTGGGCGAGATCGGGGGAGAACCGGTAGCGGGCGCCGGCGGGGGCGAGGATCGGCTTGCCTTCCCGGCCGCGGCGCGCGCAGAAGTCGATGACCAGCTGGCGCACCAGGCGGCTGGTGAGCACCGCATCGCGGCCCCGCTTGAGGGTGGGCGTGGCGTCGCCGTTGGCCAGGAGGTAGTCGCTGGTGGCGATGCGGAACCGGCCGGCGGGATCGATGGCGCTGCCGTCGCTCCAGGTGATGGAAACCAGCGGGTGGTCGCGGCTGCCGGTGACCGAGGCCAGGATGCCCGAAACCGGCTCCCCGCCCTTGCGTTCGATGGCCTCCTTGACGATGGCGACCACCTCGGCGCCGGAGTATTCGGCCACCACCAGGTCGTCCTCGAAGGGCACCACCTCGTAGATGTCGCCCACGTGCACCGGCCCCGCGGCCAGGTCGCGGCGGATCCCGCCGGCGTTGGTGAACGCCGCCCGAACCTCCCCGCCCACGGCCGCCGCGGCGCCCTCGCGCATGATGTCGGCCAGGAAGAAGCCCAGGGGGAATTCCCCCGGCGCCCCGGCCCGCTTCATCCCGGCGGGGGCCTGGGCGATGACCCGGCCGAACGAGGCATGGATCTCCGCCGCATAGGGCGCGATGACCGTGGCCAGTTCCGGATCGTCCGGCACCGCCGCGCCGACCGCCGCGGGGCCGCCGCGCTCCATGCGCGGCGCCTGGGCCGCCAGGAGCAGCCCCAGGGACCAGGTTCCAAGCAGCAGCCCCAGCCTTTTCACCGCAACCCTTTCGTTTTGAGTCCTGACGGAAGCCTAGGACCGCCGGCCCTGTGCTGTCCACTGGAAACCCGGCCGGGCGGCCCTAAGGTCGGGGACAGTCAGGACCGGGGAAGCATGAGGAGGGCAGCCTCAAGCAGGTGGAATGGGATGCGCTCCTGCTCCAGCCGAAGCTGACCTCCGCCCTCCTGCCGCAGGATCGCCAACGCCGCGCTTTCCTCCCCGGTCAAGCCATCGATGTCCACGGAAACCGGGGCCGGTTCCTCACCCCAGAGGCCCGGATCAGCCATGAGCGTCGCGGAATCCATCAGCAGGGACCGCACCGCGGGAAACCGCCGGCGCAACCGGGCCAGCATCGCCATTCCGTGGGTGTCCAGGTCGCCCCAGTAGTAGAGTTCCACAGCCCTCAACCAGTCCGCCTGGGAGAGCAGTTCCAGCCCGTAGCCCAGCCCGAAGATGACGATGGCGGCGGTCATGGGCGGAAAGGCCAGGCCGTTCACCTTGTTTTCGGTGAGGAAGACCCGCCGGACCGGAAGCCGCAGGGTAGCGAACTGCGCGACGGGGACCGTGAGGTCATCCAGCCCAAGGGTGGCCAGAGCTGGATCCAGAATGCGGAACCGGACCTGGGGCGGTTCGAAGGCCAGGCCAAAGCGTTTCTCGAAGCCATGCTGGGACAGGCCGGTGGCGGCCTCGTGGATGGCTTCAGACGGCAACAGCGCATTCAGCAGGTCGGTGAGAATCCCCTTGTGCCCCTCGATGAATTTGCTGTCGATACCCGGGAGATCGATCTGCCGCAGGTAGATTCCGGGACGGGGATGCCCGAGGAACCACTCCGCCACCCTCAGCAAGCGCGTCCAGACGACGGCGAAGGACAGCGGCGCCATCGGCTTCCGGTCCAGGAAAGGACGCAGCCCGGGCAGCCGGTCCAGGGTCTCCTGGACCAGCGCCTTGAACATCCCGGCCTCCTCCGTCTTGCCGATGAAGGCGAGAAAGCCTTCCTCGAAGTCGAAGCTGGCCGCGCAGGGGAGTTGCTGGGGGCCAAGCTTCTGGTAGCGGACCGTGGCCCATTCCAGCCGGAAGGCGATCCCATCCTGCTCCCGCAGGCGTTCCAGAGCGGCCCTCAGCGCGCTGAATCCATCCAGCGCGGCCTGACCCGAGGGACTCCCGAACGGAACGACCCACGGCTGCCAGGTCCGCCCGGCCAGGACCTCGCGGTGGTAGTCGCAACCACTCCAGTGGCGCATGGCCCTGGCCCGGAGTGAGTCCAGCGACGGGATCACGCCTTCGCCTCGGCGGCGAGCTTCTGGCGCTGCAACTTCTCGGCACGGTATTCCTCGATGGTCAGCGACCGCAGCATGGATTCCCGCCCGTCGGAACTGTGGACCAGATGGACCGAACGGACGTAGTCCTCGATGATGTGGATCTTCTGCAGCGGGGTGACGATCAGAAGCTGAAGCCCCAGCTTGGTGAACAGTTCGAGGCCGTAACGGGTGGATTCATCGGAGCCCCGGCCGAAGGCCTCGTCGATCATCACGAACCGGAAGGCCCTCGCGCTGCGGGCCTGCTGGTCGATGCCGTACTGGTAGGCCAGGGCGGAGGCGAGGATGGTGTAGGCGAGCTTCTCTTTCTGTCCGCCGGATTTACCGGAGGAATCGGAAAAGAACTCCCGTTCCGCGCCATCTTCCTGCCAGCGTTCGCTGGCGGAGAAGATGAACCACTTCCGCACATCGGTCACCTTCCGGGTCCACCTTTCATCCAATTCCGCCAGCCCTTCCCGGCCCCGGAACCGGTCGATGAGATCCTTGACCTGGAGGAACTTTCGCTCGGTGTACACCGCCTCTTCACCGCCGGTCAGGGTGTCGGCGAGGCAGCCGCGCAGGTCTTCCCGGAACTGGCGGATCTCCGGATCGGGATTGGGCTCCGGCTGGAGCTGGATGAAGGTGCCGGGATTGTAGTCCAGTTGCCGGAGGGACGTGTTGATCTGGTCGATCTTGTCCCGGATGTCCTCGGCTTCCTGTTCCAGGGTGTTCTGCAGCAGCGCCACCTCGTTGATGGCCTGCTCGTTCAGGAGCTGCTTGAAACGGGTTTCGAAACGGGGGAGATCCTCTGCCCGCAGCCGTTCGAGCATCTCCCGGTATTCCGGGGCAGCCTCCGGGCTGGCGTCGGCTTCCCGGCATTCGGCCGGGTAGGCGGCACGGAAGCTCTGCATCTGCCTGACGATGCCGATCCCGAGGCGTTCCGCCTCCTTGCGCCGGGCGTCGATCTGGCCCTGGAGGACGCCGCGCATCCGGGTTTCCGCCTCGTCACACTGGCGGGCGGTGGCCGGCTCCTGCGTGTCGAAGGGCTCCGCTTCCAGCCGGGGAAAGCAGAAGTCCCGTTCGGGCTCCGGCACCGTGGCCAGCAGTGCATGGGCCGCCTCCCGCTGCTGGCCGGCATCCCCTTCCTGGGTCTCCCGCTTGCCGATCTCCCGTTCCAGCCTCTGCTGCTCCGCCGAGGCCGCCTGGCGTTTCGACTCCAGCGCATCCAGGCGCCGGGTCAGCTCATGGAGCAGATCGGAGCCCTGTTCCAGGGCCGCTTTTTCCTCGTTCAATTCCTGGATCCGCCGGGCGGGCCCCTGCCAATCCAACTCGGTGAATTCGGTGAAGCGCTGCAGGTCGCGGATGTGCTGCCGTTGTTCGCCCACGAAGCGCAGCTTGATCCTCAGCTGATCCCGGGCCTCGAGCCGCTTCAGGCCGCCGGCATGCAGGGACTGGAGCTGGGCATCCAGGGCCCGGATCTTTTCCTCATTGCGCCAGCCAAGCACGTACCGGGTCCGGTCGCCGATGGCGTGGCGGTCGTCCTTCTCGTGCCGGGCATCGCCGCCCTTGGTCTGGCCGTTCCGGGTCAAGGCCCGCGCCTCGCGCCGGAACGCCTCGAGGCTGTCGCAGCAGACGTAATCGAATCGACGCTCCAGCTCACCGTCGAGCCAGGCCTGGAACCGATGGCCGGCCCTGGTTTCCAGCTTCAGCGCAAGGTCGCCGACATGCCGCCCGCGGCGAGCCGGCTCCTCCCTGCGGATGCGGAAGAACACCAGCCGCTCGCCAAGGTGATTCCGGTCCACAAAGGAGACCAGGGCGGGATAATCCTCTTCCGCCACCAGGATGGAGAGCCCGAAGCTGCGCAGAACGCGCTCCAAGGCGCCTTCCCAGGCCTGTTCCTCCGGCCGCACCTGGATCAGCTCACCGGCGAACGGGAGCGCGGCCTCCGCGTGGCCCAGCGCCTGGCAAAGACTCTGGCGCAGGGCCAGCATGGGGCTCGGAATGCTGGTCTTCCTGGAGCGGAGCGAAGCGATCTCGGCCGCCAGCCCCTGGCCCTCCCGGTCCAGGTTGCGGATCTCCACCTCCAGGGTCACCTCTTCGTTCCTGAGCATGGTTTCGTCGTTGCCCAGGCCGGCATCCAGCTTTTCCGATTCCCGGCGGGTGGCGTGGAAGCCATCGAGGCTCTGCGCCCGGGGAAAGTCCAGGGCCAGGCAGGCCGGAAGATAATCCTTTTCATACCGCCTTTTCCGCTGGTCCCGAAGGTCCCCCTCCTGGAGCAGGCGGCCCCGGATTTCCTCCAGCCGGCGGCCGCCGTTCTCCAGGATGGCCTGTTTGGTCTCGGCCACCTCGCGGTACAGCCCGTCCAGAAGGTCCTGTTGCCGGCCCGCGCCATCCTTGAGCCGGACCAATTCGAAGCCGATTCTCTGGAGGTCTTCTTCCAGGAAGCCCACCTTCATCCGGGCCAGGTAGGCGGGAAGCGCTGCCCTCAGCCGTTCAAAGGTGCCGATGGTTTCGCGCACCCGCTCGGACCGGTCGCATTCCTCCACCAGCGGGGCCAGCCGGGCGACCTGATCCTTGGCCCGCAGCACGGCTTCATGGGCGCTGTTCAGGTTCTCGAAATGGCCGCAGAGGGACTTGATCCGGGCCGCTGCGTCGGGCGGTTCCAGCATGTGGTCGCGGACGAAGTCGGTGATGTTGGCGACGGTCTTCAGCGACACGGTCTGGTAGAACAGGTCCAGGGCCTGCTCTCCGGCCAGCCCCATCCGGCGCCGGAATTCGTTGCCGTAGGTGCTGAACGAATCGAACAGGGTGACCCCGGGCAGGGCGCGCAAGCGTTTCTTCAGGTCGGTGATCTCGCCGCCAAAGCGGGTGAAGTGCTCCTGGATGGAAAGCGGCACCTTGGCCACCACGAACAGCCGCTCGGGATTGCCCCGCTCCTCCTTGCACCAGAACACCTGGGCCAGGGTCAGATCCTCCTGCAGTTGCTCGTTGCGGAATACCCCGAGCAGGACGCTGAAGCTGTCCGTGCCGCGCAGCCCCACCGCCCTGGCCGAAAGCCGGGCATCATCCTTTTCGCTCTTGTAGTGGCCCCGGATGTAGGAGAGCAGGGTCCGCTCCCGGTTCTCGGCCCCTGCAGCCTTGTTGTAAACGATCCGGTGAGCGGGGACCAGCAGCGTGGTGATGGCGTCCACCAGGGTCGACTTGCCCGAGCCGATGTCGCCGGTGCAAAGCACGTTCTCCCCCGCCGCCGGCAGCCGCCAGGCGCGCTGGTGGAAGGTGCCCCAGTTGAGCAGCTCGAACGCATCGAGCCGGAACCCGGGAACCTTGTTCCTGTCAGCCTTCGGGGAGCGCATGGGTGCGGTATCCTTCCAGTCTCGAGCTGAAATCGGACAGCCATTGGGCGTCCACGAACGCCTTGAGGATGCGCCGGATCTCGAACACGCCCGGCTCTCCGAGCTCCTTGAGGAAGCCCAGTTCCACCACCCGGTTCAGGTGGGCGTCGATCTGGTCCATGATCCGGGCCTCGTTGGACCGTTCCGGCAGGAACACCCTCAGTTGCTCCACCAGATCCGCCCGGGTCACCACGGTACGGGTCTCCCCGCCGGCCGCGTCGCCCTCCAGCAGCCGCTTGCGCAGGAGCACCAGGAGCAGGCTCACCGGATAGCTCAAGGGCCGACGCGCCACCAGCCGGGGCACGGCTTCGGGATTTTCTTCGTCCTCCACCTGCCGGAGCAGGGCGTAGCCCTCCGCCTCGTCCAGCTCCAGCTGCAGGCCAAGCACGGCCAGGTAGTCCCGCGCCTTGCCTTCCAGCACCAGCAGGTCCTGCCAGAGGCGAGGATGCTGGTCCCGGTAGAGGGCGCCCCGGAGCAGGCTCACCAGGACGGGGCTGAGGTTCTTCTCGTTCAACGGCAATAGATCACCAGAGGAAGGGTAGCGGTCCGGCCGCCACCAAGGGGCACCGTTTGCATGCGTTCCTCATCGATCATCGCCCGATTGTCCTGGGTTGCAAGGTGAAGGTAGATGACCAGCTCGGCCATGCCGTGCTCCAGCGGGAAGGCGTCCAGGACATCCGCCAGGGCGATCTGGCGCCGGCTGCGCAGTAGATCGTCGATCCGGCCCCGCAGCAGGACCGGATCAACGTAGGGACGGTCGAACAGCGCCGCCACCCCCGGTTCCGGTGCGCGATCCAGAGAAGGTTCATCCTGAAGCCGCAGGTTTCTGGGCGGGGCGAACAGGGTCCGGGTGAACGGGAGCTCGATTCCGGCCTTGACCCCGGCCAGTTCAACGAAGGCCTGGCCCGGCGGCGGCGCCCTCACCTCCCCGGCCTGGCGCTCGATGCTCCTGATCAGGTCCGCGATCCGCCGGTTCTCCATCCAGACCCGGCTTTCCAGGAACCGACGCAGTTGCTCCACCAGCTGGGCGGCGGTGCGCTGGACCTTTTCCCCTGCGCCCAGCAGGTGAAAGCGGAACCGCTCCAGCAGAGGATCCTGGTCCAATCCCGCCAGCTCGGGCATGGCCGCCAGACGTTTCAACATGGCGTGCAACTCTTCCTGGCGCTCCGGGGACATGAGAAAAAGCCAGAAGGCGTTGAAACTCAAGCCCTGGTCACTGGCCGAAATGGCGTCCTGCTCCCCGAAGATCTCGTCCAGCAGCTCAGGCTTGGACCGGTCGGAAAAAGCGATCTTTTCCCGGGTGGAACGGTCCAAGTCCCGGAAATTGGCTTCCACCTGGCGGAAATCGGTCAACAGCCTTCGGGCCGTCTCCTGGATCTCCATGTAGCGCTCCCGCACCTGGGTGGCGGTGAGGCTCGGAACGACGGCTTGGCCATGGCGGAGCCCTTCGATTTCCCGGTCCAGGTCCGCGCGCCGGCGTTCCAGCTCCTTCACCCGAACGGCCGAATCGGTCTCGGTGGCGCGGAACAGTTCCCGTAGCAGGGTGAACACGGTGAGCAGGCGGGACTCGGTGCCCACGAAAGGCCGGTCCCGGAGCCCCTCCAGCCACACCAGGGCCTTCTCGGTGGCCGGAGTCAGGTCCCATTCCGGTTCCTCATCGTGGCGAGGATAATACTTGCGCAGGAAGGCGTTCCTGGGGCTGGCCCAATCGTCCAGGTAGGCCTGGGCGCTTTTGGGGAACGCGTCGGGGTAGCTCTCACGCAGGTGGAACAGGAAATCCTCCAGCTTCGCCACCAGTTCCGGCTGAGCCTGGGCCCTGACATTGGGCTGGATGAACGCCCAGTGCAGGAAGCCACAGATCATCGGCGCGTTCTCTGCAGCCAGCAGACGCCAGGCGGGGTGGGACTGGCGCAGCCGCTTGAGGTAATCGAAGTCCACCGTCATCCCCCCGGGGCTTCGGACAGCCGCAGCACCCAGTCCCCGACCTCGGCCAGCACCTCCCCGGCCAGTCCCGGCTCCACCGCCACCCCCATCCGCTCCAGGGAGCCCAGGTCGTGCACCCGGGCCAGCACCCCGGGAACCGCCATGGCCAGCCGCCCGGCCGGCACCAGATCCCGGTAGATGGCCGCCACCAGGGCTTCGTGGCCTGCCGGGGCCGGACCCTCCAGCAAGCCGGTGAGCGCGGCGGCCAGGGCGTCGTAGGCGGCCTTGACCGCATCCCCCGGAAAGCCCGCCGCAAGCACCACCTGGGCCAGGCGCAAGCGGTCGTGGGCGCGCCCGCTCCGCTGCGGGGGCTCGCCCGGCGCTTCGGCGAGCGTGGCCGGGGGCTCCGGGGCGACCGGATCCGGATCCGGCATGGATGCCATGGCCAAAGTCCCGGGTTCATCCGCCTGCTCCATGACCGTGGCATCCGGGGCATGAAGCTCCTCGAGAACGTCCCGCAACTGCCGGAGGAACAGGGAGAAACTTTGCAACTCCACCTCTTCCACATCACAGGAAAGGTCCAGCGCGGCGTGCCGCAGGGCGCGCTTGCCGGCCAGGGTGCCTTCGATCCCGCGCTCGATGCCGCGCTCGGCGCAAAGGTAGGTGACGGAAACGCCACGGGTCTGCCCCAACCGGTGCGCCCGGGCGGTGCGCTGGTCCAGCCGGGCCGGGTTCCAGGGCAGATCCAGATGCACGACGTAGTTGGCCACCTGCAGGTTCAGCCCGACCCCGCCGGCATCGCTGGAAAAGAGCACCTGGATGGCCGGTTCGGCACGGAACCGGTCCAGCAGGGCGGGCCTTTTCTCCGGCGGGACCTGACCCGACAGCATGAGCCAGCCGATGCCCAGGGCATCCAGGCGGGCGCTGGCCAGTTTCAGCATTTCCACCCATTCGGAAAAGACCAGGATCTTGTTGCCGCCGCCCGCGGCGATCTCCGCCACATAGGCCTCGAATTCGTCCAGCTTGGGCGAGGCGGGCCGCTTGGCGCGAGGGTCCGCCAGCTCCAGCGCGTCGCATGCCTGGCGCGCCTTGAGCAGGGCGGCCTGGAGCTTCTTCTGCTCCACCGGCGTCAACGGCCGCCGCTCGGCCAGCGCCATGTAGCGGGCCGCGTCCGCCCGGCAGGACTCCTCGTAGTCCGCCTGCTCCCGGCTCAGCGCGGTGTAGCGGGTCTGCTCGGTCAAGGCGGGCAGCTGGTCCAGCACCGCCTCCTTGCGCCGGCGCAGAAGGATGGGCGCGACGGTTTCCCGCAGCCGGGACAGGTTCTTGCAGCCGAGCACCTTGCCCTTGGGCCCCTGCTGGTGGTAGTCCAGGTTGAAGCGCCAGAGCGGCCCCAGCACGTCCGGGTCGACGATCTGGAGCAGCGAGTACAAGTCATCCAGGCGGTTTTCGATGGGGGTGCCGGTGAGCACGAACAGGAACCGGGATGGGATGTCCTTCAAGGTCGCGGCGGTCTTGGTGCGGAAATTCTTGGCTCGCTGCGCCTCGTCCAGGATCAGGACATCCGCATCCAGGTCCTGGAGGCGGGACAGTTCCCTCCAGGTCAGCTCGTAGCTCAGCACCTTGTAGGGCGCGCCGGAACCAAGCGCCGCCGCGCGCTGGGCGGCAGTACCGCCCACCGCCACCGCCTTCTGGCCAGTCCAGGTCTCGATCTCCCGGGCCCATTGATGCTTGAGCGAAGCCGGGGTGACCACCAGCACCCGGTCGATCTCCCCCCGGGCGCGCATGACCTCGCAGGCGGCAATGGCCTGCACCGTCTTGCCCAGGCCCATGTCGTCCGCCAGCAGGGCGCGGCCGTTGCCGGCCAGGTGCGCCACGCCCGCCGCCTGGTATGGGAACAGCGGCTTGTTCAGAATGTCCACGCCCACCTTGCCGTCCCGGAAAGCCCGGAAGAAGCGGGCCGAACGCTCCTGGAGCCGGGCCCTGGCATCCAGCCGGGCGATGGCGGGCAGCACCGCGTGGGTGACCCTGGGCCCCTCCTCCCTGCCCTGGGCGCCGGGGCGCAGCAGCGGGCAGTCCGGCCGCAGGCTCAGCCGGGTCCCCTTCGCTTCCAGGCCGCAGGCCGCGAGCAACTGCGGGGTCCATGGCCCGATCGCCCGGAGCGCCAAACCACCGTTGCTCTGCAGGGTGAGGGTCGGCCGTGCGGGGCCGGGGGCCAGGGCCCGGTATCGGCGGTGCAGCATGGGCCGGGACCGGAGCGCCCGGCGAACCGCCTCCAGGTGTTTGCAGAGCCCCAGTTCCCCACCCAGGAAATCCGGGCAGGTGCAGGTGTCGTGCTGACCGCTGCCGTCCACCACATCCACGGTGTAGGGGACCCCCCTGGAGCCGGAAACGCGCCAGGCGCCATCGACCCGGTTTTCCAGCTGGACCAGTTCGAAGGGTTCCACGTGGGCCCGATGGGTCCGCATCGCCCGTTCGAACGCGGTCACCGCCTCGAAGTCCGCGAAATCCGGGCAGGCCGGCGGCTGGTGCTGCTCCGGTTCCAAGCGGATCGGCTTGCTGCTCGATGGCCCCATGCGCCCTCCCAGGCTCCAGATCGTTCACAGGCCGCCGGCATCACCAGCGACACCTGGAGCAATCGTGACCTTCAACCATACCAAAGTGAGTCTCCCGGATGGGATCCAGGATACGACACCCGGAAGCCTTTGGCCCCCGGGAGGCATCCATGGGTAAGCCGTGCTTACCCCGAGGTGGAGGAAAGCCACAGGGTGCCGGCCAGCGCGACCAGCACCGCGCCGGCCGTGGCCAGGAACACCGCGGAATAGCCGAAGCCGTGGATCACCGCCCCGGCCAGGGGGCCCGCCAGAAACAGCGAGAGATCGGCGAAGGCGCTGTAGACCCCGATGACCGAGCCGCGCACCGAAGCCGGGAAGGCGTTGGCGGCCTCCACCCCCAGCGCCGGGAAGATCAGCGAGAAACCCATGCCGGCCATCCCGCAGCCCAGGTAGGCCAGGCCCTGGGACCGGCCTAAGCCCAGCAGGGCCAGGCCGGCCACCTCCACGCAGAAGGAGACGATGGCCACCGCGAAGCCGCCGTAGCGGTTGATGGTCCGGGCGAACAGGAGGCGCACCCCGACGAAGCACAGTCCGAACATGCTGAGCGAAAGCGCCGCGCCCTGCCAGTTCTGGTGGGCGAAATAGAGGGTGATGAAGGTGGCGATGACCCCGAAGCCGGTGCCGCCCAGCGCCAGCGCCAGCCCGAACGGAGTGACCCCCAGCAGGATGTGGCCGATGGGCACCCGCTTGCCCTGGAACGGCGCCGTGGCCTCCATCCGGGTGGCCACCAGGTAGCTGATGCTGCAGAGGACGAAAATGATCGCGCCCACCGCCCCGAAGCCCCAGGCCGCCGCGGCCAGCACGCCCAGGGGCGCGCCCACCGCGATGGCGGTGTAGGTGGCCACCCCGTTCCAGGAGATGACCCGGGCGGTGTGTTTGCCGCCCACCCGGCCGATCCCCCACATGGTGGACCCGGTGGAGCTGAGGCTTTCCCCCGTGCCCAGGGCCAGGCGGCTGAGGGCCAGGGTGCCCAGGCTCAGCCAGAGCGTATGGCGCAGCCAGGCCGCCAGGACCATGAGCGCGCCGCTGGCGGTGCAGGCCAGCAGACCGTAGCGCACCGTGCGCCGCGGCCCGATGGTGTCCGACAGGTGTCCGGCCCGGGGCCGGCTGGCGAAGGTGGCGATGTACTGCAGGCTGACCAGGAATCCGGCCAGGAGCGTGCTGATGCCCAACTGCAGATGCAGGTAGGAGGGAAGGATGGCCAGCGGCGCGCCGATGCAGAAATAGGCGACGAACGTGAAGGCGACGGCCGGGAGGATGCGGAGGGTGACCTCCTGGTCAGCGCTGAAGCGTGGCATCGGATTCGGCCTCCCTTACCAGGGGGGCGGGTTCAAGGACGGGACTCCAGGGTGAGCGCCGTGGCCTCGGCATCGCCCGCCAGCAGGCGGACCTCGCTGCGCAGCGGGGCTTCACACTCCACCGCGCCCCGGGTCTTGAGGAAGTCGCCCACCAGGGGCGCGCAGGCGGGGGTGAAATAGCAGACGTAAGGGCCGGCAGGATCGCTGGGCCCGAACATGGCCACCCCCTTGGCCCCGCGCATGCGCATCGTGACCGCCTGGAACTTTTCCTGCAGATGGGTGTGGCGGCCCTGGGCCACATCCTCCGGGGTAATCGTAACCTTCAGCCATGCCATGCAGCACCTCCTGGAACTGAATCAGGATACGACACCGGGAGACGTTTGCCCCCAGGGAGGCATCAGAGTAGGCATGCACCCATCGAGGACCCCATGAAGCCCAACCCGCCAGCGCCCGCCTCCCGGCCCCCGCAGCCGGCCGGGAAGGCCGGTATCGCCGCCTTCCAGCCGATCCTGGCCCTGATCCAGGAATCCCGGAGCCAGGTCCTCCGGGCCGTCAACACCGCCCTGGTGGACCTGCATTGGCGCATCGGCGAATACCTCTGCCGCAGAATCCAGGCAGACGGCTGGGGCCAGGGCACCGTGAAAGAACTTGCCGTTTGGCTACAGGAGCGCGACCCGGACCTTCGCGGCTTTTCAGCCCAGAACCTATGGCGCATGCGCCAATTCTTCGAGGTCTATCACCAGGACGAAGAACTCTCACCACTGGTGAGAGTTTTGACCTGGACCCACAACCTTCTCATTTTAAATAAATGCAAAAATCGTGAGGAGAGGGCCTTCTACCTGAAGCTGGCGGGGCAGGAGCGGTGGGGCAAGCGGGATCTGGAGCGCCAGATCGAGGGCGCCCTCTTCGAACGGACCCTCACGGGAACTCCAAAACTCTCACCGGCGCTGCGAGAACGCCACCCGGGAGCCGGCACCTGCTTCAAGGACCGCTACATTGTCGATTTCCTGGATCTGCCGGAAGCCCACAGCGAGCAGGATCTGCAGAAAGGGCTGCTCCGGCACCTCAAGCACTTCCTGCTGGAGCTGGGACGGGACTTCTGCTTCGTGGGCAGCGAATATCCGCTGGTGGTGGGTAGCCGTGATTTCGCGGTGGACCTGCTCTTCTACCACCGCGGCCTGCAGGCCCTGGTGGCCTTCGAGCTGAAGATCGGCCCCTTCGAGCCCGCACACCTCGGCCAGCTCTCGTTCTACCTGGAAGCCCTGGACCGGGACCACCGGAAACCGCACGAAGCCCCCAGCATCGGCGTCCTGCTCTGCACCAGCCGCGATGCGGACGTGGTGGAATACGCCCTGAACCGCACGCTCAGCCCCGCCCTGGTGGCCGAGTACCAGACCCGGCTCCCCGACCGCACCCTGCTCCAGGCCAAGCTCGAGGAGTTCTACGCGATGCTGGAACAGGACCCGGACCCAGGGGCCCGATTTTCCGCACCATGACCCCCCGCGTCTCCAGGCCGCCCCGTGGGACCATGGCCCCATAGGGCAAGATTCCGCTGGCGCGCCGGACCAGGAAGCCCTACCATCAGGTTGAACGATTTAGATGTTTAAACATCTATTATCCGTCACCTCAGCCCGCCATGGAGGTCCCCGTGCAGAATCCGCTTCAGCCCGTCCTGTTCGTATCCCATGGGGCCCCGACCCTGGCCCTGGATGGCGGCGCCTGGGCCGCGGCCCTCCATGCCTGGGCCGGCGGCCTGGATGGCGTCCGGGCGATCCTGATGGTCAGCGCCCACTGGGAAAGCCCCGGGCCGGTCCAGGTGATGGCCCAGGCGCAGCCGGACACCCTCCATGACTTCGGCGGATTCCCCGAGGCGCTCTACCAGATCCACTATCCCGCCCCGGGCGACCCGGCCCTGGCCGGCCGGGTGGTGGCCATGCTTCGCGCCGCGGGCCTGGAAGCGGAACCGGACCCGGACCGCCCCCTGGACCACGGGGCCTGGGTGCCCTTGCGGGCCGCGTTCCCGGAGGCCCGGATCCCGGTGGTCCAGGTGTCCCTTCCGCTGCCCCGCACACCCCGGCAGCTGTTCCAGCTGGGCCGCCTGCTGAGCCCCCTGCGCCGGGAGGGGGTGCTGATCATGGGCAGCGGCGGGGTGGTGCACAACCTCCGGCTGCTGAACTGGAATGGCCCGGGGGCGCCCGAGGACTGGGCGCAGGGCTTTGAAACCTGGGTCGCCGGGCACCTGGCCGACCCGTCCGGGCTGTTCGAGGCGGCCCGCCAGGCCCCGGCCTACCTCAAGGCCGTGCCCACCTCCGAACATTTCGATCCGCTCTTCTTCGCCCTGGGGGCCGCCGGCGACTCGCCGGTCCAGACCGTGTTCCAGGGCTGGCAACTGGGAAGCCTGTCGCTCAGGACCTGGGCCTGGGCCTGAGCGACCGGCTTTCGCGGTTCAGTGCTTCTTGATGGCGTAGTACTTCGCGGGCACCTTTTCCGAGGTGGTCGGCAGGAAATGCTTGCCGTTCAGGCCGCCGAAGATGTAGGTGTCCATGTAGACCAGGGCCAGGTTCTTGACCCGGACTCCGGTGTTGGTGTCGGTGTACAGCGCGCCGTTCCACTTGGCGCCGGGGGTCCACTTGCCGTAGGCGGCAAAGAGATCGGGCAGGCTGTTCCTCTTGGCCTTGCCTTCGATCACCCGGATCGCATACTCGCCCAGGCCGGCGCTGACGGTGTAGCCGTAGCTGAAGGCCCAGGTGCCGAAGCGGCCGGCGCCACCCTTGGCGTCCACCCCGGCCTCAACCTTCTTCAGGATGGCCGGGAAGTTGCCCGCTTCCTTCTTGAGGTCCAGGCCCAGGGCGCCGGGGTAGCCCATGAGCGGGGAAGGCAGGTCGGCTTCCACGAACAGGCCGTTTTTCGAGGCCAGCAACTGCTTGAGCAGGGGCTCGGTGTGCGCGTCGTTGGTGCAGAAGAAGGCGACCTTCTCGCCCTTGGGGCCGTACTTCTTGAGCCACGCGGGAACCTTCTCCAGGATGAACTGCTGGGCGCCGGCCACGCCCACATCGGAGGTGGGATCGGGGGCCGTTTCGAAGGCCCACTGGATGCCCAGGTCCTTGCAGGCCTGTTCCATGATCGAACGCCGCCGGCCCAGCCCCTCGTAGGACATGTGCCGGGGGAACGAGATGTGCACGAAGGTCTTGGCGCCCATCTGCTTGGCGGCCCAGATGATGGTGTAGCCGCGGGAGACAAAGTCGTTCTGGGCGGCGAAATCGGCGGCGGCCGAGATCACCAGGGGATCCTCCTGGCACTCGCCGGCCAGGCAGTAGATGTCGGGGCGCTTGGCGTGGATCCGCTTGAAGGCCTCGGCGGTGCCGGGAATGGCCTGGTTCACGATGATCGCCTTCATCTTGGGATCGTCCGACATGGAGACCACGTTCGAAATGAAGGTCTCCTGCTGGGACATGAAGTCGTCGGGATAGGTCATATGCTGGATCATCCCGCCGGTCTTCACCGACCCGTACAGCTTGATCAGCGCCTCCGCGCCCCGGAGGTCGTCCTCGGACTGGGACACCGTGCCGGTGCAGATGCCCACGTGGAACGGGGCGGCCGCCACCGCGGGCGCCCCCAACAAGAACATCGCCACCGGCACCAACGCCGTGGCGAGCTTGGTTAATTTGCTCATAGTTCCTCCGAAAGGGGGTAACGATTGTAGGGGGATTATAAGCCGAAAAATTCGCCCGTTTGGAAATAAGAATGCAGTATGTTTACTTTAATAATTAATTATTATTATTAAATTTAAACGATAAATGAAACCAGGACGGCATGGGGAGAAGCGTTCGGTTTCCCGTCCATGTATAGAGCTTCCCATGGCGTCTTCCAGCCTTTTTTCAGGCACGCTCCGGACCGCGCCGGCCCGGGAGCGACGCCCAAAAGTCCTTATGGCGCCTGGGCCACCCCCCCGGACATATAAAAGTCTTCTAATATCTGTAAAATTTCGCGCCCTGGGCCGCAGCAACCGGTCTCAGCCGATCAAACTGATGCCAACGCTCAACTTTCCCATATTCTCCAGGCCAGACTTGGTGGAAGATATCAACTCATAGCCGATCATTGGAAAGGGCGCCCAGATGGGATTTTGGAAAAACCTGACCATCAGAAAGAAACTAACATACTCCTTTCTGGCGCTCACGGTGCTGCTGGGCCTGGCTTCGGTCCTGGCCACCGGGGCCATGCTGCACCGGGCCCAGGTGAATGCCATGCAGACCAAAGGCTACAGCCTGGCCAAGCTGCTGAGCGAGGCGGTGGCGCCCAATCTGCTCAAGGACGAGCACGAGCTTTCCGGAGTCACCGAGCAGGCCCTGAACTTCGTCAAGGGCGACGCCGATGTGAGCCTGGCCGG
>JARLGP010000067.1 GCA_031292735.1 Holophaga sp.
CACTTGTTCCCCAACCATTCGTCGAGCCTGGCCCGAAGCACGGTCACCGCGGTGACCGGCTGGGCCAGCCGCTCGTCCTGGTAGTCCAGGTTCACGAACGCGGTCGGAGAGAGGAAACTCAGGCAGTTGCGGGTGATCCGGCGCTCGATGGGCGCTTCGGCCACGAACCCGGGAAACACCTCCTCCATCACCCGGCAGTAGAAGACCCCGCCCGACAGGTTCTTGCTGCCGGGCTTCGGACCCCGCTCGGCCAGCAGCACCGAATGCCCCTTGGCCGCCAACTGGTAGGCCGTGACGCAACCGGCCACCCCGGCCCCGACCACGATGACGTCGAAGTCGACTTCGGGGGATTCACTTTCTCCTGACATGACCGGGATCTCCTTCCTTGGGGGCTTAGCCCTTTATGGCCTTGATGGCGTGCCGCGCGGCCACCCGCCCCGAGGCGTGGGCAAAGCCGTTGGCGGTGCCGGGAACGTCCAGGTTGTAGGTGTCGCCATAGAGCCCGCTGGCCTCGTTGCCGACCGCGTACAGACCCTGGATGGGCCGGTAGGCCTTGTCGGTAACCTGCAGGTTGCCGTTGACCCGGATGCCGCCGTCGGAAACGAGCACGCTCGCCGCCATGTTGATGGCGTAGATGGGGCCCTTGCGCACCGGACGGAGGAACCTGGCGGGCTTGAAGAACGCGGAGTCCACACCCCGTTCGCAGGCCGCGTTGTATTCCGCCACGGTCCCGGCCAGCACCGCCGGGTCCAGCCCCATGGCCTTGGCCAGGCCCTCGATGGTGTCGCTCTTCCAGGCCAGGCCTTCGGCGACGTCCTGGTCCAGCTCGGCCTGGAGCCGGGTGAGCTTCAGGTGGAACGGGATGAAGTCTCCCAGGCCGATGTCCGAGCCGTTCTCCATCAGGTGCTGCACGGTGGCGCTGTCGATGATCGCGTAGACCGTGGCGTCCGGCTGTTTGGCAATGGTGTTGCCTGCGTCGGCAAAACTCATCGCCACTTTCTCGTCCGCGAACCGGCGGCCGGTCTTGTTGACCCACAGCACCGGCTGGGAGCCGGCGCCGCTCACGTGGGAGGTCAGGGTCTTGCTGCGGGCGCACGGGATGATCATCACCGCCCCGAGGTTGTCGGTGTCGGCGCCCGCCTCGAGGGCCATCCTGAGCCCGTCGCCGGTGTTCTGGGTGGGCACGCACTGGTACATGTCGTGGGCGGTGCGGCGGAACCAGCTGTACTTCTCCACCAGGTCCGGGTTGTTGCCGAACCCGCCGCTGGCCAGGATCACCGCCTTGCAGGCGATGTGCATGGTGTTGCCGTCCGAGTCGGTGGCCAGGACGCCGGCAACCTTGCCGTCCTTCATCACGATCTTCCTGGCCGGGGTCGCGGTGAAGATGTCCACGCCTTCGTTGATGCAGGCCCGCAGCAGGACTTCCTGGCAGCGGGCGCCCAGGCCGTCCGGCCGGTGGAAGGTGTACAGCTCGTTGGGCTGGTCATAGGCATAGATCGTCACGTCGGTGTATTCGATGCCCAGCGACTTGTAGATGTCGATGGTCTCGGCGGTGTTTTCCACCTGCATGCGGACCACGTCCGGGTTGGCCCGGTGGTGGCTGTACTCGGTGTAGCGCCGGAACCCCTCCTCTTTCGAAGGGAAGTGCTTGCCCGCGTCCTCCGGCACCTTGCGCGCCCGGGTCTCGCTGGACTCGAAGGCACAGGTGCCCTCGGCGTAGATGGAGGTGCCCCCGGTCTCCGGCATTTTCTCCAGGAGCGCCACCCTCAGGCCGCCCTCCTTGGCCACCGTGTACGCAGCGGACTTGCCTGAGCCTCCGCCCCCGATGACGACGACGTCGTATTCCGCGTCCACCTGCTCGTTCTTGTCGGCCATCTCGTTTTCTCCCATGAGGTTGGTTGGTGTTTCAAAGCGCCCGGGGGTCACGCTTCCCGAAGCGCCGCCGTCAGCGCCGGGACGACCTTGTAGAGGTCGCCCAGGATTCCGTAGTCGCAGTTCTTGAAGATCCTCGCGTCCGGGTCGCTGTTGATGGCGACGACCACCTTGGCGTCGCGCACGCCGGACATGTGCTGGGGCTGGCCGGAGATCCCCACGGCGATGTAGAGGTCCGGGGCGATCTGGTTGTGCGACGACCCGACCACCCGGTTCGAATCGAACCAGCGCATGTCGTCGCAGACCGGCAGCGAGCAGGCGATCTCGGCCCGGGCCGCGGCGGCCAGGTCCTCGATCAGCTTGAGATCGTCCTTGGCCCTGAGCCCCAGGCCGGCGCCCACGACCCGCGCCGCGGTGAGCAGCCCGGCGCTGTCGGCGCTGGCCGCCCGGAATTCCACCAGGCGCAGGGCGTCGCCCGGATCCGCCGGCGGAACGGCTTCGATGGCCACCGCCGGAGCCGAGGCCGGCTCCACGTCCTCCCCGTCGAACAGGCACGCCAGGGTCCCGGTGGCTTCCAGCGTCTGCACCGCCCGGCCTTCGGCGGTGGGACGGCTCACCAGGATGGTTTCGCCTTCCATGGCGAGCGCCCGCACGGAGCTGACGATGGCGGCGCCCAGGCCCGCGGCCGCCAGGCCCAGCAGGACCCGCCCGGACGGCGCGTCGGAGGCCAGCACGACCCGCGGCGCCTCCGCCTTGGCCGCCTCGGCGACCAGCCCGGCATAGGCCTCGGTGGGCAGGCCCTCGGCCACGGCAAACCATAGGACCCGGTCGGGTCCCGCCGCGGCGGCGGCTTCCGCCAGGCTGCGGGGTCCCACCACGGCAACCGTGACCCGGCCGCCCAGGTGCCGGGCGGCGGCGAGCATCCCGCCAACCCGCCCCTTGTCCGTCATCAAGATCCAACTGTCGGTGTTCACCACGATCCTCCTGTTGTTCCCGCGGGTTTCTCGGCGAGGGCAGCGGGCGCGCTCACAGCACGCCGTCCGTGCGCAGGGCGGCCACCACCTGCGCCACCGCATCGGCGCCGACGAAGATCCTCGCCGCCGCCGTGGCCGGAAGCTTCGTGCCACGCAAGGCCACCGTGGCGGCGCACTGCACGCCCAGGTCCGCCTGGCTGAGCCTGGTCACCGGCTTCCTGCGCGCGGCCAGCACCTCCTTCATCCCGGGCACCTGCTGCTCGGCCCGGCTCGCAGCCACGGCGAGCACGGCGGGGCCGGCCACGTCCACCACCTGGGTCCCGGCACCCGCCTTGCAGGTGACCCGCAGGCCGCTGCCCCGCACCTCGGCCGAAACCACGTTGGCGAGGGTCGGCCAGCCCAGCTGGCCCGCCAGGGCGGCCACCACGCCGTAGTCCCAGGCGGAATCGCCGACCAGGACCACGTCCGCGTCGCCGATGCGGTGCACACCGGCGGCCAGGACCGCGCCGGTGAGGGCGCTGTCCGGCTCCGTCCGGGCGTCGGTCACGACCACCGTGGAGGCGGCGCCGCGGGCCGCGGCCCAGGCCACATCGCCGTCGCCGATGGTCAGCCCGACCAGTTCGCCGCCGCCGGCGACGAGCCCTCTGGCCACCAGGATCGCGGCGGGATCGTCGTCGTTCGCCGACATCTTCGCCGCCCCCCAGTCCACCGAACCGTCCGAACCGACCCGGGCGTCCTGGGGGTTCCTCGACCACTTGAACACGACAATGCACTTCATCCGGTTTACCCCTCTCAAGATTTCGCAACGGCTCCTAATGGGCGGTCTGGCCGCCGTCCACCGGGATCACCGCGCCGGTCATGAATGACGCCATGGGCGAGGCCAGGAACAGGACGATGCCCGCGATCTCGTCGGACGAGGCGATCCGGTTGGCCGCGTTGAACGACTTCACCAGCTCGCGCATCTTCGGGTCGGCCAGCCAGCCCTGGGTCATGCCGGTCTCGGTAAAGGCGGGGCTGATCACGTTGATGCGCACGTTGCTCTTGGCATACTCCAGCGCGGCGCCCTTGGAGAGCCCGGCGACCCCGTGCTTGGCGGCCACGTAGGGCGACATTCCCGGGTCGGCCACCAGGCTGACCACCGAACCGCAGTTGATGATCGAGCCGCCGCCCACCTTGAGCATCTCGGGAATCTGATACTTCATGCCCAAGAAGACGCCCTTGAGATCCACGGCGATGATCTTGTCGAAATCCGCCTCGGTCTGGTCGATCAGGTTGGCGGTCACCGGCAGCAGGCCGGCGTTGTTGAAGGCGATGTCCAGGCGGCCGTAGGTGTCCACCGCGGTCTTGACGATCCGCCGGGCATCCTCGGCCTTGCTGACGTCGGCCTGGACGAACACCGCCACCCCACCGGCAGCCTTGATCCGGCGCAGGGTTTCGTCGGCGTTGCTCCGGCCGGCGATGACCACCTTGGCCCCCTGGCGGGCGAAGGCGACCGCGGCCGCCTGGCCGATGCCCGTGCCTCCCCCCGTGACGATGGCAACCTTGCCGGTGAAGTCCAGAAGTTGTTCAGGCATGGCCCTCTCCCTTGGTTTAAACAGACCCATCACAAGCCCCCGGTGCTCCCGGAACCCCCAGCGCACGTCGCGCTTGGGCATCCGGACACCTGGCAGGGCAATCGTTTTCCAATCAAGAATAAAATCACGAAAAAACATGTCAATATATAATTTATGTATATAGATTTTGAATAAATCTGCGCTGGAACTGTAGTTCGTGAACAAAAAGTATACTTCCAGCCCCACCAGGCTGCCGCCGCCACGTCCCACACGGACGGCAGAGGGAAGCAACCCCGACCCGGAAGCAGGCGGCTCCGTAGGGGCCTCGGCATGCCCGGGGCGCGCCCATGCGCCCGACGCGCCCGGCCCATCCCGGCGCCGGCCAGGGGCATGGATCCCTACCTGGACCCTTCGAACAAACCGTATAGGTTTTCCGGCAACCAGGGCAAACTGGTGCCATACACGAACCCTGAAGGACACCTCCGGTTCCCCCATGCCGCAGGCGATTGGACCTGGGGACGGCCTGGAGGGGATGGAGGTGGATATGGCCAGCGGCGGGTCCTCCGCATCGGCACAAAGCATTCTGGATCTCTTCGACCATCCGGCGTTCCAGTTCCAGCTCAAGCAGTTCGCCCAGAAGTGCATCTCCTGGGATGCGTTCCTGGCCCAGGAGATGCCTCCGGGCCTGAGCCCCCTGCACACCTGGGAACTCATGCTGCGGATGAGCCGGTCCATGGGCATCGAGCTGCCGATTCCGGATTTGCGGAACAATGAGCACTGGTATCGCCGCACCCACCAGCTCACCGACCTGATCGGCATCGTGACCCGCGCCTGCGCTCCCGATTCACACCTGCACCGGACCATGACCTCCGTTGGAGGACAGCACTTCCTCATGAACGTGCGGATCGCGGAGACCATCGCCGCCACCCGTCTGGACGGCCTGTCGATCTCCGAGGAGGATGCGGACATTCTGCTGCGGCTCGACCGGCCGCCCCGAAGCGCGACCGAACGGTTGGTGGCCAACACCTTCCGTGCCATCGACCACCTTCCAGACCTGCTCACCGAGCCCTTTTCCCGGGACCTGTTCGGGCACCTTCGCGACCTGCTGCTGGAGGGGGTGGACACCAAGGCCCTGGCCAAGTCCCAGGCGCCCCTGGGCACGGGCCTGTTCGAATGGCCCGATGAAATGGTCGAGCGGTTCGCCGATCGGCAGATGGACTATTTCGCCGCCTATGCCAACCGCGAAACCGGAAGCGAGCAGGACCACGATGTGCTTCGGGCCCTCATCCTGACCGACTCGTTCCGCTTCTACCGGCCGCTCAAGGAGGTCAGCAACCAGGTCGGCCGTCTGGTGGCCCATCTCTACGCCCTGAAGCACGACCTGCCCGTGTTCGGCCTGCTGCCCACCTCCCTGGTCAAGCTGGACTGGGATGAGGGCCGCATCCTCCCGCCCCTGGTTTCCTTCGATCGGCCCACCTTCGAGGCGGTCCGCAAGCTCAGCCCCGGGGATCTCACCTGCCTGCAAACCCTGGCGGCACAGCTGAGCCTGATCGCCCTGCGGATCGTCGAACGCTACCTGGACGAATGGGAGAACCGGGACCGGGAACTGCGCCAGATGCTCAAGAAGGATCTCGAACTCAACGAACGCCAGCGGGCCATCCTGGGCCGGGCGCTGCGCAAGCCGGAGGCCGAGTTCACCATCCGCTACCACAAGACCAACCACGGCATCGCCTATCCAACGGCGCGGCGCGATTTCCTGGAACTGGTGGACGCCGGCTACCTCACGGTCGAACTGCGCGGCAAGCGGTTCGTCTTCCTGCCGAGCAGTCGGCTGCAGGAGATGGTGCCGGACGCATCCTCCCTGGTTCGCCTCCGCGGCTTCACGGTGGACATGAGCGCACCGGCCAGTTCCCTCCCCGGACTTCCCGAACCGCTCGGAGGGTGACGCTGCCTGGCCGGGGAACGCCTCGTCATATTCTTACCGATGGTTCACCGCTGGCAGGAGCACTTGCGGGTGTCCAGCAGGGCCTGGTGCTCCCGGGCCTCGATGGACGCGTAGCCCAGGCGCTGGAAGAGGAGCTGGTAGCGTTCCTCCACCAGATTGCGCCCCTCCTTCTGGCAGTTGGTCTCGAAGGCGCCCAGCGCCTCCAGGTAGTCCTCCGGGAACGTTTCCAGTTCCGAGGTCAGGTGGGCGCGGAACGTGTCCCCGGCCCCCGGGAAGGTGAGGGGGTAGCGCCGCTGGACGGCCGCCATCCAGGCCCCTTCCAGGTCGGCCAGTTGCCCGATGAGCGGAGACTCGCTCAAGGCCGGGATCTTCCCCTCCATGCGGGCGTATTTCTCGATCATCACGTTGCGGCCGTCCCGCTTGGCCTGTTCCAGGGACTGCAGGAGCCGGGTCAGAAGGTCATCGGGCAGGACCGCGTGGGTCATCCAGCGCATGAGCCGGAAGGTTTCTTCCTCCTCCTGCCCGGCAGGCTCGCCACCCCTGGCGCCCTGGAGCATCTCCCACTCGATGGCAAGGATTTCACCGATGATGGCAAGGCTTCCAGTGGGCATCTTGAACTCCAGGAACAACCCAACTTATCAGAACCATGGAGAAGCCGTCACCCTTCAGGGGCGAATATGTGGTTCTCCTCCAGCGCCACGACCTGATGGATGGATGGCGAGCATATCCCAAAGTGCTTCGAGCCCAAGCTCACGCCGCTCCATAAGGAACGGCTGCGCCTTGCCCATCCTGGAAATTGGGGGCGTACCAACAGAGGGCCTTCTGTTATGGAATGCCCTCTGTGATTGGAGTCTGGACCATTTGAAACCATGCTGCCGGAGCAAGGAGAATGATATGGGAACTTGAACAAGGTCTATTATGGATTTATCATATTAAACGCTTTTGCTGTTTTAAGGCAACTGGACACCTTTGGATCTGTTTCCAGGAATATTAATTCAAAATTTTGGCCTTGAAATTCCCTCACCATTTCCCCTCAGGAGCCACTATGGAGAGTCACCCAACCCTCGAACTCGCCCCCCACCCGAACGCCCCATCTCACGACCAGGGTCGTTTCTCCTTTCGGGCCCACGCGCTCCCGGTCGGCTTGGCCCCCATACTCGGCCTCCTGATCGTGGGCTCCCTGGCCTGCACCTCTCAACACCCCCCCAGGATCAGCAACTCCACCGTCACCCCCACCGCCTCCATCACCCCCAACTGGACCATCCCCGCTCCACCCAGTGCCACCGTGGGGCAGAGCTACACCGCCAGTGCGCCCGCAACCACCGGGGCCAGCTATCTGTGGACCGTGGCCGCCGGCCATGCCACCCTGCTCAACACCACCGCCGCCACGGTGACCTTCACGCCCACCGCCGCCGGTAGCCTCACCCTGCAATGCGTCATCACCAGCGCCGGCACGGCGACCACCCTCGCCTGCAAGCTCACCACCGCTTCCGGGGCCACCCTGAACGCCGAGCCCGCCACCATCTCCTCGGGGCAGGGCACCATCCTGCTGGCCACTTTCACCGGCTCCACCGGGGTCATCACGCCGGGCAACCTCAGCGTGACCAGCGGCGTGGGCCTGACGATCCAGCCCTCCGGCACCACCACCTACACGCTCGCCGTGGACGGCACGACCGTGGCCACAGCTCCCGTGACGGTCAAGCAGTTCGTACCTGCGTACGTGTACGTCTCGGACATATACTTGGCCATTTCAGCCTTCACCCTGAACACCACCACCGGCGACCTCACCGAGGTCACGGACTCGCCCTACACCGGCATCACGCCAGACCAGGTGGTCGCCAGCCCGGATGGCAAGTTTCTGTTCGCTGCGGGCCTAGACAACGGCGTCTATGCCTTCTCCATCGCCCCCAGTACCGGCGCCCTGACTCCGGTGACCGGCTCGCCGTTCGCCGCCGGAAGCACCGTCCATAACATCGCCGTGGATCCATACGAGCGGTTCCTGTACACCAGCGGCAGCGACGGGAACGTCTATGCCTACACCATCGACCAGAGCACCGGGGTACTCGGGCCCATCGCCGGATCACCCTATGCCACCGCAGCCAACGATCGGGGTGGCGTACTGGTGCATCCTTCCGGGAAGTATCTGTATGCCGTGGCTTCAAATAGCGCCAAGGTCTACGCCTTCAGCATGGACCAGACCACCGGCGCCCTCGCGGCGGTCGCCGCGCCGTTCGATGCCAGCGGCACCGTGGACAAGCCGGTGGTCCAGCCCTTCGGCGTGGCCGTGGATCCCGCCGGCGCCTACCTGTTCACCAAGGGCGAGAAGGCCGCCGCCGACAGCAACTATATGGTAGGTTTCTCAGTGGATATCGCCACCGGCGCCCTGACGGTGTTGCCTACCCCTCCCATGGGGCCCTTCCCAGGCGATGACGCCTTTCACGGCCTGTGCTTCCATCCCACCCTGGATGTCCTGTACACAGCCTTCTATGACTCAACCTCAGCCGACGCCGCCGCCTACGCCCTGAACCCGTCCACCGGCGTTCTCACGGCCATGGCCGCACCCTACAATCTCTTCTCCGACTACGACCACGGCTCGGACAACATCACGGTGGACCGCAGTGGCCAGTTTGCCTATTCCGTCAGCTTTGACGGCGGCGAGATCGCCCGGATGCGGGTAGGCAGCACCGGCCTGCTCACCAAGCTGGACGGCACCGCCCTGGGCGTGGGCGCTCTGAAGGTGGACACCACTTACGTTTACGATGAACCGGTATGCACCACGGTGGCCGGAACCCTGGAGGATATCCAGTAGCAGCCAACGGCCAGTTCGATCGGGCCCGGGATTTTCTCGGGCCCTTTTTGGATCCATCGCGACTTCAGGACGAAGCCGCTTCGCGGCAGGGCTAACCAGCGCCCGTCGCATCGTCCCTGTCCCGTTTTCAGAATTTTCTGCCGTTTCGTCAAAAGCCTTCAGTGAATAATTTTCACCAAAAAATCTATACTTTCGTAACTTCGATGTTTCAGCATTCACTTTTGAACCAGACGGGTGGAGGGCCCGGATCCAGCGTAGATAATGCGTTTATACCTCTCTTTCCGCCCAGGGAACGCTGCGTGCTTTTGCCTGAAGGAGCGTGACTGGAAATGTCACTTCAAACGCCAGTAGCCGGCACGTCCACGCTGATGATGACCATCGCCGGGCTCCTCAAAGCCAAGAGCGGCACCATCCCGGTCGACGGCAAGCCGCTGCGCAACGAGGCCAGCCAGGTCCGGGAGCAGGGCACGACCATCTTGACCCTTCCGTCCCGGATCGACCAACAGAAAGGGGCCTCCAGGTCGAGGGTTTGAACCAACGCCATCCCATTCACCCACCACCCACCACTCCCAAGGAGCAGCACGTGAAGAAAATCCTGAGTCTTGCCCTTGTACCCCTCCTCGCGCTGGCCGGCAACATCGGCCGGGCGGCCGCCCCGATCAAGATCGGGCAGGTTGTCACCCTCACCGGAAGCAATGCCCCATGGGGCATCCCCGAAAACAACGCCCTCAAGGACGAGGTGGCGCGCATCAACGCCGCCGGAGGCCTCCTGGGCCGCCAGATCAAGCTCATCGAATACGACTACAAGGGCGACCAGCTGGAAGCTGTCAACGTCACCAAGCGGCTGATCGGCGACGGCGTCTGCGCCATCATCGGGGCCAGTTCCAGTGGCCCCTGCATTGCCATGAGCGCGGTGACTGAAGCGGCTGGGGTCCCATTCATCGCGCCCGCCGCCACCAACCCCAAGGTCACCTTCAGCCAAGACAAGCATATGCCCATCCACACGGCGTTCCGCGCCTGCTTCGTCGACTCATTCCAAGGGCCGATCGCGGCCAGCTTCATCACCAAGGACCTGAAGGCCAAGACCTGCGCCATCCTTTTTGATGTCGGTTCGGACTACTCCCAGGGCCTGGAGCAGTACTTCCGCGAGGCTTTCCTCCGCTACGGCGGCACCATCGTCGCCCGGGAAGGCTTCCGCTCCGGCGAGATGGACTTCCGCGCCGTTCTCGGCAAGATCAAGGGGTTCCAACCGGCTGTCATCTACTTGCCCACCGACATGACCCAGGCCGCCATGGTCGCGAAGCAGGCCCGGGCGCTGGGCATCAAGTGCACCTTCTTCGGCGACAACAGCGACGGGACACCGGACCTGATCAAGCTGGCCGGGACCGCCTCCGAAGGCTTCTACTTCACCGACCTCTGCAGCCAGGAGGATCCCTCCATCAAGGGTTGGATCGGCGACTACACGAAGAAATACGGCGCCGTGCCGATCCTGCCCAACTGCATCATGGCCGTGGATGCCATGCGCGCCCTCGCGGCCGCCATCACCAAGGCGGGCAGCGACAATCCGGGCAAGATCATCGCCGCCCTTGAACATCTCCGGGACGTCCCGGTGCTCACCGGCAAGCTGTCCATGGACGCCATCAGCCACAACCCCATCAACAAGCCATGCGTGATCCAGATGGTCAAGGGCGGCCAGTTCAGGTTCGTGAAGACCATCGCCAAAATCCAATAACAGTTTGGAACCTTTGAATTCCCTTTCCACGCAACCGCCATTTTCCGGAGCCCCGGTGTCCAATTCCAGTCCCACCCCTGCCGCTTTCCACGAAAGCCTGCAACTGGACGACCTGCGCCTGTACGCAGCCGTGGCCGCCATGGTCGCCGGCAACCTGCTGCTGCCCTTCGCCTTCCACCAGTTCCCCGGCGGCGGCCTGATGTTCCTGCCCATCTACTTTTTCACCCTGGTCGCCGGCTGGCGCTTCGGGGCCCGGGCGGCCGTCGCCACCGCGCTGCTCTCGCCCATGGCCAACCATTTCCTCACCGGCATGCCGCCGACGGCCATGCTCCCGGAGATCGTCCTCCAGTCCGCGCTGCTCGGCGCCCTGGCAGCCATCATCGCCGGCCGTTCGGCCCGGCCGACCCTCGCCAAGCTGGCCCTGCTGGTGCTGGCGCACCAGGTCCTGGTGCTGTTCCCCACCCTGGTGCACACCGGTTGGCAGCCCTGCCTGGCCGCCCTCAAGTTCCGCTCGCCCGGCCTGCTGCTCCAGATCCTGGGCGGTTTCGCCGTGCTTCGAATGATGTCTTACAAAAGATCTGAGTGGAAAATCTCAAGAAGCCATTCGAAATCAAGAGCGGATTTCCCCCAGAAATAAAGGCATGGGTAAGGAAAGGAGAAAAGATCATGAGGTTGATGCACACGAAGCTGCCTGATTTTTACAAAAAGGTGATCGATTCGGGTAAGAAAAACCGTCCGGATACCGAGGTGGAGATTTGTGGCTTGGAAAATTTCAAGACCGGCAAGCTGGCTTCACTACGCGTAGGCCGTGTGGAGAATGAGATTGCGGAGATCACTAAGGATCCCTCAGTTAAAAAGGTAGAAGTCATACTATTGCCCCGGAACCCAGAGACGCAGCATACCGTAATCATAAGGGGCATTCAAGAGGATGGCACTTGCAATAAGGCGATCCTGGAAACCATGTACGTGTCATCTCCAGCTGAAGATTGCTACCTCTTTGACGTGAAAGAAATCGACGATCGGCGCTAACGTGATAATTCCGGGTGAGGAGAAAGGGGAAAGGAGAATTTTATTATGCAAAAGTTAAAATATAGAATCATACCCAAAGGCGCGGCGGACGGCGTCGTGCCGTTGAACCTGATTTTCATAGACAAAAAGGATGTTGACGAGGTTGGCATCTCCTATAAGGAAGCCTGCGCACTCCTGGGAAAGGAGTTCAAGGATGATTGTGGGTCTGTCAACATTATCGACCAGGACGCTGTTACCGTGACGAGTGACGGGGTCATGGCGGACAGTGCCGTTGTGGCCTTTGCCTCCGTCGACCACGGCAGGATGAACAAGGATTATGGCTTCATCAACATCAGCGAGATTCCTTATACGTATGAACTACTGGCGGAAGAGCCTCACATGAAGCAGTGGAATACCGATTATTACCGTGGCAAGCGGCTGTATCGAGGACCCAGCAAGGAAGACCGAGGACCGCGGGAAGCACACAATGAGCACATGACGACCACCGGCCGCATCGCAAACAACAACACCGGCTCCGAAATGATGAACATGGTGGATATGACCGAGATACTGGTTCCCTTCCTGGGCCAGATCGAAATCATGCGGGATGGCAATGTTCTCATAGGCCTGGCTGGCCCCGCCGTTTCCGTGGGCATCGGCATGGTCGTGCGCGAGCGCCGCGGCCGGGTCTTCGGCTGGAATTATGGCGCGGGCATGACCGCCCACCGTTCTGGCATCTATGCCAAGACCGTAAAGAGTGATTACCCTGCTATCTGTGCTGACAAAACGGTGGTAGCGGAGTACACCATTCGTGCATTGGAAGCCGGCTTGATCCCAGGTATCCACTTAGGCTGCTCTCCCGTCGTCCTGAGCATTGCCAAAGCGATGAATTATCCTATCGCATTTGATAACATCACCGCTGATGCATGGATAGAATTGGAGAGTATTGGGCTAAGTCGCAATGAATTGGAAAAGCCCTCCGTGCCTCTGTCCCGCGAGGAACTCATTGCCCATGCAGGTAAAATATTGCCTGGCATGACAGACAGCAAGAAGTATAAGGTATCTGAAATCTGTCAGATTCGTAATGCCGAGATATAAGTTTTTGAGCAGGAGGTATCAGCATGGATCAAGAATACATTATCGCCCATGTGGACAAATCCGTGCTGAAAATTTCCGGCCTGCGGGTAAAGGGGCTTAATACCCAAAAGCTTGAGCAGATATTGAAGGAAAAGATACAAACTTTGGTACGTGTAATCGGTGTTACCGGCGAAGAAATACAAATGGATGTTTATGATATCGAACCGGATCAAGTTCAAAGGAATGCCAGGGGATTGATCGAAGCCATTTCTTTGACGGAGGGTATCACGGCAACAGAGGTTACAAAGATCTCATGCAGCGAAAAAATTGTGGAGGTGGATTTTGATCAAATTCCGGATCGGCCCATTTCCGGCTGCGCGATGGAAAGATGGATGAAGTGTCCATGTTGAGTACTGCCTATATTATCCCTACCGGGGATGAAATCCTGAACGGCGTGGTCCAGGATCTAGACGCCCCGGAAATCATAGGTCAGATCGTTCGGGCCTATCCGGAGGCTGAAGTTACCCGGCTTTGTCCGCTCATAGACAAAGAGGATACGATTTTCAACAAAATACATGAAATCGCAGCACAAAAAAAACCAGATCTGATTGTACTCATCGGAGGGAGCGGGGGAGGCCATCGGTTCAGCAGCACCCTTGGCAAAGACTTCACCCATTCGGCGCTGGAGCGCTATCTGGACCAGAGATGCTCGCGGGAGATTTATGGCAAGAACGGACATCTTTGGTGCAAGCTGATTTGCGGAAAAAAGGGGCCCACGGTGATCGTAAATGTGCCTGGTCCTTTCCAGGAAGCAAAGGCGGCAATGGAGGCATGCCTAAAGGTGCTGGGAGAGGAGGGCAGCATCGAGGATATCTGCAAAGCAATGGCGGAAGCAGTTTATGCCCAGTATCCGGTCGGTGCCGCAAAAATATCATGAACCATGCCTTGGAAAGCTTTGCCATCAAGTTGGTTACGATGGAAGGATTTCCGATGGCCGTGGGCGGCATTTGCATACAGGGAACCGGTACATACTGGGCGGAGCGTTTTCTTCAGCTTGCGTCGCTTCACATCCCGGCTGGCGATATTCATACCATTGATCATACCCTTGCCCGGGCGATCCAGACGATCGCCGATGAATCTCTGCTGATCGCTGGTTGTTCCCTAGATGTCGGTTTAAAGTTCAAGCTGATGTTAGGAGAAAGCACCGGTGGCGTATTGGGCTGCCCCAGGGATGAGATTTGTTCTGCACCCAATGCCTGTGAGACATTACCTGAAGGCTTTTCATTGTATACGGTGGCGGGTGGCCCGGGACTTGCTGCTCTGGCGGACCCCGTTACGACTGAAAGTGTGGTCATGGCTGTCAAAGGACTTGGAAAAGCCGCATCAGGCAACGCGATTATGGAGTGTATACGCAAAGCCGGAATTGAAATCTTTCTTTTTATCATGGATGGAAGCGGCTCTGACCCCAATGGTTGTTTGGCTGCGGCGAGTCCGGGAAAATCGACAATCCTCTTTTTAGATGGGCATGAGTAGAAATTCTGCTCATGCATATAAATTTGCGAAGATTCTTCCACGCACTGGCATTCGCGGGGCAACTCGAATTCTGGCTCGTAAGAAGGTCAGCAGAGGTCACGATCACTTGCTGTCCCCTGGTGTGGTCATCACCCAGGGAATGGGACGCGAAACGAGTTTTCTGGACAGCCTGGTCCAGGAGGGGCCGGCAGAGGAAGATGCGCCGTTCTATGGGGTGCTGCTGGGTCCTGCTGGCGATGCCGGTGGCGGGTGTGCCGGCTCGCCTACTGGGCTGAAAGGCGCCAGGGGGCCAGGCGGCCCATAGGTGCCCATGAGGTAATCGCAACCGCAACAGGGAGACCGTTGGCACCCCGGGAGAGGCAGTGCAGGAACCTGGTCAACGGGGTAGACCGTTCCCTTTTTCAGGAGGCCAGAATAAAACAAAAGGCACCTAGATTTCTCTAGGTGCCTGAGTGGTAGCCCCAACCGGAATCGAACCGGTGTTAACGCCGTGAGAGGGCGCCGTCCTAACCGCTAGACGATGGAGCCGCGGGAACGTGTGAACAGCAATCTTAACGCCATGGAGGCCCTTGGGGAAGGGCTTTTCACCTGCGGCGCAGGGTGATGACGGTGATCTCCGGTGGCGCGCCGACCCGGATGGGCAGGCCCACGACGCCCAGGCCGCGGTTGACGTACATGGACTGGTTGTCCTTGTGGTAGAGGCCCTGGGTGTATTTGCCCAGCAGGATGGCGCTGGAAACCCCGGGAATGAGGTTCACCTGGCCGCCGTGGGTGTGCCCGGAAAGGGTGAGCTGGGCACCGGTCTGCCGGGCCAGATGCCAGTCGCTGGGGCGGTGGCTGAGGCACAGGCGCCAGGCGTCGTCGGGAAGGCCCTGCACGGCCAGGGCCGGCCGGGGCCCCAGGCCGAAGGCGATGTCGCGGAACCGGCCGTGCTTGGCCATGGGGTCCTGCAGCCCCACCAGCCCGAGGGTGGCGCCCCGGCGGGTCACCAGGGCGTTCCGGTTCTCCAGGAAGCGGATGCCGATGCCCTCCATGGCGCGCCAGATGGGACGGGGATCGGTGAAGTAGTCGTGGTTGCCCAGGATGGCGAAACACCCCAGGGGCGCGGGAAAGTCCCGGAAGGCATCCACCACGGCGCCCGCTTCGCTGGGCAGGCTGTCGACCAGGTCGCCGGTGATCACCAGGAGCTCGGGCCGCTCCCCCTGCGCCAGCCGGCGCCAGCGCTCCACCTGTTCGGGCCGCACCAGGGGGCCGGAATGGAGGTCGGAGAGCTGCACCAGGCGCAGGCCGTCCAGACCGGGGGGAAGGCCGGGGAAACTCAGCTCCAGGCGGACGATGTCCGGGTCCGAACGGGCTTCGATGCTGCCCCGCATCGCCCCGTAGCCGGCCAGGGTCACCCCCACCACGCTGGTCTGGCGCAGGAACTTCCGGCGCTGGGGGTTCTCCGGGCTCTCCTGGCCCTCCTGGCCCTCCGGGGCCCGCCGCCACAGGTGGGTCCACCGCCAGACCAGGCTGGCCACCGCCCAGACCAGCAGGTCCATGACCGTGAGCAGCTGGAAATAGGCGCCGGCCCGGGCCATGGGACGCAGCCAGTTGCCGGCGGAGCCGCCGCCGGTGAGGCGGACGCCCATGTACAGGGCCAGGGGAAGGTGGATGAGGATCAGGGCCGCAAGCACCCAGCGGTCGAACCTGCGATGGAAAACCTGGCGCAGCAACCGCCGGTGCAGCACCTGCAGACCGGTGATAAGGGTGATGAAGATCAGGAAGATCAAATGCCAAACTCCCTTCGGTGCTGGCGCGCATCAAGGGAGATTGTGCACGAAGCCCCCTCAGGCCTCAACCACCATAGAGGCTTTCCATCTCTCCCACCAGCCGGTCGAAGGCCCTGAGCGCCGCCGCCACGGGCTGCGGCGTGGTGAGATCCACCCCGGCGGCCTTGAGGGTATCCAGGGGGAACCGGCTGCTGCCGGAGCTCAGGAAGCCCAGGTAGCGCTCCCGCGCCCCCTCGCCCTCGGTCAGGACCGCCTCGGACAGGGCCATGGAGGCGACGATGCCGGTGGCGTACTGGTAGACGTAGAAATCGTAGAAGAAGTGCGGAATGCCGCTCCACTCGGCCTGGATGTAGTCGTCCACCCGCACCACGCCCTGCTCGTGCCCGTAGTAGAGCCGGGTGAGCTCCAGGTACTTGGCGTTCAGCCAGTCCGGGGTGAGCGACTGGCCCTGCTCCACCCGCTCGTGCATGGCCAGTTCGAAATCGGCGAACAGGGTCTGCCGGAACAGGGTGCCGCGCAGGGTCTCCAGGTAGCTGTCCAGCAGGAACAGCTTGAGGGTGGTGTCCCGCTCGGTCTCCAGGAGCGTGTGCATGAGCATGTTCTCGTTGAAGGTGCTGGCGATCTCGGCGAGGAAGATGGGGTAGTCGGCGGTGGGATAGGGCTGGGCCTGCTCGGACAGGTAGGAGTGCATGGCGTGGCCCAGCTCATGGGCCAGGGTGGACACGTTGTGGAAGCTGCCGTCGTAGTTCATCTTCACGAAGGGGTGAACCCCGTGGACGCCGCTGGAATAGGCCCCGGACTGCTTGCCCAGGTTGGGGTAGACGTCGATCCAGCCGCTGCTGAAGGCGCGCTCCAGGACCCGGGTGTAGGACCCACCCAGGGGCTGCGCGGCGCGCAGCACCAGGTCCCTGCCCTCCTCGAACCGGTAGGTCCGGGTGACCGTGCTCACCGCCGAAGCGTACAGATCGCCGTAGCGCAGCTCCGGCAGGCCGAGCATCCTCTGGCGCAGGCGCAGCAGGCGGTGCAGCGGCGCCAGGTTGGCGCGCACGGTGGCCACCAGGTTGCGGTAGACGGCGGGGTCGATGGCGTCCGGGTAGAGGGCGGCGTCCAGGCAGGAGGGGTAGTGGTGCACCCGGGCGTGGAACAGGTCCTGCTTGATGCCGGCGTCCAGCAGGGTGGCCAGGGTGTTCTCGTAGCGCCTCTGGCTGGTCCAGTAGGTCTCCATCACCAGCTGCCGGTCGGAGGCATCCTTGGCGGCGCGGTGCTTCTGGTAGTTGGCGGTGCTGAGCAGCACCCGCTCGCCGGTGGCCAGGGTCACCTCGGGCCGGGGCATGTCCAGGTCGGTGAGCATGCCGGCGGCGCTCATGGGGGCCTGGCCGAACAGGCCGGCGGTGGCCACCACCCGGGCCTCGCCCTCTGGAAGGATGTGGTCCTTCATGCGCAGCACCTTCAGGAAGCCCACTCGGTGCGGCACCAGCCGCTCATCGGCCTTGATGAAGCCCTCCACCTTGGCCTCGCCCAGGTCCAACAGGTCGGGTTCCATGAACGCCAGCCTGGCCCCCAGGTCCACCAGGAAGCTCTGCACCTCGCCTTTCATGGCCTGGTAGCGGGTGTCGGCCAGGTCCATGTCACCCTGGAGGCTGGCGTACTGGGCCAGCCTGGAGCCCAGCCGGTTCACCTGCTCCAGCCGCTCCATGAAGTCCCCCATGGCCTTGGCCGAACCGGTCCAGGCCCGGCCCAGCGAATCCAGGGTAGCGGCCAGATCGTGCACCTGGGCGAACCCGGCGCGCCAGGCCCCTTCGTCCGGAAAGATATCCTCGATCCGCCACTTGAAGGCCCCGGGCACCGCGGAACGGCCGGTTCCGGAATAATCGGGGATGAGGGTGGACGAGCTGGCAGTCATGAGAACTCCTGAAGTCTGCATCCCGAGTGTACGGGATCGCGCCTGGGATTCCCGCCCTTTTCCATCGGCCCCGGTGCCCGGTTCAGTTGGCGGACCGGGTCTTCACGACCCGGCCGACCCTGCGTTCCGCCTCCTGGAGCTGGGCCGGAGTGAGCCGGATCTTCACCTGCGCCAGCGGCTCGGCGGCATCCGAGTCGCCGCCGAACAGGGCCTGGCTCAGCCAGACGTAGGCCTGGACCAGATCCTTGGGCAGCCCCTCGCCCACCGCGCACATCACCCCCATGCAGCCCTGGGCGTAGGGTTCGCCCTGCTCCGCGGCCATCCGGAACCACTTGACGGACTCGTCCAGGTCCCGGGCCCCGCCCTGGCCCAGGAAGAACATGGCCCCCAGCTTGGCCTGGGCGTCCATGCTGCCCCGCTCCGCGGCCTTGCGCAGCCAGCCCTTGGCCTCCTGCCAGTCCATGGGGGCGCCTTCGCCCCAGTAGTACATGACCCCCAGCCGGGCCTGGGCTTCCAGATCCCCCCTCTCGGCGCTGGCCCGCAGCCTGCCCAGCTCCGCGGCGCCGTCCCCGGCCGGGTCCTTGGCGATGGGAATGTCCGCCAGGTCGATCCGCCCCTGGGCGCCCTGGAACGGAATCCGGTCCAGCGTCGGCTGGTCGGCAAGCATGGTGGCGAAGGGAAAGGCGAAAACCAGAAGTGCGCGCAGCATGCCCGCTCCTTGTCCGGCACCCAGCCCTGGAACCCGCGGTGAAGCGGCTGGGAGCCGAGGAATGAGGATAATAAAAATATTATGTTTCCCCAAAACGCCCCGACGGGAGGCACTTTGATTGACACCAAATATAAGCGGTTAACCTTTAACCGCCAGGTCGATTCACCGCTTGGACGATTCCGAGAATAGAGCCCCCTGACCGGCATCCTTTTCGGGGAAACCTCACCTTTTTGGGAAGATCTCGATATTTATAATTTATTTAAATCGAGGAATGGTCAATAGGTCCAGCTCAACCCGCACCCCACTTCCTTGACCATCCGTTCGGAAAGGTCGGGATCGAACCGCAGGTTCAACTCCGGCCCGGCCTTGACCCGGGCCACGGTGCCGTCCTTGCCCTGGAACTCGATCTGGACCGGGAGCGGGCCGTGGTACAGGCGCAGCAGCGGAACCAGCCGGTCGGGGTACTGGCCCTTGGGCAGCCGGACCACGGCGCCGCTGAAGCCCTTGCCCTGCAGGTCCTCCAGGCTTTCCAGGCCGGTGACGAACAGCTTGATGATGGTCTGTTCCTCCTCCTCCTCCTCGCCCCCGTTGCCATTGCCGTTGCCGCCGGCGGTCTCCACCTTCAGCTCGCCCTTCACCCGCAGCAGCGCGTCGGGCAGGGCCAGGTGGCGAAACAGCTCGAAGGTGCGGGTGCGCTTGTGGGTGGTGGGGTCGAAGTGGGAGGCCATGAGCAGGGCCTCCACCTTGTCGGTGAGGTCCTCCAGGTTGAGGATGGCCCAGGGTTCACCCTTGGCGTTGGTCTTGAAGGAGACGTTGCTCACCATGACGCCCAGGCTCACCTCGTCCCGGTCCTTGGTGCGGCCGGCGGCGACCGCCTCCTTGAGCGCGGTGATGGAGCCCACGGTGTGCACCTGCAGGGCGTCCTTGAACTCCTCCAGCGGGTGCCCGGACACGTACAGGCCCAGGGTCTCCCGTTCGTAGCGCAGGCGCTCCTTGCGCGACCAGGGCTCCACGTCCTCCGGCACCGCCCAGTTGTCGGCCAGGCTGGCGATCTCCGCCTCGTCGAACAGGGAGGTCATGCCGGTGTCCACCCCGCCCTTGCCCGCGTTCTCCAGGGCCGAGGGCAGCCCGGCCAGCAGGGCCGCGCGGTTGACTTCCATGGAATCGAAGGCGCCAGCCTTGATGAGGGATTCCCAGACCCGCCGGTTGGCCTTCTGCAGGTCGGTGGCCTTCAGGGCGTGGAAGAAGTCCTTGAAGCCCCCCTCCTGGTTCCGGGCCGCCAGGATGGCCTCCAGGGCCGCCTCGCCCAGGCCCTTGATGGCGGCGAAGCCGAACCGGATCTCCCTGGGACCGGTGATGGTGAAGTCCAGCTCGCTCTGGTTGATGTCCGGGCCCAGCACCTCCATGCCCAGCTCCCGGCAGTTCTGGATGTACTTGACCACGTCGTCGGTGCGGTTGGCCTTGGTGGACAGCAGGCCGGCCATGAACTCGGTGAGGTAGTTGGCCTTGAGGTAGGCGGTTTCATAGGCGATCAGGGCGTAGGCGGCCGAGTGCGACTTGTTGAAGCCGTAGCCGGCGAAGTACTCGATCAGGTCGAACAGCTCGGACACCTTGGCCCGGTCGTAGCCGCGGGCCTCGCCCTGGTCGATGAACTTGGACTTCTCGTGGGCCATCTTGGCGAAGTCCTTCTTGCCCATGGCCCGGCGCAGCATGTCGGCCTCGCCCAGGGAGTACCCGGCGATGAGGCTGGCGATCTGCATCACCTGCTCCTGGTACAGGATCACGC
>JARLGP010000068.1 GCA_031292735.1 Holophaga sp.
CGGCCGGCAAGGGCTGCGCTTCCCGGTGGGGTTGATGAGAAAACGGATTTGGCCGGATCCATTGTCTTCTGGGTGGTGCGGCAGAAGACGTCCAAGAGCCGATTCAAGCGGGCACTTCTGCGGGTCAAGGAGTGGTGCAGGACGAACCGCTTTAGCACTCGGCAGAACTGACCCGGGTCTGCTCGCCAAAAGTAGACCACCTGGCCGGCTGATCATGGATTGCTGACCCACCTGGGTGAGGATCCGCTGGTTGTGGGCCCAAGGTTCTGCTTGTCCGGGTGGTCGATTTGCCTGCTGCCACGCTGGAGTGAATCCACGGGAGCATGGCATGGCGCGTCTCCGTCATTGCGGGTATTGCGGGACATGGTTCCGTCCCCATCCCAAAACCGTCGACCGCCAGCAGGTCTGTGGGAATCCTGATTGCCAACGACAGCGCCACAAGAAGGCCTGCCGCGCCTGGCGGAAGAAGAACCCCTATTACGATAAGGAGGACCGCCTGATCGCCGCCCTGGTCAAGGATGGGCCGGTGAGCCGGACCGATCCGCTGACTGCCATCGACTGGCAGGTCGCCAGCAACAAGGTGGGGCCCGAGATCGCGGTGCTGGTGGAGGAGACAGGGAAGGCGATCTGCCATTGGGCACGGGCGGACCGGTCGGCGTAGGTGAGGTGGATGAGGAGGGAATTGGGGCGAGTTGCCCCTTTCCTGCCGCGAGACGACTTCGGCTCCCAGCTATTTGAAAATAAACAGGTTCTGAGCGAGTTGCCCCGTTTGCTCCGCGAGACGACTTCATCTCCCAGCTAGCTGATAACAAACAGGTTCCGACGAAGTTGCCCTTTTCGAGCCGCGAGACGACTTAGGTGATCGGCGCCCCCTGGCGCAGGCTGTTCCCGAACCAACCGACTGGGTGTCTGCCATGGAACTGGAGTTCCAGCAAATCGATCTCCGCAACGACCATCTGCGCAAGCGCAACCTTGCGCTGGAGCGGCAGCTGCTGGCATCCCTCGACGGTGTCGGCCAGCGGGTGCCGGTGGTCGTGGTGGCCGAACAGGACCACTTCATCCTGCTGGACGGTTTCAAACGGCTGCGGGCCCTCAAGCGCCTGAGGCGGGACACCGTCGTGGCCACCCTCTGGGACCTGAACGAGGCCGAGGGCCTCCTCCTGGAGCGGCTGATGCGCGCCTCCCAGCCGGAAGGTCCCCTCGAGCAGGGCTGGCTGCTGCGGGATTTGCAGGACCGGTTCCGGATGTCCATGGACGAGTTGGCCCGGCGCTTTGACCGGACCACAAGCTGGGTTTCCCGGCGCCTGGCCCTGGTCCATGATCTGCCGGAGCCGGTCCAGGACCAGGTCCGCGCCGGCCGGATCGCGCCGCACACGGCCATGAAGGTCCTGGTGCCGTTGGCGCGCGCCAACAAGCGGGACTGCCTCCGGTTCCTCGAGGCCCTGCTCAAGGCCGAGTTCAGCACCCGGCAGGCCGAGGCGCTCCAGGCCGGCTGGCTGAAGGGGAATCCCGAGGTCCGCGAGCGGATCCTGGGCGACCCAGGGCTGTTCCTGCGTTCCCAGCAGGCGGCCCAGACCGTCGAAGATCTGAAGGGCCCGTACGCGCTTTGGCTGGATGATCTCGGTGCCCTGGCCGCCGTGGCCCGCAGAGCTGGCCGTCATCTGCGGGATGGCGCCGCCCAGGGCATCTCCACACCCCAGGGTGAGGAGGCCAACGCCGCCATCCGGCAGGCCCGCCAGGACTGCCACGCCCTGTTCGACCGGAGCGAAAAGGAGCTGACCCATGCTTGATCAAGCCAAGCGATCCGCCATCCTGCTGCTCAAGGAGGAGGGGCACGCCACCCGGGCCATCGCCCGGATCCTCGATGTCTCCAGGATCTCAGTCCGGCGGGTCCTGGCGGCCGGGATCGCCGAGGTCCCGGAGTTTGACCGGGTATCCAAGGTCGAGGCCCACCGGGAGGACATCCTCGCCGAGCTGCAGGGCTGCAAGGGCAACCTGATCCGGGTCCACGAAAAGCTGGTCGACGGCGGCGCCGAGGTTTCCTACCAGGCCCTGACTGAATTCTGCCGCCGCAACGAGATTGGCCGTGCCCCCCGGCAGCCCTCGGGGCAGTACCACTTCGATTTGGCCGAGGAGATGCAGCACGACACCTCGCCGCACAAGGTCAAGATCGGCGACCGGGTGCGCCTGATCCAGGACGCGAGCCTCGTGCTCTGCCATAGCCGCATGCTGTTCCACCAGTATTATCCAACGTTCAATCGTTTCTGGTGCAAGGTGTTCCTCACGGAGGCGCTGACGTTCTTTGGCGGCGCCTGCGCCCGCTGCATGATCGACAACACCCATGTGGTGGTCCTCCAGGGCAGCGGTGCGTCCATGATCCCGGTGCCGGAGATGGAGGCCTTCGCCGAACGATTCGGGTTCGTGTTCAAGGCCCACGCCATTGGCCACGCCAACCGGAGCGCCCACGTCGAACGAAATTTCGACTTCATCGAGAACAATTTCCTGGCCGGCCGGGAGTTCAAGGACTGGGGCGACCTGAACCAGCAGGCCCGGGCCTGGTGCGTGAAGGTGAACGCCAAGGTCAAGCGGTCCCTCCACGCCGCCCCGCGGGAGCTGTTCTGCCAGGAGCAGCCGCTGCTCCGGCCCCTGCCGATCTGGGTGCCCGTCGTCACTCAGATCGAGGACCGGATTGTCGACAGCTATGGCAACGTCAACATCGGGGGCAACCGCTACTCCGTGCCCTACACCCTGATCGGGCGAAGGCTCGAGGTTCACGAGACCAAGGACCGGATCGAGGTCTATGAGGGGCACCGGGTGGTGGCGAGCCATGCCAAGGTACTCGAAGCCCTCGGCCAGCGGGTGCTGGACCCCAGCCACCGAGCACCCCGGGGCCAGGGTCGGCCCAAAGCGGCGCCCCCGCGCGAGGAGGAGGAACTGCTCCGGGCGGAACCCAGGCTGGGGGCATATCTCGCCGCCATCAAGGCGCGCTGCCCAGGCCGGCGCGTGCGAATGCTCCGGCGACTGCTGGGCATGCTCCGCGACTATCCCCGGCCAACACTCCTCACGGCGGTCGACGCCGCGCTGGAATACGGCCTTTTTGATCTGGACCGGCTCGACCGGATGGTGCTCAGGAACGTCGCTCGGGACTACTTCGTGCTGGATCCCGTGGGGCCCAGCGCAGGCAGTCCTGGCCAAAACGAGGAGGACAGCCATGAAGGATGATCTGGAGCAGCTGCTCAAGAACCTGCACCTCGGCCGGGTGGCCGAAATCCTGGACCAGGAACTGGGCGAGGCCGCCCAGGCCCAGCCCACCTACGAGGAGTTCCTCGCCAGACTGCTCCGGGCCCAGTGGCACAACCGCCAAGAGACGGCCCTGGACTACCGGATCCGCAAGGCCCGCCTCCCCGAGACCTGGAGCCTGGAGACCTTTCCATACAAGCAGCAGCCCGCGGTCAACCAGCGCCAGATCCGGGCCTTTGCCGGGCTGGACTTCATCGGCAAGGCCGAGAACATCGTGTTCATCGGCGGCACCGGCGTGGGCAAGACCGGCCTGGCCTCGGGCATCCTGCTCAAGGCGCTGCAGAACGGCCACCGGGGCCTATTCATCAAGGCCCAGGACCTGTTCGATGAGATGTATGCCTCCCTGGCGGACCGTTCCTCGCGTCTGCTCATCAGCAAGCTGGCCGCCTATCCCATTTTGGTGATCGATGAGCTGGGCTATCTGAACGTGAAACCCGAGCAGTCCAACATCTTTTTCAAGCTCATGGAGGAGCGCTACACCCGCCGTTCCACCATCATCACCACCAACCTGGACTTCCCGGAGTGGCAGAACTTCCTCGGCAACCCATCGCTGGTCGATGCGTTGTTGAGCCGTTTGCGCCATCACTGCCACACGATCCGGATCGACGGGGTATCGCTCAGGGCTCCTCAGGGGTGAGCCCCGGCCACCGTGGAGGTGCGTAAGATGCGAGCCGCGGACCATACCCAGCAGATGCTCCAGGGGTGGACGGCGCACCAGATCTGCCGGGCGGACCTGGCGGTTCGGCGTAGCGATGGGGCCATGCTCTGGCGGCGCGATCAGCCCCTGGAGGGCCTGCCCCTGGGCTGGGCCCGGGCGGAGAACGCGCACGGGGGCGAGATCTACATCCGCCCGGCGAGAGGCTTTGCCTGGCCCCTGGTGTTCCTGGACGATCTGCCGGTACCGGTGGCACGGCAGTTGGCCCAGGCCTACGGCGCGATGGTGATCCAGACTTCGCCGGCCGGGGGGTGCCACGTGTGGATCCCCTGCGACCGCGATCTGGACGAGGACGCCAGATTGCAGGCCCAGCGCGGCCTCGCGGTCCGGTTCGGTGCCGACAAGGCCTCGGTCTCCGGCGAACACCTGGGCCGGCTCGCCGGGTTCAAGAATTGGAAGCGCGGCGGCTGCTGGGTGAATCTGCTCTGCGCGATGGATGGGGCGCGCCGGTTCCGGGTGCAACCTGAAGAAGCACCAACCCCACCCAGTTCCACCCATGTGGCAACCCCCAGACCTGCGGTCACGGGCGTGGCCGGCGATGGCAGCGCCTCGGCCCAGGAGTGGGGTTGGGTCTGCAGCCTTCTGGAGGCGGGCCAAACCCCGGAGAGGGTCTACCAGATGCTGGTGGACCGGGCTGCAAGCCGCCGTGGCAGCGACGTCGAGCGCTATGCCCTCAGAACGGTCGAAAAGGCTCTGGCACGAACCCAACCGCCGGTCTGAACACCATGACGGACTGAAAAGCATGGCGAAACCACGGAGAGCGCATGTCTGAATGGCATGGCTGACCGGGAGAGCATGACCACGGAGAGAAAAACCACCACGCTACCCCCTGGGTAGAGAGCCCATTTCCTGCTTTACGGGTGGTCTACTTTTGGTCGGCAGAAGTGGGTCAGTTTTGACGAGCGCCCAAG
>JARLGP010000012.1 GCA_031292735.1 Holophaga sp.
GGGGGGGGTAACCGAGATTCGGGTTTCGGGGGGGCCCCGTGGGGGTGGTTGGCCACGGGGGGGGGGCGCCGGGGTTGGTGGGGGGGGGGGGGGGCCCGGCCCCCGGCCCCCCGGGCGGTAAAACAGGTTTATAACCCAAAACCCAAAATAAACTGAATATCCTGTATAAACGGGAACCCCATTGAAACCCCCCCGCCGCCCCGGGCCCCGCCCCCCCCCCGCCCCCCCCCACCGCCGGAGCGGCGGCCCGGACGGAGCCTAGGATTCCATCAGCTTCTTGCGGGTGTAGGGAATCAGCCCGCCGGCGTCGATGATGGCCTGGCGCGCGGGCGGCAGGGGCACGGTGGGGAACACCTTGCCGGTGGTCTTGTTGCGCACTTCGGTGCCGGCCAGTTCCAGATCGTCGCCTTCGCTGGCTTCGATGCCGGGGCAGATCACCGTGCGGGTGCCCACGTTGATGGCGTTCTGCAGGAAGATCCGGGCGATGCCCTTGGCCACCACCACCAGCTCGTGGCCCTTCAGGGTGCTGGCGGCCTGTTCGCGGCTGGAGCCGCAGCCGAAGTTCTCATCGGCCACGACCACGCTGCCGGGCTGGACGCTGCCGGACTTCAGCCGGGTGTTGAACTCGGCGCGGTCGGCGAAGCAGAACTGCGGGGTTTCGGTGGGCAGCACGGTGGCCATGAAGCGGCCGGGATAGATGTCGTCGGTGCTGATGTCTTTGCCGAGCTTGAGTACGACCTGGGCCATTTCACTTCCCTCCCTTGCGCGGATCGGTAATAACGCCCGTGATGGCGCTGGCGGCAGCCACCGCCGGGCTGCACAGGAACACCTCGGCCTTGGGGTTGCCCATGCGTCCCTTGAAGTTGCGGTTGGTGGTGGCCAGCGCGGTCTCGCCATCGCCCAGGGCGCCCTGGTGGATGCCCAGGCAGGGGCCGCATCCGGAGTTCATCACCACCGCGCCGGCCTTCATGAGCACCTGCACGTAGCCGGCGTCCATGGCTTCGGCGAAGATCCGGGTGGAGGCGGGGAACACCAGCATGCGGGTGCCGTCGGCCACCTTCTTGCCCTTGAGGATCTTGGCGGCCATGGCCAGGTCGTCCAGACGGCCGTTGGTGCAGCTGCCGATGACGATCTGCTGCACTGCCTTGCCGACCACCTTGCCGATGGCCTTGACGTTGTCCACCATGTGCGGGCAGGCGACCTGCGGCTCCAGCTTGGAGACGTCGATCCGCACCACCTTCTCGTAGACCGCGTCATCGTCGGCCAGCACGCACTCGATCTTGCCGCGCACCCCGGCCTCTTCCTTGAGGAAGCGGATGGTCTCCTCGTCGCCCGGGACGATGCCGCAGGTGGCGCCGGCTTCCACCGCCATGTTGCAGATGGTCAGGCGGCTGCTGGTGGACAGCTTGCGGACGGTCTTGCCATGGAACTCCAGCACCCGGAAATTGGCGCCCTGGGCGGTCAGCTTGCCGATGAGGTGCAGGATCAGGTCCTTGGCCCCCACGAATTTGGGGAACTCGCCTTCCACCACCACCTTGATGGTGGCGGGCACTTCGATGTTCAGGGCCACGCCCAGGGCCCATGCCGAGGCCAGCTCGGTGGCGCCCACGCCGAAGGCGAATGCGCCCAGGGCACCGTGGCTGCAGGTGTGGCTGTCGGCCCCCACCACCACCATGCCCGGCCGCACGTAGCCGTACTGGGGCAGGATCTGGTGACAGATGCCGCCGCGGTCGCCGCGGATGTCATGGAACTTGGTGACGCCCTGGCGGGCCACCCATTCCCGCACCAGCTTCTGGTTGGTGGCGGTCTTGGCGCCCTCGGCCGGCACCCGGTGATCGAAGATGATGGCCAGGCGGGACGGGTCCCAGGGCTTGGCTTCGCGGCCGGTGCCCTTGAAGATCGCCTCGAACTGGTTGATCACCAGCGCGCTGTTCTCGTGGGACATGGCCAGATCGACCTTGGGTTCCACGATGTCCCCGGCCTTGACCGAGCGCAGCCCCGCCGCCCTGGCCAGGATCTTTTCTACTACCGTCATGCCCATGGGGCACCTCCGAAACGGGTTGATTTGACTGTTAGATCACGCCCTTTGCCTTGAGCCCGGCCAGGTCGGCCGCGTTCATGCCCAGCTGCGCGTAGACTTCGGCATTGTGCTGGCCCAGGGTGGGCGGCGGCGCCGTCACGTCCCCGGAACTCTTCTCGAACAGGGCGGTGAGCCCGAACACTTCCATGGCGCCCATGCCGGGCACGGTGGTCTTCTGCAGCACGCCGCGGTGGCGCACCTGGGGCTGGCGCAGGGCATCGCCCAGGCTGAGGATGGCCCCGGACGGAACGCCCTTGGCGTTGAGCTGCTCCACCCACTGGGCGGTGGGCTTCAGGGTCAGCCGGGCCTCCAGCAGCGAGGTGAGCGCCTTGCGGTTGGCCTTGCGGGTGTCCCGCTCCTGGAACCGGGGGTCGGTCTTCAGTTCGGGGACCTCCAGCTGGTCGCACACGGATTCCCACTGTTCCTGCTTGTTGGCGGCGATGTTGATGAAGCCGTCCTGGGTGCGGAAGGTGCCGCTGGGCGCGGCGGTGAAGTTGTCGTTGCCGTTGAGGGTCGGCTCCTTGCCGCCGATCAGCAGGTTGGCCGCCACCCAGCCCATGAGCGGCATGATCGAGTCCAGCAGCGCGATGTCGATGCACTGCCCTTCCCCGGTGCGCTCGCGCTGGAACAGGGCGGCCATCACCGCGAAGGCGGCGTTCAGCCCGCCCACCGTGTCGCACACCGGGAACCCGCAGCGCAGCGGGTTCAGCCGCTCGTCGCCGTTCAGCGCCATCTCGCCGGAGAGGCCCTGGATGATCTGGTCGTAGGCCGGCTTCAGGGCGTCGGGCCCGCTCTGGCCGAAGCCGGAGATGGCGCAGTAAACCAGCCGCGGATTGATGGCCGACAGCACCGGATAGCCCAGGCCCAGCCGTTCCATCACGCCCGGGCGGAAGTTCTCCACCAGGACGTCGGCGTCCTTGACCATCTTCTTGAAGATCTCCTTGCCCTCGGGGGACTTGGTGTTGAGGGTGACGGACCGCTTGTTGGAGTTCTGCGCCAGGAAGCTGGTCCCCATCCCCTTCTTGTTGTATTCGGGGACGATGCCCAGGGAGCGGGCCAGGTCGCCGCCCTTGGGGTTCTCCACCTTGATCACGTCGGCGCCCAGCAGGGCCAGGTGCAGGGTGGCGAACGGACCGGACAGGACGTTGGTGAGGTCCAGAACCTTGATCCCCTCAAGCATGCGTAGTTTTGCCATGATCAGTACCCCAGAATCCCGGCGCGGTAGACCCGCCCGGTCATTTCGCGGCCGAAGAATTCCGCCGCTTGTTTCGCCAGCGCCACCAGACGCGGGGTCTGGATGTCCTTGCGCAGGCCGGCGCGCTGCAGGCCGTGCACCAGGTCCTCGGTGGCCACGTTGCCGGCCGCCACCTTGGTGAAGGGGCAGCCCCCCAGCCCGGCGAAGGAGGTTTCGAAGGTGGTCACCCCCTCCTCCAGGGCCGCGTAGACGTTGGCCATGCCCATGCCGTAGGTGTCGTGGAAGTGGGCGGTCCAGACCACCGGCCCCAGCTTCTGGGCGGCGGCGAACAGCCGGTGCACCTGCTGCGGGAAGCCGTGCCCGGCGGTGTCGGCCAGGCTGATGTTGAGCAGCCCGGCGTCCACGTATGCGCGGACGATGTCCAGCACCCGCTCGTCCGGGATCCGGCCCTCGAAGCCGCAGCCGAACGCGCTCTGCACGCTCACCTGGACCTTCTTGCCGGCGGCCTGGGCCACCTTGGCGGTGGCGATGATGCGCCGCTGGGCCTCGAGGCTGGCCATGCCGGTGTTCTTCTGGCTGTGGGTATCCGAGGCGGACATGCCCAGGCAGACCAGCTCCACCCCGCAGGCCAGGGCCCGGTCCAGGCCCTTCTCGTTGAGCACCAGGCCGCTCAGCACGGCGCGGGGCCCGGGGGCGCTGGACAGGCGCCGGAACAGCTCGTCGCTGTCGGCCATCTGAGGCACCTTGACCGGATGGACGAAGGAGCCCACCTGGACCACGTCCAGCCCCGAGGTCATGAGTTCCCGGATCCAGGTTTCCTTGAGCTCGGTGGGTACGACTTGCTTTTCCACCTGGAGGCCGTCGCGCGGGCCCACTTCGTGAATGATGATTCCGGTCATGATGTATCCCTTCCCTATAGCTTGCTCGCGATGGCCTTGGCCATCTCCAGCGTGGTGGCGGATCCGCCCATGTCGTAGGTGCGGACTTTGCCTTCGGTGATGACGGCGGCGGTGGCCGCCTCCAGCCGGGTTCCCATCTCCTTCTCCCCCAGCCAGTCCAACATCATCTTGGCAGCAAGGATGGTGGCGATGGGATTCACTTTGTACTGCCCGGCGTATTTGGGCGCCGAGCCGTGGCTGGGCTCGAACACCGCCAGCTTTTCGCCGATGTTGCCGGAGCAGCCGAAGCCCAGGCCGCCGATCATCTGCGCGCTCAGGTCGCTGATGATGTCGCCGAACAGGTTGGTGGCCACCAGCACCCCGTAGTTCTTGGGGTTCTTCAGCAGCCACATGCAGATGGCGTCCACGTTGGCGTCGTCCATCTGGATCCCGGGATATTCCTTGGCGATGCGCTTGCCGGTCTCCAGGAACATGCCCTCGGTGGCGCGCACCACGTTGGCCTTGTGCACCACGGTGACCTTGGGGTAGCCGAACTTCTTGGCATACTCGAAGCCGGCCCGGATCAGCCGTTCGCAGCCGTGCCGGGTGTTGATCTTGCAGGTGATGGCGTATTCGTCGCCAGGCAGGTCCTTGAAGTGGGCGAAGGGCTTGCTCAGGCGGGTGAGGGTCTGGCGCAGCTCATCGGGCACCGGGCTGAATTCCACCCCGGAGTAGAGCCCTTCGGTGTTCTCCCGGAAGATCACCAGATCGATGCCTTCCTTGAAGTTGAGCGGGTTGCCCGGATAGGCCTTGCAGGGCCGCAGGCAGGTGTAGAGATCGAACATCTGGCGCATGCGCACGATCGGGCTGCGGTAGACCAGGCCCTTGCCCTTCAGGGCCGGGCTCAGCTCCTGCTCGGCATCCTTCACCGGCTTGGAGGTGATCGCCCCGAACAGCGCCGCGTCGCAGTGCTTCAGCACGTCGATGGTGCGCTGGGGGAAGGACTCGCCCTCCTTGCACCAGAATTCCCAGCCGATGTCGCCGTGCACGTACTTGGCATTGAACTTCAGCGCGTCCAGACAGATTCTGGCCGCCTCCATGACTTCGACGCCAACCCCGTCACCGGGCAACCATGCGATTTGATACTGGCTCATACCAACCTCGTTATGAAGAGAAAGCCGATCCAGCCTCAAGGCTGGAACCCGAAACCAGAAGAACGATCTTGAGCTTCCCACCGAAAAGGATGGCAGCTCTTCGATGTCAGTGGTGTCAACCCATTGCTTATGGCACTAGTGTTCCGTATCCTGGGTCTTGTAACAAACGATATATTTTTGGTAGCTCATTCCCTAGAGTCATGACCCAGGTGCCTCTGTGATTAATTATTTAAGACGGGTGATGCCCTCCCTCACCGCGCTGCAGTTCTTCGACGCCTCGGTGCGGCACATGAGCTTCACCCGCGCCGCCGCCGACCTGAACGTCACCCAGAGCGCGGTGAGCCGGCAGATCCGCGACCTGGAGGACTTCCTGGGCCAGCCGCTGTTCCACCGGATCAAGCAGCGGCTGGTGCTCACCGAGGCCGGGGAGGCCTACGCCGGCGCCGTGCGCGACCTGCTCAACCAGGCCGAGGCGGCCACCCTGCAGGTGATGGCCTACAACGGCAAGGGCGGGGTGCTCACCGTGGCCCTGCTGCCCACCTTCGGCTCCCGCTGGCTGGTGCCCAGGCTGGGCGACTTCATCAGCCGGCACCAGGACATCCAGCTCAACCTGGTGGCCCAGGTCAAGCCGTTCGATTTCACCGGCACCGGCATCGACGCCGCCATCCACTTCGGCAGCGACGTGTGGCCGGACGCCGTGTGCCACCGGCTCATGGGCGAGGTGATCGTCCCGGTGTGCGCCCCGTCGCTGCTGGGCGGCCGCAGGGAACTGGAGCTGCCCGGGGACACGACCCGCTACCCGCTGCTGCAGCTGACCACCCGGCCCCAGGCCTGGGCCGACTGGCTGCGGGCGGTCGGGGTGGAAAGCTTCGACGGCCCTCACGGGCCCCGCTTCGAGGAGTTCCACATGGTCATCCAGGCCGCCATCGCCGGGCTGGGCATGGCGGTGCTGCCCCGGTTCCTGATCCAGGAGGAACTGGCCAGCGGCCGGCTGGTGGTGGCCTGCGACCGGCCGGTGACCAGCGACCACGCCTACTACCTGGTGCATCCGGAAGGCAAGGCGGACTTATACAAGATTTGTGTTTTCAAGGATTGGTTGATCGAGCAGTGCGGCGAAGGGGCGAGGCTCCCTGAGCGCCCGGGGATGGGTTAGGGGCCGTTACGGAATAAACCGTTGCGCAAAAATAACTTGAATATTTTGGTATAGCCCCGGCATAAGGGATCCGGCCTCAAGCCGCCCCGTCCCCCAGGCGCAGGCTGAACCACCACCGGGCGAGCCGCTTGGCCCCCAGCACCAGGGCCACCCCCACCGCCACATGGAGCGCCGGAACGGCGAACCGGGGAGGCTGCTCAGCGAGCAGTTCCAGGACCCCCCTCAGCGAATGGAAGGTTCCGGTCACCTCCCCCACCAGCGTGATCCCCCCCTGGCAGACATGGAAGCCGCCCAGCAGGGCGAAGCCCAGCGCCAGCAAGGTCCGGCCGTCCAGCGCGGCGCTCGCCCCCGCCTCCCGGGGCGCCAGCAGCTTCGCCAGCGGTTTCGCGCCCAGGAACAGCAGCAGCGCCAACAGCGCCATGCCCAGGGCGGTCCAGGCCAGCACCCGAAGCAGCCAGCCGAAGGACGGGTCCCACACCGTCAGCAGGAGCCCTGCCACCGCCCCCCTGGTCAGGGCCACCACCAGGCAGAATCCGCCGGCCAGCCGAAGTGCCAGGACGGTCAAGGTATCCGCACTCATGGTGTTCCCCCTTTCACAGCCTCGGCCTTTGGGCCAGGGCCTTGCGCAGGATCCCGCCCAGCGCGGCGGATCCGGCGAACAGGCCGACGCCCGTGCCCAGTTGCAGCAGGTTCAGGGCCCCGGACATCTGGGAGCCAAGGCCGAGCAGGTCCAGGCGCCAGGCCACCGCGCGCCAGGTGATCAGGACCTGCGCCAACCCCAGCGCCCCGCGCAGCGCCAGGAACAGCCCGAGGAGGGAGGCGCCGATGCCCCGGAGGTCCCAGGATTCGCCCCCCGGGCCGGAAGCCTCCAGGCCGGCCGTCAGGAACCCCGCCAGCCGTGCGGAACCCTTCAGGACGGCCAGCAACGCCACCAGGAGCCCGGCCGCCCCGCCCAGGCCGAACCAGGGCCACAGCGCCGCCCGGCCAGGGTGGGAACCGGCCAGCATTTGGCCGAAGGTGACGGCGTAGGGGAACACCTGCTCCAGGCCGAGCCAGAAAAGCAGCTGGGCAGCCAGACGCAGGATGGTTTCAGTGAGGGCCCTGGGATCCATGCTTCCCTCTGCCGGACGGACCGTTGGAGATGCCTTGAATAATTTATATATTATAGGCCAGACCTGGGGCACGGCAAGCCGGGGCGTCGCACCGCGCCGCCCCAGGGGACCGGGAGCCGATGGGAAAGGTGCCGTCCCGCAGGGGCTACCCTCGCGCCTCCCTGGCCCGCCGGGCCTCATAGGCCTTCAGGTGGGCCAGCACCACCCGCAGCATGGGGTTGGCGCCGGGCTGGGGGTCGCCGCGCCGCAGCAGATCGGCGACCACGTGGTCGGCCTCGATGGGCGCGCCGCGTTCCAGGTCGCGCAGCATCGAGGCGGTGAGCGCCGCCCCGGGTTCGGTCAGCATGGCCCGGGCCTTCTGCAGCCAGGCCTCCCGGGGCGGGAAGCCGTGGGCCGCGGCGATGCCGGCGCATTCGTCCACCAGGGCCAGGGCGAACCCGCTGGCGCCGGCGGCCACGATGTCGGCCACGGTGGCGCGCATGAGGCAGTTGATGCCGGCCGCGCTGGCGATGAACACCCACTTCTCCCACATCTGCAGCAGGACCTGGTCGCTCAGCCGGTCATGGAACCCGCAGCCGGCCAGCTCCGCCGCCACCGCCTGGATGCGGGCCGAACGCACCCCGTCCCGCTCGCCGAACACCAGGCTATGCATGGTGTTGAGGTGCAGGATGCGGCCTTCCGGGTCCAGCGCGGAGGAGATCTGGCAGAGGCCGCCCAGCACCCGGCTGGCGCCGAACCGCTCGTCGAGCCGGTCCAGGTGGCGCATGCCGTTGAGCAGCGGCAGGATGGCCGTTTCCGGGCCCACCGCCGGGGCGAACCCCTCGATGGCGCCTTCCAGGTCGTAGGCCTTGCAGCTGAGCAGCACCAGGTCGAAGGTCCGGTCCAGGGTGTCGGCGGTGACCGTGGGCGCCGGCAGGTTCACGTCGCCCAGGCCGCTGCGGATCACCAGCCCATTCTCCGCCAGGCGCCGGCGGCGCTCCGGCCGAACCAGGAACGTGACCTCACGGCCGGCCGCCAGCAGCCGCCCCCCGAAATAACCGCCGGTCGCTCCCGCGCCAACCACCAGAATCCGCATGGACCCCCCTTGGAGGTCCATCCTACAACAACCTAATGTTTCATGCTCCCAGCTGCACCGGCTGCGCCTCGGCCACGGCGGCCTTGATGCTCTGCTGCAGCAGCTCCACGCCCAGGTCCAGGTCCTCGGTGGTGAGGTTCAGGGCCGGGCGGAACCGCAGGCCCTGCCGGCCGGTGGACAGGATGATCATGCCCAGCTGGGCGGCCTTGCTCACGACGGCGCTGCGCAGTTCCGGCGAGGCCAGGTCCAGGGCGCAGAACAGCCCCTTGCCCCGGGGGTTGCTGGTGAAGTCGGGGAAGTCCCGGTGGATCTCCTGGAGCCCGCGCAGCAGCCGTTCGCCCTGGCGCGCGCTGAACTCGATCAGGTTTTCCTCCCGCATCACCTCGATGATCCGGGTGCCGCGCACCATGTCCACCAGGTTGCCGCCCCAGGTGCTGTTGATGCGGCTGGGCACCTGGAATACGCTTTCCACCTCGTCCAGCCGGGCGCCTGCGGCGATGCCGCAGCACTGGGCCTTCTTGCCGAACGCGATGATGTCCGGCCGCACGCCGTAGTGCTGGTGGGCCCAACAGCGCCCCGTGGCGCCGAAGCCCGTCTGCACCTCGTCGAAGATAAGCATGAACTCGTGCTCATCGGCCAGGCTGCGCAGCTGCCGGAAGAACTCCGGGCGGAAGTGGTTGTCGCCGCCCTCGCCCTGGATCGGCTCGATGATCAGGCAGGCGATGTCGTCCGGATACTGGCGCAGGGCCGCCAGGATCTGGTTCACGGCCTCCTGCTCCACCGCCTGCACCTGGGCCAGGGCCGCCCCCTCCAGGGGGAAGCTGACCTTGGGGTTGACGATCCGCGGCCAATCGAACTTCGGGAAATACATGTACTTGCGAGGATCGGCAGTGTTGGTGAGGCTCAGGGTGTAGCCGCTGCGGCCGTGGAAGGCCTCGCGGAAATGGATGACCCGGGAGCCCTTCTCGCCCTTGCCCTGCTGGAGGTTCTTGCGCACCTTCCAGTCGAAGGCCGCCTTCAGGGCGTTCTCCACCGCCAGGGAGCCGCCGTCGATCCAGAACAGGTGCGGCAGGTAGTCGGGCGCGGCGAAGGTGGCGAAGGTCTGCACCCACTCGGCCATGGCGGTGGTGTAGATGTCGCTGTTGGCCGGCTTGTTGACGGCGATGGCGCCCAGCCTGCGCTGGAACTCCGGTTCGCACAGCCGGGGGTGGTTGTGGCCCAGCGGGGCGGTGGCGAAGAAGGTGTAGAAGTCCAGGTAATGCTTGCCGTTGCGGGCGTCCACGATCCAGGAGCCCTTGGACTTCTCCAGGTCCATCACCAGCTTGAAGCCGTCCACCAGCATGTGCCCCTTGAGGGCGTCGAACACATCGGCCGGCTGGACATGGATGCCATGATCGGATGCCTTCGGTTCAGGTGTCATGGTGCGCCTCCCCTTGAGAATACGGAACGAATCTGCGGTGTATTCAAGTGTCGTAGCCCCGCCTGTCAGAAAACACTGGAAAAGAGACGAAATGTCCCATATGATTCGTCGGAATACCCATATGGATTGAACAGAATGCCGAGAATCAGCCTGGATGCCACCGACCACAAGCTGCTCAGCCTGCTGCGCGAGAACGCCCGCACCGCCACCGCGGAGCTGGCCCGCAACCTGGGCCTGTCGCGGACCACGGTGCAAAGCCGGATCGAGCGCATGGAGCGGGGCGGGGTGGTGGCGGGCTACACGGTGAAGCTGGCCGACGAGGTGGAGGCCGGCATGATCCGCACCTACGTGCTGATCACCCTGGCCCCCAAGCAGACCCAGGTGATCCAGACCGCCCTGCGCCGGATCCCCGCCGTGCGCACCCTGCATTCGGTGAGCGGCCCGTTCGACCTGCTGGCCATCCTGGCGGCCAGCTCCATCGGCGAACTGGACACGGTGATCGACCGCATCGGCCAACTGGACGGGGTGGAGCGCACCATGTCGGCCATCGTTCTTTCCACCCGGTTCGAGCGCTGAGCTAATCTGATCCCGGAGAGCCCTCGATGGACAAGGACGTGCTCATCACCAACCTCGCGGCGGTGAAGAAAAGGAAGATCCTGATGATGCGGGTGGCCCTGTCCATCCTGTTCGTCACCCTGATCGCCTCGGCCTGGGTGGGCAAGGTGCATCCCCACGACGGGGTCCACACCACCTTCAAGACCCTCAGCCTGTTCGGCTACGCGCTGGTGGTGTACGCCTGCGTGAGCGCCGTGCAGCGCATGACCCGGCGGCTCGGCCTGCTCTGCCCCCACTGCGGACGGAGCCTTTCCGGCCCCCAGAGCCACCGGGTGGTGGATTCGGGCAACTGCAGCCACTGCGGCCTGGCCATTTTCTAACCATTCATGGACGAACCCGATTCCCTGAACCTTTCGGTGCGCAGCTTCGTGGCGCCGCTGGAGCCCACCGGAAGTCTGGACGCCCGCCTGGCCTCCCTGGCCGACGAGGATCCCCAGTCCCTGGGGGCCCGCACCCACGCCCGGATCCAGAAGCGCCTGCTCCAGGAGGATCCGCGCCACCAGAGCGAGCTGTCGGTGCGGGCCGAGCTGTCCCGGCCCGGCTTCCGGTGCCTGGTGCGGGGACGGCTCGACCTGCTGCTGGCCGATCCGGCCACGGTGGAGGAGATCAAGACCGGCTTCCGGCCGGGCGCCATCCTCCAGGAGCTGCGGGCGAACCCAGACCACCCCTTCGCCCTGCAGGCCCGGATGTACGCCTGGATGCTCTGGCGGGAGACCGGGGCGGCGCCCATGTGCCGGCTGCGGGTGGTCTCCCTGCTGGACGACAGCGAAGAGCTGCTGGACCTGCCGTTCGACCCGGAGCCGTTCGGCGCCTGGGTGGAGGCCCGGCTCCAGGCCCACCACGAGGCGTTCCTGCGGGCCCGGGCCCGGGCGGCGGAGCGCCGGGAGCTGGGCGCCCGGCTCAGTTTCCCGTTCCCCGATCCCCGCCCGGGCCAGACCGAGCTGGTGGACCGGGTGGCCCGGTCCCTGGCCGAGGGCCGGCGGCTCCTGCTGCAGGCGCCCACCGGGCTGGGCAAGACCGCCGCCATCCTCTACCCGGCCCTGGCCCGGGCCCTGGACCAGGACCTCCAGGTGTTCTACTGCACCCCGCGCAACAGCCAGCACCAGGTGGCCGAGGACTGCGTGCGGCGGATCCGGGCCCAGGGCCACCCGGTGCGTTCGGTGACCCTCCGGGCCAAGGAGAAGGTGTGCCCCCAGCCCGAGGTGAACTGCCGGCCCGACGTCTGCCCCCGGGCCAACCTCTACTACGACCGGCTGCGCGAATCGGGGGCCCTGGCCAGCCTGGCCGCCCTGGGCTGCGCCAGCTCGGCCGACCTGGCCGCCGAGGCCGACCGGAACCTGCTCTGCCCGTTCGAGCTGGCCCTGGACGCGGCGCCCCAGGCCGACGTGGTGATCGGCGACTACAACTACGTGTTTTCGCCCAACGCCACCCTGGCCCGGCTGTTCGGGGCCCCGGAGGACAGCGCGCGGCGGATCGTGCTGGTGGACGAGGCCCACAACCTGCCGGCCCGGGCCGCGGAGTGGTTCTCCCCGGCCCTGGAGCTGCCCTGGCTGGAGCAGCTGCGCAAGCGCCGCCAGCTGCCGCCGGACCCCGCCCTGCGCCGCCGGGTGAGCGCCCAGATCCGGCGCTGCGAAGACCTGCTGCGGGCCCTGGACGGCGGCCACCGGCTGCTGCAGCCCGACCCCCTGCCCTTCTTCGGCGAGGAGTACCGCATCGGCAAGCTGCTGGCCTGGGCCGCCGGCAACGGCCGGGAGCTGGGTCCGGCCCATCCGCTCACCGAGCTGTACCAGGCCTGGGCCGGGTTCTGCGCGGTGCTGCGGACCCTGGACGAGACCCACGTGGTGAGCTGGATCCCCCCGGGCCGGCTGCAGATCACCTGCGCCGACGCCTCCTCCCACCTCCAGGGGCGCATGGCCGCCCTGGCCGGGGCCGTGCTGTTTTCCGCCACCCTCAAGCCGTTCCAGTACCACCAGCGGCTGGCCGGGCTGGACGTCGAGGCGGCCGCGGTGGAGGTGCCCTCGCCCTTCCCGCCCGGGAACCGCAAGGTGCTGGTGGTGCCCCAGATCTCCACCCTGTACCGGTCCCGGGAGCGGGAGGCGCCGCGCATGGCCCAGTTCCTGGAGCGGGTGCTGCCCCTGCGGTTCGGCAACTACTTCGTGTTCTTCCCCAGCTTCGAGCTGCTGGAAAAGACCGCCGCCCGGCTCCAGCTGCCCGGCTTCCAGCTGCTGCTCCAGCCCCGGCGGGCCTCGGCGGCCCAGCTGGAGACGATCCTGGCCCGGCTGCGGGGGGAAACCGGCGTGGTGGTGCTGGCGGTCCAGGGCGGCTCGCTGTCCGAAGGCATCGACTGCCCCGGGGAGACCCTCATCGGCTGCGTGGTGGTGGGCCCGGCCCTGCCCCCCTACGACCTGGAGCGCGACCAGATCCGCCAGTACTTCGACCGCAAGTACGGCTGCGGGGAGGCCTACGCCTACCTGTACCCGGCCGCGGCCAAGGCCTTCCAGGCCGCCGGGCGGGTCATCCGCACCCCCCAGGACAAGGGCCTGCTGGTGTTCCTGGACCGGCGCTTCCTGGGCCAGGACTACGCCCCCTGCTATCCCCAGGGCTGGTTCCGGGATTCGCCCCGGGAACTGGTGTCCGCCGCGATCCTGGCGGATGTGCAGGCCTTCTGGAACTAGACCGCCCGGAGCAGCACCCTGTCCCGGTAGAGGATGTTGCCCACCTGGAACGTCGTCTGCCCCGCGTCCCGGAAGCCCTCCTTCACGTAGAAGGCGATGGCCCGGCGGTTGATCTCCCACACCTGGAGCCAGGCGTTGCCCTGCCCGCGCTGCCGCGCCCAGTCCAGGCAGGCCCCCATGAGGCTGCTGGCGAACCCGGTGCCGTGCAATCGGGGCTCCAGGTAGAAGCGGGCGATCTCCAGGGTGTCGGGGTCGTTCCAGGCCATGGGCGGCGGCGCGGTGCGCAGCTGGGCGTAGGCCACCAGGTCGGCGCCTTCCGCCGCCACCAGGACGGCCGCGCCGGGCGCGCCGATCTCCGCGGTCTGGGCTTCGGCGGTGAAGGTGGTGGCGACGTAGGCTTCCATGTCGCGCAGGGGTATCTGGTCCGCGTAGGCGTTCCGGAACAGTCTTCCGCCCAGCTCCGCGAGGGCGGGGGCATCGGAGGGCAGGGCGGGGCGGATTTCCATGGGTTCAGGATACCGCCAATGGACGGCCCGGTCAGAACTGGAAGCCGGCCGAGATCAGCAGCGACTTCAGCTGGGTATCGATGTCGTTCTGGGACCGGGGCCGGCCCAGGATCCGGTTCAGGTCGGCCGCATACTCGATCTTGAGCGGGATCCCGATCTTGAAGATCAGGCCGAGGCCCAGGGCGGTGCGGAACGGGGGGAAGGACGTCGAGGGGGTTTCGCCCCCCGCCTGCTTGGCCCGCTCGGCGGCGGACAGCCGGGTCAGGCTTTCGTAGACCTGCCCGGAATCCACGAAGATCTCCCCCCAGAAAGTCGGCCGCAGGATCGGGAACCGGTACTCCAGGTTGATCAGGGCCAGCCCCTGGCCGCCCACCGGGGTGGCATAGTAGATGGGCTGGCCGTTGGCGTTGAACTGCTGGGTGCCGTCGGGGTTGCGCAGCGGCACATGGGCCTGGACGCCCAGGGCGTCCGGCTCGACGCCCCGGAAGCTGAACGGGCCGCCGGCGAAGAACCGTTCCGAAAGCGGCAGGTTCTGGGCCGAACTGGCGGTGGGCTTGGCGATCCCCACCCTCAGGCCCAGGGCCACCACCCCGGCCTGGGCCTTGTAGCCCACCGGCCAGGTCCACTGGTTGCGCAGGTCCACCTTCACGAAGCTGCTGTTGGAGCTGGTGAGGAACAGCTGGTTGGCGAACTCCACCCGCGCCACCGAATACATGCCGCTGGTGGGGTCGAAGGCATTGTCCCGGGTGTCCCGGGCCACCTGGGCGAAGGGCGCCGAAACGGTGGTCTGGGTGGGATACTGGGCGACCACGGACAGCTCGTCGGCGGTGATCCCCTTCAGGGTCGAGCCCACATCCACCCGCTCCCACCGGTAGCCCAGCACGAAGGTCACCTGGGGGGTGAGCGACCATTGCAGCGAGTTGGTGAACCGCCGCCGGTGCAGGTCGTAAAGCGACTGCGCCTCCTGGATGTAGGCCCCCTCGGTGCGGAACTGGGTGCGGTCCGGCAGCAGGGCCGGGGTGAACCAGGGATCGGTGTAGCCCACGGTGAACGAGTCCACCGAGCGGTTGTAGGTGCCGGTGGGGAACATCCGGGCCAGGGTCGGGTTCTGGATGGTGCCGTTGCCGGCCCGGATGTTGTAGTCCATGGTGCGGCCCATGCCGCCCACGTTGAGCTGCTGCAGTCCGACCCCCACGTGGTAGCCCTGGGTTTTGTCGTAGCCGAAGGAGTTGGTGATCACGTAGGGGGGCCGCTCCTCCAGGCTCAGCTTGAGGTCGCCCTCCTTCCAGGGCACGGGCGGGCCTTCCTTGGCGGGGGTTTGGCCGGCCTCGGCGGGGGCCGGGCCGTCCTCGGGGGCCGCCGCCAGGCTCCTCAGGTCCACCCGCTGGAAGGCGCCCAGGTAGCTCAGCCGGGCCTGGGCCCGGGACAGCTGGTCCGCGGCCAGCAGCGCTCCGGGCTTCAGCTGGGTTTCCCGCAGCACCGCCTCGGCCCGGGTCTTGTCGCTGCCGGCGACCACCAGGCGCTGGACCTGCTCCATGGGCTGGGCCGGCACCTGGATGCGAACCCCGGTGCCGTCCGCGGCCGGCTCCAGGTTCAGCCGCACCAGGGGCCGGACCACGCCCAGAGCCGGGAGGCGCTGCTGCCGGATGGCGCTGAACACCCGCTCCAGATCGCCCTTGAGCAGGGGGATGGGGCGGTTCAAGGTGAGGGTGAGGACCACGGGCTCGTCCGCCGAGCCCGAGCTGCGGGTGAGCACCCCCTGCAGGCCGGCCATGGTCCGGCGGTCGGTGCCGTAGATCCGGGTCCGCCCCGAGAACTGCCGCACCGGCTTTTCGGAAAAGATGAGCGGCAGGGTCTCGCCCAGCCCCCAGGGATCGCCGAACCCGCCGGGCGGCAGCTCCAGCTTGATCCACTGCAGCAGGCGCTGGGGCCCTTCGCGGACCCGGAACACCAGGTCGGTCGTGTGGCCGGTGCGCTCCAGTTGGCGGCGCAGGGACGCCTCGGTGTAGCCGCGGCTCAGGTAGTACGCCTTCACCCGGGCTTCCAGGCCATCCAGGAGGTCGGGCGTGGCTTGGGGGCTGCCCACCCCCAGCACCGCCCCCGGCAGGCCGGCGGCCCGCAGCAGCTCCGCCTGGCCGAAGGCCTGGTTGCCCTCGAACCGCACGTGGGCCACCCGGGTCTTTTCCCCCTTGGCGATGGTGTAGGTGATGGTCACTTCCTGGAACGCCGGCGGATCGGCCCGGGTCACCTCCCGCCGGTGGGTCACCTGGGCGTCCAGGTAGCCCTTGGCCCGGAAGAAGCGGACGATCCGGCGGTCGCCCTCGTCCATCAGCTCCGGGCTGTAGCGGTCGGCCCGGGTGAGCGGCACCATGTTCTTGAGCGAGGTGGAAAACCCCAGGCCGTTCCCTTCCGATTCCAGGAACACCCGGGGCCCGGGCACCACGGTGACCCGCACGGTGCCCTTGCCGTCCCAGGTGACCTCGGTCTGGGCCTCGTAGCGCAGCTCGCTCTGGAATTTCCGCCTCAGGTTGCGGTTGGTGGCCACCTGCACCGCCTGGCTCCACAGGGTGCGCCCGGGCACCAGCTTGGTGCTGCCCAGGATCTCCTCCTCGGTGTAGGGCGAGGGATCGCCGCCCAGGACCACCTGGCGCACCAGGGAGGGCGGACCCGCGGTCACCGTCACGACTAGAGTTTTATAATTGTCGATGCGAGTCCAGGTGACCTTGGCCTCGGGATAGCCGACCTCCACCAGCCGGCCCTGGAGTTCGCGGCTCCAGGCCGCCATCCTCTCCTCCCCGGGGCGCATGCCGGTACGCAGCCCGCGCAGCTGCTTCCAGATCCCGGACAGGTGGGCATCTCCGGCCCAGGTGAGGCGCTGGATGGCCGGCCAGGGCTCCAGCCGCACCTGGGCCCGCACCCCGTCCGGCCCGGGACGCAGCTGCCCGTCCACCTGCCGGAACCGGTCGGTGAGGCGGATGGCGGCCAGGGCGGTCTGGAACCCGGCCTCGCTGACCGGCGCGCCCAGGGCAAGCCCGGCCGCCACCCGGGCGTAGGCCGCGTCGTCCACGCTGCCGCCCTGGAACCCCAGCTCCAGCAGGGTGCTGGACGGTACCGCTGGATCCGGAGCCCCCATGCACACCATGGAGGCCGCCAGAAGGAGGTGGGGCAACGGGGAAAGAACCATGCAGAGCCTATGTGGGCAGGGCGGAGATCAGAAGCCTTCGAGCGATTCCTCTTCCGTATCCTTCACGTCGAATACGGAATTCAGGCTGGTCATGGTGATCAGGTTGTAGATCCGGCTGTTCATGCCGCAGACCCGCAGCTCCCCGCCCTTGTTCTTGATGGAGGTGTAGCAGCCCACCAGCTCGCCCACCCCGGAGGAATCCAGGTAACTCACCTTGCTGAAGTTGATGATGACCTTCCGGCAACCCTGCTCCAGCACGGCGCGGACTGCCTCTCCCAGTTCCTGGTCGCCATCGCCCAGGGTTATCTTTCCTTCCGGATTGATAATGGTGACGCCTTGAAGCTGCCGGTGGGTGAGAATCATGCTCGATCCTTTTGGGTGTGGGGGCAGTTTAGCAAGCCGACGGCTCTTGCGGGTGATGCTTCCTGAAATTTGGCTGAACGGCACGAACCATGCAAGCGTCGGGAATGGGTGTCCGCCACCGGCGCCCTCCCTCAGGTGCGCTCATGTTCGATCTCGTTTCCAGCAACTACATGCTCCAGATGATGGACCGCAGCATGACCCTGTCCACCCGGCGCATGACGCTCATCGCCGGCAATCTGGCCAACATCGACACCCCCAACTACCAC
>JARLGP010000069.1 GCA_031292735.1 Holophaga sp.
CAGTCGATCTTCCAGGCCTGCCTGCTGCGCTTCCGGCCGATCACCATGACCACCATGGCCGCGCTGCTGGGCGGCCTGCCCCTGGCCCTGGGCTCCGGCACCGGCTCCGAGCTGCGCCGGCCGCTGGGCATCGCCATCGTCGGCGGGCTGATCTTCAGCCAGATGCTCACGCTGTTCACCACGCCGGTGATCTATCTTTATTTCAACCGGCTTGGAGCCTGGTGGGCCCGGCGCCGGGGCTGAAGGCTGTGCGGATTTCCGCAAGTTCCGTGCTGGATTTCGCACGGGACCGTTGCCAGGGTCGCACGGCTTCTGTTTAACTAATTGAAAATAAAAAAGTTATTTTATCCATTGGAATGGCACACATCTTCCAATCCATGTAGATCTGCGAAAACCTCGAGGCTATTAAACCAAGGAGATAGACCATGTCCAAAGTCATCCTCAGCTTGACCGTCGCCGGTCTGGTTTCTGGTGCGGCCTTCGGCCAGTCGAAGTTCGACTCGGGCCTCTGCACCACCATCTACGACGTCAAGGCGGGCATGTACGGGGTGGCCGATGTGGCCTACTGCTATTCCCGGGGCGGCGCCGGGTTCGTCCAGTCGGCCAGCGGCGCCTACACCCCGGTGGACGCCGCCTCCGGAGTGTCCAACACCCGCACCTACAGCGGCCTGCAGAACGGCGTGTGGAAGAACAGCCGGCTCGGGTTCAACGCCGAGGAGAACCTGGGCCTGGGCCACGGCCTGAAGGCGCTGGCCCTGATGGAATTCGCCGTCACGGTGCCGCTGTCCAACGGCCTGTCCACCACCCGCCAGGCCTATCTGGGCGTGGATTCCGACTACGGCCGGGTCACCGCCGGCAAGCTGGAGGTGGCCAGCACCGACGCCATCGTCCGCAATTCCGCCCTGGAGGCCATCACCAGCAGCCCGACCACCACCCTGCAACGGACTCTCATCAGCAGCAAGAACCTCAACAACGGGACCACCGTGCTCACCACCATGGTGACCGGCGCCGCGGCCTGGTGGAACAATTCCATCGGCTACCAGAGCAAGACCTACAGCGGCTTTTCGGGCCGGGTCTTCTACTCCTTCGGGGAAACCGGCGAGCAGGCCAACGGAACCGGCATCACCTACGGGACCAACGGCAGCAGCACCGCCGCCACCACCGCCAACAGCGCCACGGCCGGCAGCAGCGACAACGAGCGGGTGAGCGCCGGGGTCAACTACGCCCAGGGGCCGGTCAACCTCGACCTGGTCTACCAGGGCATGCTGAAGATCCGGAACGCCTATCCCCAGACCGGCTCCGCCGCCAACAAGCTGGAAGGGGGCAGCATCAACGAATGGTATGTGGGCGGCAGCTACAAGTTCTCCTGGATGAAGGTCATGGCCACCTACCAGACCACCGCCAGCAGCCTGTACACCGCCACCATCGGCCAGCTGGGCGAGACGCTGTGGACGGCGGGCGTCGTCGTGCCGGTGTCGAAGACCACCAAGCTGCGCCTGGAGTATGCCCACGTGAAGTTCAACCAGGGCGCCACCGCCCAGCCGGTGGCCGCGCTGCGGCGCAACGGCGGCAGCGGCAGCTGGGGCTTCGGCCTGACCAACGAACTGTCCAGGCACGCCACCTACTATGCCATCCTGACCCGCACCCAGAACGACATGAACACCATCGAGCAGGATGTGAACGGCACCGGGGTGGATGTGCGGGGCGCCAGCAACACGATGTTCGCCACCGGCCTCTCCTTCGCGTTCTGAGGCGTTCCTCATGGCAACGGCCCGGAGAAGCCGGTGGGCGCGGCTCTGGGCTGTTGCCGTGCCGAAGCGAAACCCGCTCTTCCACGCCCTGTTCGCCCTGGCCATCCAGACGGCCGTGCTCGCGCAACCGGGGCGCCAGGTGCCGTACGGCGCGCTGAAGAATACGGTCATCCTCATCATCCGCCATGCGGAAAAGGCGCGGCCGAGCCGCGATCTGGCCCCGGCCGGCGTGGCGCGCGCCAAGGCCTACGTGGACTATTTCGGCAACTACCGGATCGACGGAAAGCCGGTCAAGCTGGGCTACCTGTTCGCCACCGCCGATACCCCGAAGAGCCGGCGTCCGCGCCTCACCCTGGAGCCGCTCAGCAAGGCCACCGGTCTGGTCATCGATACCCGGTTCATCGAAGGGGATGCCCAGGGGCTGGCGGATGAAATGCACGCCCGGCCCCATGGCCCCGCGATCCTGGTGGCGTGGCACCACGGCGAGATCGCCCGCCTGCTGGACGCGCTGGGCGCCGATCCCGGCCGGGTGCTCCCCAACGGCAGATGGCCGGAACCGCTCTACGACCGGCTGGTCCAGCTGCGCTTCGATGGCCAGGGGCGCCTGCTCGAGGCCAGAGGGATCAACGAGAACCTGATGCCTGGCGATTCGCCCCAGTGATCAGGGCCGGGGACGGTGCGCCAGGTGGCGCATCCAAGCCTCTTTTCCATGGAGACACCAACATGATCAGCAGACTCGTCGCCGCCCTGTTGCTGGCGGGCACCGTGGCCGCGGCCGCACCCCAGTACGCCGGGCTCATCGCCAGATACCCGGCCCCCGCGCTGGCCGGGGTGCATAGCCGGGAACTCAAATTCCTCATCGATCCGGGCAAGGTCAAGGACACGCCGGCGGCGGCCTTCTCCCAGCTGTGGGCCAGGATCCAGGCGGCCGGGGCCGGCGCCGGCTTCGCCGTCACCGAAAAGCCGAACATGCCCCTCAAGGTCACCAGCGGCTACCAGGAATACTTTGAGACCCCGGGCCAGGAGCTGTGGCAGAAGGGCTACCTGATCCGGGTCAGCAGGCAGCTCGGCGCGACGGGCAAGAAGCACAAGGCGCCAGGCGCCCTGGCGGAACTCACCTTCAAGTCCATCCTGCCGGACTACAAGGAGACCCTGGCCATGCCCCTGCTTCTGGCTGGCGCAAAGGGCAAAGCCAAGCTGGAGGACAATGTGGCCTTGGGCCCCGGAGGGGGATTGTCCAGTTACCTGGAGAAGGTGGTGAGCATCGACCTGCCGCCGGCGGATCTGGGCGGCCTGACCTTGGGGGAATTCGCCCGGTACCTGCCCGAGCTCGCCGGGTTGGGCATTCCCGCCGGCACCCGGCTGCAGGGCACCCGCGCCTACACGGTGGAGGTGGAGCCCGGTCATGTCCAGCTGGAGGGCGCGGCGCCCTGCAAGGTCCATCTGGCGGGATGGTCCACCCAGCCCGGGGAGAAGCCGTACCTGTACACGTTCTCCATCAAATACGAATGCCAGGACTTCTACCACGACGCCCAGACCCACGCCTCGGGGGAGCGGTTCCTGGTCCAGGTGGTCCAGGGCGGACTCGCCGACCTGGCCTTTGCCGACGGGGAGAAATGGTGCGGCTCCGCGGTCCGCAAGCTGATGAACCGGCCCATGCCGCGCTAGCAACCGCATGGCGAGCTTCCGCTCTCCGGAATCCAACGGTGGCAGTTGGCGCAGCTCTTGCATGGTCCCGCTCCGGAGGTTTCAGCGATGCGGATTGTTCTATCAGGTCCCCCGGGGGCCGGCAAAGGCCCGGTGGCCAAGGCCCTCTCCGCCCAGGACGGAGCCGTGCCGATCAGCGCTGGAGACCTGCTGCGCTCGGCGGTGGGGGCGGGGACGCCCCTGGGCCGACGTGCCGAAGCCTATATGTCGTGCGGGGAACTGGTGCCCGACGCCATCATCCGGGACCTGGTGGAAGGCAGCATCCGGGCATGCGCCGGGGGCTTCATCCTGTGCGGGTTCCCCCGCACCATCCCCCAGGCGGTGACGCTGGAGCTCCTGCTGGACGGGCTCGGGCTGAGCCTGGACCTGGTGGCCGATCTGCCGCAGGCCGGCCGCCCCGACGAAGCTGAACCGGCCGTCCGCACCCGGATGAGGATCCACCGGGAGCTGAGCGTGCCCATGCTCTCGCACTACCAGCGCAAAGGACTGCTGTTCCGCGTGGCGGAGACCGATCCCCTGGCCGCCGCCGCCCTCATCCGGGAGGCCGTCGCGCTCCGGGGCCGCGCCTTGGCCCAGTAGGCCGGCATCCCGGGGCGGATTCGTGCGGATCCTCGCATGGGTGTGCGAATTCCCGCACGGCTTCCGCTGCGCCGCCGCGACGTCCATGCATCCTGACCCTTTCCCGGCATCCGCCCTTCAAGGAGAACCTCCATGAATCCGAGCAAGACGCTCCGTCGAACCGCCCTGGCGATCACGCTGGGCCTCGGTCTCCTGCCGGCCAACGCCCAGGCTCCGTCCCTGCAGATGAAGTTCCAGGATCCCGAACAGACCCTCGAGTACCATTACACCCTCAAGGCTCCCGCCTTTACCGACCAGGATATCGACCAGGCCCTGGCGCCCCTGCTGGCGGCGCTGAGGCCCTACGGCGAGGTGGGGAAGTTCGGCAAGCCCAAGGACGGCGCCTACCTGGACACCCGTGACCGCCTGCTGGACCGGGCCCACCTCATCGTGCGGGTGCGCCCCGGGCTCTTCACCGTGAAATCCAGGTCCACCAACCCGGCGGAGATGGTGGACCTTCCCGTCTGCCAGAAGGCGAAGTACGAGCTCGACTACTTCGAGGAGGTCGGCTACTCCGTTTCCGCCGAGATCCGCCACGGGAAGGACGAATGGATCCCCGATGTCACCAAGGCCACCGTGGCCCAGTGCATGGCCTTCATGCAGCGCAAGTGCCCCGAGCTGAACCGGCAGCTGGAGGTGATCCTCAAGCCCATCGCCACCCTCACGGCGCCCGGGATCGCCCGGATGTGGAGCGCCGACTTCAAACCCGACCACCCCCTGGCGCCCACTTTCAAGGAGAGCAGCCTGTCGGCCTGGTCCTTCCCCGGCACGGGGCAGACCCTGGTGGAGGTGGCCTGGACCGGCCACGTGAAGAACAAGCCGGAACTCGACCAGTACTACCGCCAGACCAAGGAGAGGCTCGCCCAGGCAGGCCTCCTCGCCCTGGACCAGTCCTCCAAGACGGAGCGCTATTTCCAGGCCTTCTACGGCGCCACCGCCCTGGACACCCGCTTCGGCAGGATCGCCTCGCCCGCCTACGTGAAGCACTTCGAGACCGACGCCCACGACCGGATCGTCCTCAGCCCCTACCAGCAGGTGGCCAGCCGCGAGCTGCCCGCCTTCCTGGACCCCGAACTCGCCCCCTACGACTGGGTCATCGATGCGGACGGCCACCTCGCGGTGGTGCCCGAAACCATGCATCCCTACGGCCGGGTCTACGAAAAGGGGTTCACCCGTCCCGAGGACAAGAGCTTCAAGAAGCCGGGCACCGGGGAGCATTTCGGCCACCTGGCGGCCCTGGGCGGCCTCCCGGGCCGGATCAGCGGCGAACTGAACTACGACAGGAAGACCCGCTCCTGGTCCATCAACAACAAGTCAGGCCGCTACTCCATGCACAATACCGACCGCACCCCGGACCAACTGGTCAACGCGGCGGCGCTCATCCACGAGGTCACGGACATCCAGGGCGCCTTCTGGGGGCCCGTGCGCTACCTCCTCGAGTACGGCCCGAAATCCGTTTCGGCGGATCTGGAGACGCTCCCCACCCTCAGGTACGAGGATCCCGGGAAGAAGAAACGTCCGTTCCTCGAGCTGGTGGGATCCACGGTCCCTGCGGCCGCCAAGGAGAAGAAGAGCGCGTCCTGAACCTGTCCCTCATCACCCTGGAGATCCCGCCATGCGCACGTCGAATTCCATTCCCCTGAGGTTCACCCTATCCCTCCTGCTGGGCGCATGCGCCCTGGCCGCGGAACATCCCGCCGTCCAGCTGCCCGCAAAGGACGTGGCCAGGAGGTTCCTGGTGGGCTCCGAACCGGTGAACCTGGATGGCACCTACAATGCCGTCGTCCTGGCCCCCGGCAAGGCGAAGAAGGGCGTCCGGAGCGTGCCGAGCGGCCTGGTGCCGCGCAGCATCCTGGCCAGGGAGAAGGGCGGTTCCGGCGAGCCGGTCACCGCGCTCATCCTGGGCGCGCAGCCCGCGGCCGGCGCCCTGGTGAAGGGCCGGCCCCTCGGCCTGGTCACCCGCACCGTGGCCGGCAGGAGCGAAACCCGCGTGGTCTTCGCCGCCATGGAGGGCGCCCTGGGCTCCTGCCGCAGCCTCGAGGAGGCGGAGGCCCTGGACCCCGGGGCCTCCGCCGCCCTCAAGGAGGGGTTCGGCCCGGCCAAGGGCGCCACCTTCGCCACCAAGGGGCGCAAGGAGGCCCTGCGCTTCCTGGGCGACGCCATCACCGACTTCACCTGCGCCTATGTCACCGAGGCCGACAAACGCCCCCTGGACAAGGACGGCAACCCCATGCGGTACGTCTGGTCCGGCGCCCGGAACATTGGAGAATAACCGCCCTGGGCTACCTGGGCTACCTGGGCTGGAACCCCGAAGTTCGGGATCATGACCGCCTGAGGATCCTGCGCACGGAGCCCGGGGGGGGGGGGCCGGGGGCTGGAAGCGGAGCTCCAGCGGGGAGCAGCGCCCGTGCGGATCCCCGCACCGGGGCAGGCGGATCCCGCACAAGGTCGCCTTCCGGAATGCCCGGATAATTCAAAAGATCCCTATTAACAATAATTTGTAACTCATCTGCGAAATGGCTCGGCCTTTGCCTTGGCAGATTGGACCCCTTTTCAACGCGTGTATTTCCCCTCCAATCCCCAGATCTGCGGGATCTGGCACCCCATACCTTTCTAGGAGCCACCCATGAGATTTCCCATCACCCCCCTGGCCATCGCCTTGCTGACCGGGCCGGCCTTCGCCCAGACCACGGCGGACACCGACAAGCGCATCACGGACCTGGAACAGAAAGTCGCGCAGCTTTCCCAGTCCGCGGCAGCGAAGGATGCCGGCCATGATGGATTCAGCATGAAGCCCACCGGCCGCATCTTCCTGGACGCGACGTATTTCAGGGGCGGCAAGGACAAGCTGACCGACGGCACCCTGCTGCGCACGGCCCGCCTGGGCTGGAAGGCCTACCTGGGCAACACCTGGTACAGCGAAAGCGAGGTGGACTTCTCCGGCAACAGCATCGCGATCAAGGACATGTGGGCGGGCTACCAGGGCTTCGCCAACAGCATCATCCAGGTGGGCCATTTCAAGGAGCCCTTCGGCATGGACACCCTGGTGTCCGACAGCAACATCTGGTTCCTGGAACGCTCCTACACCGATTCCTGGACGCCTTCCCGGCACATCGGCCTGGGCTATGCGAAGTGGGGGGAGCGCTGGCAGGGCAAGGCGAGCTTCTACGGGGAGGCCATCGACGACACCTCCGCGGACCAGGATGCCGCCGACGACAACGTCGATTCGACCGGCCTGCTCAAGAGCTACAAGATCGTGGACAACCAGGGCTGGGGCCTGGCGGCCCGGCTCACCTGCCTGCCCGTGAAGGTTTCCGACACCCAGCTGATCCACCTGGGCGTGGCCGCGGCCCAGCGCACGCCCAACGCCGCCGCCCCGGGCGTCTACACCTGGGACTTCTCCACCCGCCCCGGCACGAACAAGACCTCCAAAGCCAAGTTCCTCAACGCCAGCGTGACCAACGTCGACAAGCTGAACCAGCTGGGCTTCGAATTCGCCGGCCTCTGGGGGCCCTTCTCCTGGCAGAGCGAGTACCAGATCTCCAAGGTGGTGCGCAGGGGCACCCAGCTGCGGAAGTGGTCCGGCACCGCCCTGGTGCCCACCACCGCCGCGGAGCAGGCAGCCAGCACCGTCGACCACACGTTCTCCACCTACTACTGCCAGGTGTCCTGGGTCATCGGCGGCCAGCGCCAGTACGATTCGTCGGACGCCTTCTTCAAGAGCGTCACGCCTTCCTCGAAAAACGGCGCCCTGGAGCTGCTGGCGCGCTACAACGTGATGGACCAGGACGACCTCACCTCCGTTGACCCGGTTGCGGGCGGCGTCAGCAAGAACTTCACCGTGGGCGTGAACTACTACGTGAACCGGTATCTCCGGTTCATGGTGGACTACACCACGGTGAGGAACAACGACAACGCGGCCTGCAGCAAGGCCTACAGCCCGACCGGGGTGAAGATCCCGGGGGACGATTTCGGCTACACCAACATGCGCATGGCGGTAACCTTTTAGCCCCCGTGCTTGTGCCAGAAGGGCCCCGTGGCGGGGCCCTTCTGGTTGTCCGCCCCGCCCTGGGCCGGACCTGGAACCGTTTGCGGAATACCGCGCCGTCGGGTGCGGGGAACCGCACGGGGATCCGCTCCCGGGCGCCTCAGTGAGGACCAGGGCATATTCAGCAATGGGTTTGGCATCTGAAAATAGTGGCATGGATATTCCTTTTCCAATGCCACGAGCGTTGTGCCGAGATGGCATCGAACTCCCTCTTCTCCTCCACCCTCCTTCATGAAGGAACCCCCATGGGCAAAGAAATCGAACGCAAGTATCTGGTGAATCTTCCGGCCTGGACGCCGCGCGACGCCGGCATCCACTTCAAGCAGGGCTACCTCAACTCCCAGAAGGAACGGGTGGTGCGGGTCCGCATCGAAGGGGACGTGGCCAAGCTCACCATCAAGGGCATCACCAAAGGGGTGACCCGCTCGGAATTCGAATACGGCATTCCGGTGGAGGACGCCAGCCTGCTGCTGGACAATCTCTGTGAGCAGCCCCTCATCGACAAGCACCGGCACAAGGAAGTGCACTTCGGCAAGACCTGGGAGATCGACGTGTTCCACGGCCTCAACGAAGGCCTGGTGGTGGCCGAGATCGAGCTGGGTTCGGAGGCCGAAGCCGTCACCCTGCCCGCCTGGGCCGGGGCGGAAGTGTCCAGCGATCCCCGCTACTACAACTCCAACCTGCTGAAGAACCCGTTCAGCACCTGGAGCCGGTCCTAGCCACACGGCCCATCCGTGCGGGCCGTCCTGGACGGTCCGCATGGCGGGTCCCAAAAACGAGGAAGTCATGATTGAGGAAAGCTCTCCCTCCCTCAGCGGGGATGACACCGTCCGCGGAAAAGTCGCTGAGCCCGTCGTCTCATTCGATCCGCTGGACATGAAGAACTATGCCCTGGCGAAGCTGCCTTCCATGGACATCGGGCGCTGGATGAAGGCGTTCAAGGTGATCGGCCTGCCCCTGGCGGTGATCGCCTTCCTGTTCTTCCATCTGAAGTGGTGCGGACCGATCCAGATGTTCGACCTCCAGACCAAGATCAATCCGCCGGGGCTGATGTATTCGGCCACGGGCCTCTTTTTCGCCACCCTCATCCTCTGGATCAGCGAAGCTCTGCCCAACTACCTCACCTCCCTCATCGCGATCGTGGTGGTGATCGTCGTGGGCATCATGAAGATGCGGCCCGCCTTCGCCTACCTCGGGGAACCGGTGATGGTGCTCAACATCGGCAGCTTCATCATGGCCAGCGCCCTGGTGGCGACGGGGCTCGCCAAGCGCCTGTCGCTGGTCATGGTCCTGAAGTTCGGGAAAAGCCTGACCCTGATCTTCATGGCGTTCATCGCGCTCAACGTGATCCTGGGCGCCTTCATCAGCGCCACCTCCGCCAAGACCGCCATCCTGCTTCCCCTGTTCATGGTCATCGCCGCCATCTACGGCTCGGTCGGGGGGATGCAGCGGAACAACGTGGGCCGCAATCTGGTGCTGCAGAACCTGCTGTACAACAATGTCTCGGCCTCCGGCTTCATCACCGGTTCCGCGGCCAACCTGCTGGCCGCGCAGATGCTCGAGAAGGCCGGCGCCCGGGTCTCCTACGGCCTCTGGCTGAAGGCCCTGCTGCCCCTGGCGGTGATCCAGTGCGTGATCGCCTGGTGGACGGGAACCCGGTTCCTGCTGCCCATCTCCCGGGAAGAGTCGGTGCCGAAGATCGAGGGCGGCATGCAGCGCCTGCGCGACGAACTGGACCGGCTCGGCCCCATCTCGGCCGCCGAGATCCGCGCCGCGGTGATCTTCATCGCGGTGCTGGTGCTCTGGGCCACGGAGAGCCTCCACGGCATCCGTGCCGAAGTGGTGGCCGTGGGCGGCGCCTGCGCCGTGCTGCTGCCCTCCATCCTCGGCCTGCCGAAGTTCGGCGTCATCACCTGGAACGATGCCGACATTCCCTGGCACATGCTCATGTTCAGCTGGGGAGCCTATGTCATCGGCGGCATGGTGGACATCACCAACATCGTCGGGCTCGGGGTGGACGCGGTCTTCAAGGTATGGGGAATGAGCCATTCCAAGGTCGTGATCTTCATCGCCTTGAGCAGCGTCTTCGGGTTCACGACGCTCATCAACGAAAGCAAGACGGCCCGCACGATCATCATGTTTCCCATCATGATCGGGGTGGCCAAGAAATTCGGGTGGGACATCATCGGGTTCTGCCTGCCCATGGCCTTCCTGATCAACCAGGTCTATGTCCTCTACTTCAACTCCAAGCCAGCCAACATCAGCTACCTGAGCAACCAGTACACGATGTGGGAGTCGTTCAAGTTCGGCATTACCCAATTGATCATCATCCTGGTCCTTCTCGTTTTGTGGACCCAGTACGCCATGCCTCTGATGGGCTTCAACAGCCGTCTCTGGTAATGGGAGCATGCCCCGTTCTGCCGGCTGATGGCTTTTCAGCGGATCCCGCTGTGCCCGGTTCCAGCTGGCCTTGGAGTTCGATTTGCTGCCACCCCTGATCATCCCGTTCCTGCTCACCCTCGCCATCAGCATGCTGATCGGCATCGGCCTGCGGGAGTACTACGAAGGCGAAAAGAAGTACGACACCTTCGGTACCGTCCGCACCTTCATCTTCATTGGGCTGCTGGGCTTCCTCCTGTATGGGATCCCGGTTCCGGCCCGTGCGGCCTACCTGCTGGGCATGGCTTCGCTCATGGCCTTCCTGCTGGTCTACTACAACCACAAGGTCGGCCAGCACAAGAGCCCCGGGCTGATCGGCGTGCTGATCGCCCTGCTCACCTATGCGGTGGCGCCTGTGGCCATCAACGAGCCGCACTGGTTCCTGGTGGCCGTGGCCATCTGCATCCTGTACGTGCTGCACTCCAAGGGCCGGATCCGCAGGTTCACCGACCGCCTGGAAGCCGGGGAAGTGGTCACCGCGTGCAAGTTCCTGGCCATCGCGGCGGTGGTGCTGCCCTTGATCCCGGCGGCCATGCCCGCCGGGGGCATGCTCGGGCAGCTGTTCGCGTTCCTGCCGGTGTCGCCCCGGCAGATCTGGATGGCGGTGGTGGTCACCACCGCCATCTCCTACCTGGGCTACGTGCTGCAGACCTACCTCTATCCCAGGAAGGGGCTGCTGCTCACCGGGGTCATCGGCGGGCTCTACTCCAGCACCATGGCCACCCTGGTGCTGGCCAAGCAGACCCGGCACCAGGATGACCAGTCGGCCGAATCCGCGGCGGCCATCCTGCTCACCACGCCTTCCATGTACCTCCGCATCCTGCTTCTCGTGGCGGCCTTCCGGCCGGTGGCGGCGCTGCGCATGGCCGGCCCGTTCGCCGTGCTCTCGCTGCTGGTGGCCGGCTACGCCTGGTGGGTGCGCAGGCTCGGCACCACGCCGGTGGCGGAAGAGCCGGAAGTGGTGCTCCAGGACAAGAACCCGCTGGAGCTGAACGCGGCCTTCATCTTCGCCCTGATGTTCGTGGCGGTGTCCCTGGTCACCAAGGCAGTGCTGGTGCGGTTCCATGACCTGGGGCTGCAGCTGCTGAGCTTTCTGGTGGGCGCCTCCGACATCGTGCCGTTCATCGTTTCCGTGCTCCAGGGCAACCTTGGCATCGGCGAACGGCAGATCTTCAGTGCCGTGATCATCTCCACGGCCAGCAACAACCTCATGAAGGCGATCTACGTGTTCGTCTTCGGCAACCGCCGTTCGGCCCGGCTCACGGCCTACGGCATGGGCGCTACCGCCCTGCTTTCCTTCCTCTATGCGGCCTGTCTACGGTAGGGCCCGCTTTTCCCCTCTTTTCAAGGAGCATTCCATGGCCGATCCTTTTGCCAAGAACCAAGCCACTTCCGCCGCCGACGCCGCCAAGCTCATCCCCCGCGCCGAATTCCGGGTGTTCGGCCCCTCCATCATCGAGGCGGTGAAGGCCCGGATGTGGAACGGCAAGACCGTCCTGTTCCAGGCCCGGAAGATGCCGGCCGAAACCTACTTCCTTTCCACCGCCACCAACGAGGCCAACGTCAAGGTGCGCGACGGGCTCCTGGACATCAAGACCAAGGTGGGCGAAACCCCCGAAGGCTACGAGATCTTCCAGCCGCGCGGCAAGTTCCAGTTCCCGGTCCAGAAGGAGGACCTGGCCACCATCCTGTCCCACCTCAAGGTGGACCTGAAGCTGGACCAGGACCGCTACAGCATCGACCAGTTCATCGCCATGGCCCGCAACACGCCCGGCCTGGCCGCGGTATCGGTGGAGAAGATGCGCTACGGCTTCACCATCGACGGCATCATCTGCGAATACGCCCAGGTCTGGCTGAACGGCGCCCTGGTGGAATCCGCCTGCTGCGAAAGCGAGAACTACGCGGGCATGCGCACGGTCATCGAAGGCCTGGGCCTGGCCGGCCTGCCCAACACCAACTACCTGAAGGCGGCCAAGCGCGTCGTCGGCATGATCTAGTCTCATGCTGTCGCTGATGGCGCTCCGGACCCCCCGCCGTCCGGTTCGGGCAGGACCAGGCTGAACGTGGCGCCGCGCCCAGGGGCGGAATCCGCCTTCAGCCGGCCGCCATGGCGCTGGACCACGCGCTGGACCGTGGCCAGGCCGATGCCCAGGCCCGGGAACTCGTCCTGCCGGTGCAGCCGCTGGAAGGGCTGGAA
>JARLGP010000070.1 GCA_031292735.1 Holophaga sp.
GAAAGTCCGAAGCGTAAGCGTGGGTCGGCGCCTGGCCGGGGGACCCGAGTTGAGGCGGCGCCGTGCCGAGGGACTCGGACGAACGTTTCCGGAGCCACCGGCAGGTCAGGATGGGACGGGACAAAATGTCCAAACTGCAGAAGCAGCCGTAGCGGAGCATGCTCCGCAACGGCTGCTAGAATCGGACCATGCGAATCGCCCTGCTCCAGATCAATTCCCGGCTCGCCGATCCCGAGGCGAACGGTCGCGCCATCGAGGCGGCCTACCAGGAGGCGCTCACCCTGGGCGCGGAACTGGTGCTCACCCCGGAACTGGCGGTGGTGGGCTATCTGGCCGAGGACCGCCTGTGGGAGGGCGCCCTGCGCCGCCGGGTGAGCGCCGAGGCCCGGCGGCTGGCCGCCCTGAGCGGGCCGGTGCCCCTGGTCATGGGCACCTGCAGCCCGGCGCCCTCCGGCCGGCTCTGGAACGAATTGTGGTGGTGCGAGCGGGGCGCGGTGCGCGCGGTGGCGCACAAGCGCATCCTGCCGATGTACGACGTGTTCGACGAAAGCCGCTATTTCGAGGCCGACCCCAACGCCCAGCCGCTGGTGGCGTTCGGCGGCGAGCGGATCGGCCTGTCCATCTGCGAGGACCTCTGGGCCAATCCGGAATTCTGCCCCGGCCCCATCCGCTACAGCTTCGATCCCATCGCCGAACTGGCCGGCCAGGGCGCCACCCTGATCCTCAACGCCTCGGCCAGCCCCGGCCACCTGGGCAGCTACCTGCCGCCGGGGCGCCACGCTCCCTGGGCCGCCCCCAGCAAGCTGGCCCTGCGCCGGCGGCTGCTGCAGGGGCACACCGCCAAGCTCGGGATCCCCATCGCCTACGCCTCCCGGGTGGGGTCGGAAAGCTGGCTCACCTTCGACGGCGGGTCCGGCCTGAGCCGTCCGGACGGAACCTGGCAGCGGGACGAGTTCTTCCAGGAAGGGGTGGTGCTGGTGGACAGCGCCAGCGGCGGGCAGCCCTGGCCGTCGGAGCCGGAGGAGCCGTTCTGGCTGCGCAAGGCCCTGGGCATGGGGCTGCGCGAGAACCTCAGCAAGCAGGGCCTGGAGGCCGTGGTGGTGGGCCTTTCGGGCGGCATCGACAGCTCGGTGGTGGCCGCCATGGCGGCGGAGAACCTGGGCCCCGACCGGGTATTGGGCGTGGCCCTGCCCACCCGCTACACCAGCGAAAAGAGCCTGGCCCTGGCCCGGGAGCAGGCCGAGCTGCTGGGCATCCGCTTTCTCCAGCTGGACGCCGAACCGCCCTTCGCCGGGGCGGTGCGTTCCCTGGCCGCGGCCTTCCCGGAGCGCGGCTTCGGCATCACCGACGAGAACTTCCAGAGCCGGTGCCGGGGCATGCTGCTCATGGCCGCCACCTCGGAACCGGCCGTGCACCGGATGCTGGGCAGCAGCCTGGTGGCGGTGCTCAACACCGGCAACAAGAGCGAGGCGGCCACCGGCTACTTCACTCTGTACGGGGACGGCATCGGCGCCTTCGGCATCCTGGGCGACTGCCTCAAGGCCCGGGTGTTCGCCCTGGCCCGGGAACTGGGTCCGGCCATCCCCAAGGGGATCCTGGAACGCCGGCCCACCGCGGAACTGCGCCCCAACCAGACCGACGAGGCCAGCCTGATCCCCTACGCGCAGTTGGACGCCATCCTCGGCACCCTGCTGGAGGCCCGGCGGGAGGAGGAGGGCATCCTGGACGACCTGGAACACCTGCTGGACGGACCCGAACTGGCCCAGGCCCAGGCCGCCCTGCCGCGCATCTTCAACCTGCTGCGGCACTCCGAGTTCAAGCGCAGGCAACTGCCGTTCTCGCTGAAGGTGAGCCCATGGGCGTTCGGCCGGGGCCGGAGGATCCCGCTGACTGGGCTCTAGGCCAGGACCAGGCATCGTTATTGCTCCTTAATCTCAGCTGCCGCCATGCGAAGGGAATTTAGGTATAATTGTTGCTATGACAATGAACGTTGCCCTCTCCAGCGCCATCCGGCGTAACCGCCGCCTGGCGCTCCTGGCGCAGCGGATCCTGGGACAGCCGAAACCGGTCCTGCGCCGGGGCCGCACCGGGCGTTCCAAGGCGCCCGAACCCCCTTCATTCATCCCCAAGCACAGTTTCCGGACCACCGCGCTGATCATCGCCAGCGCCCTGTTCATGGAACAGCTGGATTCCACCGTGCTGGCCACCGCCCTGCCCACCATGGCGCGCAGCTTCCACGTTTCGCCCCTGCACATGAGCGCGGCGCTCACCTCCTACATGCTCGGACTGGCCCTGTTCATCCCGGCCAGCGGCTATTTCGCCGACCGCTTCGGGGCGCGCCTGGTCTTCCGGCTGGCCATCGGCGTGTTCACCCTGGGCTCCATCCTGTGCGGCCAGGCCGGGAGCCTGCCGGTGCTGGTGGCGGCCCGGCTGTTCCAGGGCATCGGCGGGGCCATGATGGTGCCAGTGGGCCGGCTGGTTTTGCTGCGCACCGTGGCCTGGAAGGACATGGTCTCGGCCATGTCCTGGTTCACCGTGCCGGCCCTGCTGGGGCCCGTGCTGGGCCCGCCCATCGGCGGCTTCATCGTCACCTACCTGTCCTGGCGCTGGATCTTCTACGTGAACGTGCCGTTCGGCATCCTGGGCATCTACCTGGCCACGGTGTTCATCGACGACGTGCGCGAGCCGGATCCCGGCCAGTTCGATCTGCGCGGCTTCTTCCTGTCCTCCATTTCCCTGTCCTGCCTCATGTACGGCCTGGAGATGATCAGCCGCGGGGGCGGCGAGTCCACCCGGGTCACCGGGCTCATCCTGGCGGTGGGGCTGGTGGCGGGGGTGGGCTATGCCCGGCACGCCCGCTGGGCCCTGAACCCGATCCTCGACTTCCGGCTGATGCGGATCCCCACCTTCAGCATCTCGGTGGTGGGCGGCTCGCTGACCCGGATCACTGGCGGCTCGCTGCCGTTCCTGCTGCCGATGATGATGCAGGTGGGCTTCGGCTATACCGCCGCCCAGAGCGGGCTGATCACCTTCTCCACCGCCATCGGCTCGTTCCTCATGAAGACCGTCACCAACCCGATCCTGCGCCGGTTTGGCTTCCGCACCACCCTGATGTGGAACGGGCTGATCGCCAGCGGGTTCCTGGCCATCTGCGCCGGGTTCCGGCCCAGCTGGCCGCTCATGGCGATCTACGCCACCCTGGGGGTGGGCGGGTTCTTCCAGTCGCTCCAGTTCACCGCCTACAATACGGTGGCCTACGCCGACATCCCCCAGCCGCGCATGAGCTCGGCCACCAGCTTCTACGCCACCTTCCAGCAGATGATGCTGTCCATGGGCATCTGCATCTCCTCGGGCCTGCTGGCGGTGTCCATGACCGTGCTCCGGCACCCGGCGCCCCGGCTTTCGGATTTCTCGGTGGCCTTCCTCGGCGTCACGCTCATCTCGGTGTTTGCCGCTCCGGTCTGCTCCCATCTGCCCAGGAACGCCGGATCGGCCATGACCGGTCATGAAGACGGCGACGGCGAACCGGTTCCCGTGATCTAAGGGACTGCCGGACAGGAATCCTTGAGCTTTTTTCCGGATGTTACGGTAATTTACTCAACAATCCGGAGTGGCCCATGGACCCACAGCAGGTTAGCCCTCTGCCTGGCCTGGCTGGGGGCGAGCTGTCGCGGCCGGACCGGGGTTGGCGCGCGCTGGCCCTGGTGGCGCTGATCGCCGTCGGCATGGCCGGGAACTATTTCAAGTTTTCAGTCTTCTTCAACATCGATTTCATCTTCGGCAGCATCGCGGCCATGCTGGCGCTGCAGTGGTTCGGACTCGGCTGGGGGGTGGCGGCCGCGGGGCTGATCAGCCTCCCGCTGTGGCTCATCTGGGGCCACCCTTACGCCATCCCGGTGATGACCGCGGAGGTGGCGGCGGTGGGCTGGCTGCGGGGCCGGCGCGGGATCGGCTTCATCCAGGCCGACGCGCTCTACTGGGTGCTGGCCGGCATGCCGCTGGTCTATATCCTTTACCGCGGGGTGATGGGGGTTCCCCTGGACAGCACCCTGTTCATCATGACCAAGGAGACGGTGAACGGCCTGGCCAACGTCCTGGTGGCCCGCCTGGCCTTCACCCTGGTGCCGCGGAATGCCCGCCAGGCGCCCATCTGGTTCCGGGAGGCCATCTACAACCTGCTGGCCCTGTTCGTGCTGGGCCCTACCGTGATCCTGCTGGCGGTGAACAGCCGGAGCGACTTCCACAGCGCCGACCGCAGGGTCCGCGACGCGCTGCTGCGCGAAAGCCGGCAGCAGACGCTGGCGGTGCGGAAGGGGGCGGCGAACCTGGAGGCCATCCGCGGCGAGCTGGCCCAGAACCTGGGCGGGGGCGGCACCCGCTTCACCCTGCTGGACCGGAACCAGCGGGTGCTCCTGAGCAACCGGGACGATCAGGCGGAGCTGGCGCCCTTCCAGCGGGGGTCGGGGACCCTGGAACCGCTGGAACCCGGCATCAGCCGGTGGCTGCCGGTGGTGCCGCGCCGCTCTCCCTTCATCAACCGCTGGGGCGAATCGTCCTATGTGGCGGAAACAGCCATCGGCGAGCCGGCCGGCTGGAGCCTGGTGCTGGAACAGCCGGTGGCGCCCTTCCAGAAGGCCCTGTTCGTCAACTATTCCCGGGATCTGGCCGTGCTGTTCGCGCTGCTGATGGCCTCCCTGGCGGTGGCCGAGGTCGTGAGCCGCCGGTTCGCCCGCTCCTTCGTGCAACTGGGAGAGCTCACCAGCAACCTGCCGCTCAAGTTGGCCGCCAGCGGCCCCCCGCTGCTGTGGCCGGAAACCGGCATCCAGGAATCGAACCAGCTGATCGCCAATTTCCGGATCATGGCCGAGTCGCTGTCCCGGCAGTTCGCCGTGGTGCGCCAGGCCAACACCTCGCTGGAGCAGCGGGTGCAGGAAAGAACCCAGGAGCTGCAGCAGAAGCACGCGGAGATGGAACGGTTCACCTACATGGTCTCCCATGACCTGAAGAGCCCCCTGGTGACCATCCGCACCTTCCTGGACTACCTGGAGCAGGACCTGCGCCAGGACAAGGCGGAGCGCGCGGCCAAGGACATGACCTTCATCCGCGATGCCGCCGGCAAGATGGCCCACCTGCTGGAGGACCTCCTGGTGGTTTCCCGGGTGGGCCGGGTGGTGAACCCCTCGACCCGGGTGACCCTGGCCAGCCTGGTGCAGGAGGCCTTGAAATCCGTGGGTGGGGCCATCGCCTCCCGGGCCGTGGAGATCACCCTGGAAGGCCCGCCGGTGGAGCTGTTCGGCGACCATCCGCGGCTGGAGGAGCTTTGGCAGAACCTCATCGAGAACGCGGTCAAATACATGGGCGACCAGCCGGCGCCCCGGATCGCCCTGGGCGCCCAGGTGACGCCGCTTGAAACCCGGTTCTACGTGCGGGACAACGGCATGGGCATCGATCCGCGGTTCCACGGCAAGGTGTTCGGCCTGTTCGAACAACTGGACCCCGCCACTGAAGGCACTGGTCTGGGGCTGGCCCTGGTCAAGCGCATCGTCGAGCACTACGAAGGCCGCGTCTGGCTGGAATCCCAAGGGTCAGGGCAGGGCACCTGCTTCTGGTTCACGCTGCCCGGGGCGCTGCACGCCCTGAACCAAGGAGTCTCGTGATGGCCACCCGCATCCTGGTCGTCGAAGACGAATCGGCCCATGCCGAGGCGATCCTTCGTTCGCTTGAAACCCTGCCCGGCATGGAATTCCGGGTGATGGGCACCCTGCGGGAATTCCAGGACCAGGCGGTGGCCTGGGCCCCGGACATCGCCCTGGTGGACCTCAATCTGCCCGATGGCCGGGCCACCGAGATCCTGGCCGACCCGGCCGAGACCCGGCACTTCCCGGTGATCGTCATGACCAGTTTCGGCACCGAGCGGGTGGCGGTGGAGGCGCTGAAGGCCGGGGCGCTGGACTACCTGGTCAAGTCGCCGGAGACCTTCAAGGAGCTGCCCCGGACCCTGGAACGGCTGCTGCGGGAATGGCAGTTCTACCGCGAGCGCAAACAGGCGGAGGACGCCCTGCGTGAGGCCGAGCAGTTCAGCGACCTGGTGCTCAGCAGCGCCCAGGAAGGGATCATCGTCTACGGCCCGGACCTGCACTACCGGGTGTGGAACGCCCACATGGAACAGCTCACCGGCATGTCCGCCGGCACCGTGATCGGCCGGCATCCCCTGGACCTGTTCCCGTTCGTCCGGGTGTCCGGGCTCATGGACTGCCTGGAGGAGGTGCTGGCCGGGGCGGCCCGCCGGGCCTTGGACATGCCCTTCTTCCTCCAGTCCACCGGCAGGACCGGCTGGTCGCACCACGTCATTTCCCCTTTCCGCAACCTCAAGGGCGAAACCATCGGGGTGATGGCCATGGTGGCCGACATCACCGAAAGCAAGCTGGCCGAGGTGGCCCTGCGGGAGAGCGAGCAGCGCTACCGGAACCAGTTCAACCTGGCCAGCGACGGGATCTGCAGCGCCAACCTGGACTACGAGGCCATCGAATACAACGAGGCCTTCGCCCGGATGCACGGCTACCGGCCGGAGGAGGTGCGCCAGCTGTCCCTGCGCCAGCTGGAACGGCCGGAATGCCATCCGCAGATCCCCGAACGGATCCGGCGGATCCTGGCCGGAACGGCGTTGACCTTCGAGACCGAGCACCTGCACAAGGACGGCCATGCCATCCCGGTGGAGGTCACCGCCAGCCTGGTGGCGGCCGGCATCAAGCCGACCATCCTCTGCTTCTATCGCGACATCACCGAGCGCCGGGCCATGCGCGGGGTGCTGGAGCAGCGGGTGCAGGAGCGCACCGCCCAGCTGGAGGCCGCCAACCGGGAACTGCAGGCCTTCAGCTATTCCGTGTCCCACGACCTGCGCGCGCCGCTGCGGGGCATCGACGGCTTCAGCCAGATCCTGGAGGAGGACTACCAGGACAGCCTGGACGAAGTGGGCCGGAACTACCTGCACCGGATCCGGCACGGGGTCCTGCGCATGGGGCTGCTGATCGACGATCTGCTCAAGCTGTCCCAGATCCATCGGCAGGAGCTGAACCAGCAGGACCTGGACCTGTCCTGCCTGGCCGGCAAGGTGGTGGCCGATCTGGAACAGGCCAACCCGGAACGGCGGGTGGCCTGTGTCATCCAGCCGGCCATGCGGGTGGAGGGCGATGCCCGGCTGATCCGGGTGATGCTGGACAACCTGCTGGGCAACGCCTGGAAATTCACGGCCAGGCAGCCCGAGCCCCGGATCGAGGTGGGCGAGCAGGTGCCGGCCGGCGCGGAACGGGTCTTCTTCATCCGGGACAACGGCGCAGGGTTCGATATGACCTACCAGGACAAGCTGTTCAAGGCTTTCCAGCGGCTGCACTCGGCCACCGAGTTCGACGGCACCGGCATCGGCCTGGCCATCGTCCAGCGGATCATCCACCGGCACGGCGGACGGGTATGGGCCGAATCCGAGCTGGGCAGGGGAGCCACCTTCTTCTTCACCCTTCCCGGAAGAGGAGCCGTCCGTGCGCCTGCGGAGATCCCTTGAAGCATGCGCCCGCCTGGTCCAGGCGGTCCTGGCGTTGGGTCTGAGCCTGGCCCTGGCGGCCGGGGTCGGGGACAAGCGGGTGCTGATCCTCACCTCCTATGGCGCGGGGCGGCCTGGGGTGGAAGCCCTCCTGGGCGGGTTCCGCACCACCCTGGGCCAGGCCGGCATGAGCGTGGAGCAGGTATTCACCGAGAACCTCGACCTGGAGCGCTCCAGGGACGAGGGCTTCCGCCGGAGCCTGGCGCAGACGCTCCGGCTGAAGTACGGCCGGCGTCCCGTTGACCTGGTGTACGTGGTGGAGCAGCCTGCCCTGGATTTCACCCTCCAGCACCTGCCGGACGTGGTCCGCGGGGCGCCGATCCTGGCCGTGCGGGCGGTCCTGCCCGGATCGGCCAGGGGCCCGGGGCCCTTCGTGCGCCAGCTGATCACCTACGATCTGGACGGCACCCTGCGGCTGGCGATGAACCTGTTCCCGCGCACCCGCCGGGTGCTGTTCGTGGCCGGCAGCGCCCCCAGCGACCGGGAACTCCTGGCCGGGGCGGCGCGCGCCATGGCGCCCTGGCCGGGGGTCGCGCGCGAGGACACCACCGGGCTCACCGTCGACCAGGTGGAGGCCTGGATCCGGAACCCCGGTCCCGGCACGGTGATCATGGTGCTGCCCTTCAACCGGGATTCCGCGGGCCGGTCCGTGGTCCAGATGGAGATGGCCTTCCTGGTGGCGGCCAGGGCCGGAGCGCCGGTGTTCACCTTGTGGGACAACGTCATCGGCCAGGGCGCCGTGGGCGGAAGCGTCACCAATTTCGAGGATGTGGGCCGGCAGGCGGCGGAGTTCTCGCTGGGGCTGCTGGACGGGCGCACCGTCCTGGCCGGCCCGGTGACCGATCTCCCGGCCAGGTCGTTCATCCGGTTCGACTGGCGGCAGCTCCAGCGCTGGCACGGCGACCCGGCCGGGCTTCCGGCGGCGAGCCGGTTCGTCAACCGGCCCGCCACCCTGTGGCAGCAATACCGGCGGACCGTCATCGTGACCGGGGTGTTCCTGCTGGGGCAAAGCCTCCTCATCGCCCTGCTGCTGGTGCAGCGGCGGCTCCGGGCCCTGGCCCAGCAGCGGCTCCGGCAAAGCGACGAGGCGCTGCGCCGCAGCCGGTTCATGTTGATGCGCACCGAGGCCCTTTCCCACATCGGCGGCTGGCAGTGGGAGGCGGCCACCGACACCGTGGTCTGGTCGGACGAGATGTACCGGATCGTCCAGCGCGACCCCGCCCAGGGCGTTCCAGCCATCGCCGAACAGCGCGCCATCTACCATCCGGACGACATGGCCCGGCTGGCGCCCCTGATCGACCAGGCCATGGCCCATGGCGTCCCCTACGAGATCGAGCTGCGCGCCCTCCGGCCCGGCGGCGAAGTCCGCATCTGCCTGGCCCGGGGCTATCCGGAGCTGGGCCCCGGCGGCCAGGTGACCGGCTTGTTCGGATCGCTCCAGGACATCACCGAGCCCAAGCAGACCGGCGAGCACGAGCGCAACCTGGAAGCCCAGCTGCAGCAGGCCCAGAAGATGGAAAGCCTGGGCCTGCTGGTGGCCGGGGTGGCCCACAACCTCAACAACGTCCTGGCCATCGTCATGGGCACCGCCTCCCTGCGCGAACAGGTTGCCACCGATCCCCAGGACCGGGAGTCCTACCGGAACATCGGCCAGGTCTGCCTGCGCGGCCGGGATGTGGTGAAGTCCCTGATCCACTTCGCCGAGCCCACCCTCGCGGTGCAGGCGCCGTTCGAGCTGCACGGGCTGATCCAGGAGGTATGCAGCCTGCTGGACAGCACCACCCGGAACAGCATCCACATTGTCACCCGGTTCGCCGAGGGGCCGCTGTGGCTGCAGGGGGATGCCGGCAGCATCAACCACGCCCTGGTGAACCTCTGCGTCAATTCCCTGGACGCCATGCCCGGCGGCGGCACCCTCACCCTGAGCACGGCAGTCCTGGGCGAGGGCCAGGTGGAGGTCTCGGTGCAGGATGACGGCGCGGGGATCCCCCCGGAGGTGCTGGACCATGTCATGGAGCCCTTCTTCACCACCAAGCCGGTGGGCAAAGGCACCGGCCTGGGCCTGAGCATGACCTACGGTGTGGTCAAGGCCCACGGGGGCACCATCCGCATCGGCAGCGAGCCCGGCCGGGGCACCACCGTGACCCTCCGCTTCCCCCGGATCCCCGCCCCGGCCCCCAGCGCGGACGTCCCCGCCGCCGCGCCGTCCCTGAAGGCCCTCACGGTCATCCTGGTGGACGACGACGAGGACGTGCGCTTCCTGATGACCCGGATGCTCAAGCGGGCCGGGGTGCGCCAGGTGAAGACCTTCGCCGCGGGCGATGCCGCCCTGGACTACCTGCGCACCGGCGAGCTGCCCGACCTGGTGATCCTGGACCAGAACATGCCGGGCCTGAACGGCAGCCAGACCCTGGAACGGATCCGGGCCCGGTTCCCGCACCTGCCCGTGCTGATCTCCTCGGGCCAGCCGGACATCGAAGCCTGGCCCTGCTTCCGGCTGCCCGGAGTCGGGGTGATTTCCAAGCCCTTCACCCTGGAGGAGATCCAGGCGAAGCTGGGGCAGTTTGGCTAGGCCACCGGCGGCACCGGCGCCGCCTGGGCGTTCCAGATCTCCGCGGCATAGTCCCGCACGGTGCGGTCGATGGAGAAGCGGCCCATGCCGGCCACGTTGAGGATGGACATGCGGGCCCAGTCCCGGGGCCTGGCGTAGGTCTGGGCGGCGCGGGCCTGGGTGGCCAGGTAGGAACCGAAATCGGCGCAGTGGCAGTAGTAGTCCGAGTCCAGCAGGATGCGGGCGATGCCGTCGAAGCGGCCGCCTTCCAGCCGGGCGATGGTGTCGATGGCGCGCATGAGTTCCGGTTCGGCCCCGGCCCAGGTCCGGGGCTGGTAGCCCTGGCCGCGCAGCCTGGCGATCTCCTCGGCGGTGTGGCCGAAGATGAAGATGTTGGCCTCGCCCACCTGGTCCTTGATCTCCACGTTGGCGCCGTCCAGGGTGCCGATGGTGAGCGCGCCGTTGAGGGCCGCCTTCATGTTGCCGGTGCCGGAGGCCTCGGTGCCGGCGGTGGAGATCTGCTCGGACAGCTCGCAGGCGGGGAACACCTGCTCGGCCAGGGTGACCCGGTAGTTCTCCAGGTAGGTCACGCTGAGCCGGTCCCGGCACACGGGATCGGCGTTGATGGCGGCGCCCATGGCCACGGCCAGCTGGATGATGTTCTTGGCCACCCAGTAGGCCGGCGCCGCCTTGCCGCCGAGCATGACCGCGCGCGGAACCCCGGCTTCCAGGCCGTCCCGCAGCCGGTTCCAGAGCACCGCCACGTGCACCAGGTTCAACAACTGCCGCTTGTACTCGTGGATCCGCTTCACCTGCACGTCGAACAGGAAGGACGGATCGAGCGCCGTGCCCTGGGCGTCGCGCAGGGCGGCGGCGAAGGCGTCCTTGTTGGCCCGCTTCACCTGGGTCCAGCGCTCCTGGAACGCGGCGTCCCCGGCCACGGCGGCGAGGCCGCGCAGCTGGTCCAGGTCCTTCATCCAGCCGGTGCCGATGGCCTCGCTGACCAGCCGGGACAGGCCCGGATTGCAGCGCAGCAGCCAGCGCCGGGGGGTGATGCCGTTGGTCTTGTTGTTGATCCGGCCCGGGAACAGTTCGTTCAGGTCGGCGAAGGTGGAGGCTTTCAGGATGTCCGTGTGCAGCTGGGCCACGCCGTTCACCGAATGGCTGCCGACGAAGGCCAGGTGGGCCATGCGCACGCTGTGCCCGTGGTCGACGATGGCCAGGCGGTCCAGCTTGGGCTCGTTGAACGGGAAGCGCTCGCGCACCGCAACCCGGAACCGGCGGTCGATCTCCTGGATGAGCTCCAGGTGGCGCGGCAGGATCCGGCCCAGGAGCTCCGTGGACCAGACTTCCAGGGCCTCGGGGAGGATGGTGTGGTTGGTGTAGGCGCACACCTTCTGGGTGAGCTCCCAGGCCAGGTCCCAGCCCAGGCCCTCCTGGTCGATGAGCACCCGGAGCAGCTCCGGGATGGCCAGGGACGGGTGGGTGTCGTTGAGCTGCACCGCCACCTTGTCCGGGAACTCCTCCCAGGTCCAGCTGGGCCGCTTCTTGAAACGGCGCACCACGTCCTGCAGGGTGGCCGAAACGAAGAAGAACTGCTGCTTCAGCCGCAGCTCCTTGCCGGCGCTCTGGTCGTCGGCCGGATAGAGCACCTTGGAGATGTTCTCGGACAGGGTCTTGTCCTGGACCGCCTGCACGTACTCGCCGGCGTTGAACCGGCCCAGGTCGAACTCGCGGCTGGAGCGGCCGGACCACAGCCGCAGGGTGTTGACGGTGCCGTTGCGGAACCCGGAGATGGGCGTGTCGAAGGCCATGGCCCAGACGTCCTGGGTGTCCACCCAGTCCACGTGGAAGTTGCCGAAGGCGTCGGTCCCGGGCTGGGTGCGGCCGTGGAAGCGCACCGGGAAGATCACGTCCGAGCGCCGGATCTCCCAGGGATTGCCGTAGCGCAGCCAGTTGTCGGGAAACTCCACCTGGGCGCCGTCGATGATCTTCTGCTGGAAGATCCCGTACTCGTAGCGGATGCCGTAGCCGTAGAAGGGCAGTTCCAGGGTGGCCGCGGCGTCCAGGATGCAGGCCGCCAGCCGCCCCAGGCCGCCGTTGCCCAGCCCGGCGTCCCACTCCTGCCCCTCGATGTCCTCCATGCGGAAGCCGATCTCGGCCATGGCCCGGGTGTAGGCGTCCTCCGCGTCCAGGTTGAGGATGTTGTTGCCCAGGGAACGCCCCATCAGGAATTCCAGGGACAGGTAGTAGACCCGCTTCACGTCGTTCCGGTAGTACGTGTTCTGGGTCTTGAACCAGCGCTCCATCAGCCGGTCGCGCACCGTGCGGGCCAGGGCCTGGTAGACGTCGAACTCCCGGGCGGTGAACTGGTCCTGGGCCACCGAATACATCATCCGGTGGGCGAAGGCGTCGATGATCCCCGGCACATCGAGCCGGCCGGGAGCGGGTTGCGGGATGTTGCGGATGCCGATGGCCATGGCGGGGGCTTCCTGGGTTGGGGGTTCCCGCAAGCATAGCCGCCCGGGCGGATCCCGCCCGGAACAGAATTGTGTTCCGCACCCGGAAAACTTGAGATCAACAAATGAACCCCCCGGTGGTAATCTCCATGCACCGAAAACGGATCCAGGGCCCAACCGCGATTCTGCAAAGTGACGTTATGAAACGTTCCCGAATACCGGTCACGGGCATCTCCTGCGCCAATTGCTGCCGGTTCATAGAGCGCAAGGTGGCCGCCCTGGCCGGGGTGAGCGAGGCCCGCGTGGATTTCGCCAGCGAGCAGCTCACCGTCCAGTTCGACCCGGACCAGACCGGGGAACCCGCCATCGTCGCCCAGATCCGGCTGGCGGGCTACGGGGTGGCCGCGGGCAAGCTGGAACTGGCGGTCCTGGGGGTGCGCGGCCAGGCCGACGCGGACCGGCTGGGCCAGGCGCTGCGGGCCCAGGACGGCGTGCTGGGCGCCGGCGTGGACCCCGGCAGCGGCTGCGCCGGCATCGAGTTCCTGTCCGGCCGCACCGGGGTGGCCCGGCTGGCCGAGGTGATCCGCCAGGCGGGCTTCCGGCTGGCCCAGCCCCCCGAGTCCGGCGGCTTCGAGGACGGCGAGGCCCTGTCCAGGGAGGCCGGGCTGCGCGGCCAGAAGCGCCTCCTGGTGCTGGGCGCCGTCCTCACCGTGCCGCTGGTGGTGTTCAGCATGGCCCGGGATTTCGGCCTGGCCGGCCTGGGCAGCGCCGCCCGCGACCGGTGGGCCATGCTGGTGCCGGCCACCATCGTCCAGATCGCCCTGGGCTGGCGCTACTACGTGCGGGCCTGGAACAGCCTGCGCGCCGGCGCCGCCAACATGGACGTGCTGATCGTGCTGGGCGCCTCCGCCGCCTACGGTTCCAGCCTGGCGGTGACCCTGGGCCTGGCGGCCGGACCCAACGTCTACTTCGAAAGCGCGGCCGGGATCCTCACCCTCATCAGCCTGGGCAAGTACCTGGAAGCCCGGGCCAAGGGCCGGGCCTCGGCCGCCCTGAAGGCCCTCATGGGGCTGGGCGCCCGCACCGCCTGCGTGGTGCGGGACGGCGCGGAGCAGCAGATCGACATCGGCCGGGTCGGGGTGGGCGACCTGGTGGTGGTGCGCCCCGGCGAGAAGGTGCCGGTGGACGGCATCATCGCCTCCGGACGCTCGACGTTCGACGAGTCGATGCTCACCGGGGAGTCCATGCCGGTGGGCAAGGGCCCCGGCGACGAGGTGACCGGCGCCACCCTCAACCAGGAGGGGCTGGTGCGGTTCGAGGCCACCCGGGTGGGCGCCGACACCACCCTGGCCCGGATCGTCCAGCTGGTGCGGGAGGCCCAGGGCAGCAAGGCCCCCATCGAGAAGCTCACCGACCAGATCGGCCGCTATTTCGTGCCGGCCATCCTGGTGATCGCCCTGGCCACCTTCTGCGTCTGGTTCGGGGTGGCCCACGCGCCCTGGTCCAGGGCCATGATCAACGCCGTGGCGGTGCTGGTCATCGCCTGCCCCTGCGCCATCGGGCTGGCCACTCCCACCGCCATCCTGGTGGGCAGCGCCAAGGGGGCCGGGCACGGCATCCTGTTCCGGCACAGCGAGGCCCTGCAGCGGGCCGGCCGGGTGAACGTGGTGGTGCTGGACAAGACCGGCACCCTCACCCGCGGCCAGCCCCAGGTGACCGACCTCCTGCCGGCCCCCGGCCTGGACCCGGACGCCCTGCTCAGCCTGGCGGCCGGCGCCGAGCGCGGCTCCGAGCACCCCCTGGGCCGCGCCATCGTCCTGGCGGCCCGGGACCGGGGTCTCGCCCTGGCCGAGCCCGAACAGTTCACCGCGGTGAGCGGCTTCGGGGTCCGGGCCCTGGTGGCAGGCCGGCGGGTGCTGGTGGGCAACCCCCGGATGCTGCGCAACGACGGCATCGCCCTGGACGGCTGGGAGGACCAGCTGGGGCCGCTGTACGGCGCCGGCAAGACCGCCATGCTGGTGGCGGTGGCCGACGGCGGGGAGCCGGCCCGGGTGGCCGGGATCATCGCGGTGGCCGACACCCTCAAGCCCGGCTCCGCCGAGGCGGTGGCCGAGCTGCGCCGGCTGGGCCTGGAGGTGGTGATGATCACCGGCGACAACCGGCGCGCCGCCGAGTGGATCGCCGCCCAGGCCGGCATCGACCGGGTGCTGGCCGAACTGCTGCCCGGGGAGAAGGCCGAGGCGGTGCGCCAGCTGCAGGCGGCCAACCACGGCTCCGGCGTGCCGGCGCCCGTCGTGGCCATGGTGGGCGACGGCATCAACGACGCCCCGGCCCTGGCCCAGGCCGACGTGGGCATCGCCATCGGCACCGGCACCGACGTGGCCATGGCCGCCGCCGGCATCACCCTGGTGGGCGGCGATCTGCGCGCGGTGGGCCGGGCCGTCGCGCTGTCCCGCGGGATCATGCAGACCATCACCGAGAACCTGGTGTGGGCCCTGTTCTACAACCTCGCCCTGGTGCCGGTGGCGGCCTACGGGCTGCTCAACCCGATGTTCGCCGCCGGCGCCATGGGCTTCAGCTCCCTGTTCGTGGTGAGCAACAGCCTTCGCCTGCGCGGCTACCGGTTCCGCGGCCTGGAGCCGCCCCGCTCCCGGCGCCGCCAGGTGGGCGGCATGGCCCTGCTCATCCTGGTCCCGGCCTGCTGCCTGGGCGTGCTGCTGGTGGTGCCGTTCCTGCTCATGTCCGGCGGGATGGAGATCCAGGGGGCCCGGGACACCGGCATGAGCCCCCTGCTGATGATGGTGATGGCCCTGGCCAACGGCTCCATCGCCGTGTCGTACTTCTCCATCCCGGTGTTCCTGGTGGCCTTCACCAGCAAGCGCAAGGACCTGCCGTTCTCCTGGGTGATCGTCCTGTTCGGCGGCTTCATCATGGCCTGCGGCAGCACCCACCTGATGCACATCATCGGCCTGTGGTGGCGGGTGGACTGGTGGCAGGCCGGGTTCGACAGCCTGTGCGGCCTCATTTCCGCCGCCACCGCCGTGGTGCTCTGGCCGACCCTGCCCAAACTCCTGGCCATCCCCACCCCCACCGCGCTCAGCCGGGTGAACCGGCAGCTTGAAGGGGAGAAGCAGCGCCTGGAACGCACCCAGGAAGAGCTGCGGATGGCCTACGCCGGGGTGGAACTCCGGGTGAGCGAGCGCACCGGGGAGCTGGCCCTGGCGAACCGCGCCCTGCAGGCCGAAGTCCATGAACGCCAGCGGGTGGAGGCGGAACTCCGGAGCAATCGGGACCACCTGGAGGAGATGGTCGCCACCCGGACCATGGAGCTGGAGGCGGCGAAGCGTTCGGCGGAAGCGGCCAGCGAGGCCAAGAGCGCCTTCCTGGCCAACATGAGCCACGAGCTGCGCACCCCCATGAACGCCATTGTCGGCTTTTCGGAAATCCTCGAGCACCAGATCAGCGACCCCCGGCAGTCCAGCTACCTGGCCCGGATCCGCACCAGCGGCGCGGTGCTGCTGCAGCTGATCAACGACATCCTCGACCTGGCCAAGATCGAGGCCGGCAAGATGGAGCTGAACTTCCAGCCCGCCTCGCTGCGCGTCCTGGCCCAGGAGATCCTCCAGATGTTCAGCTACAAGCTGGCGGAAAAGAGCCTGGAGCTCACCTGCGAGATCGCCCCCGAGCTGCCCGAGGCCCTGCTGGTGGACGAGATCCGGCTGCGCCAGGTGCTGGTCAACCTCATGGGCAACGCGGTGAAGTTCACCCCCAGCGGCAGCGTCACCGTGCGCATCTGGCCATCGTACCCGCGGGGCGCCTCGCTCAGCCTGCCGGACATCCACATGGCGGTGACCGACACCGGGATCGGCATCCCCCCGGAGGTCCAGGACCGGATCTTCGAGCCGTTCGAGCAGCAGCGGGAGGCCCAGATGACGGGCCACGCGGGGACCGGGCTGGGCCTGAGCATCACCCGCAAGCTGGTGACGGCCATGAACGGCAACCTTTCGGTGACCAGCGCCGTGGGCGCGGGAAGCACCTTCACGGTGGTGCTGCGGGAAGTGGAAGTGGCGGCCGGGCCGGTGGAATCGGCCGCCCCGGAAGGCGAGAAGTTCGAGTTCGCCGCCGTGCGGTTCGCCAAGGCCACGGTGCTGATCGTGGACGACATCGACTTCAACCGGGACCTGATCCGGCTGTACTACGACGGCTACGGCCTGGAGCTGCTGGACGCGGTGAACGGCGAGCAGGCCATCGAGATGGCCCGGCGCTTCACTCCGGACCTGATCCTCCTGGACATGCGCATGCCTGTGTTGAACGGCTACGAAACCGCCGTGATCCTGAAGAACGACCCGCAGTTGCGCGCCATTCCGGTGGTGGCGGTCACCGCCTCCGTGCTGGAGGACGACATCGCCCGGCTGGGCAGCAACTGCGACCGCTACCTGCGCAAACCGCTCGGCCGGGCCGAGCTGATCCGCTGCACCATGGAGTTCCTGCCCCATTCGGTGGCGGGGTCGCCGCCGCCCGC
>JARLGP010000071.1 GCA_031292735.1 Holophaga sp.
AGGGATTCCAGGCTTTTCGGCCTGAACCCCGACGGTGCCGTGGTTCCGCTGACGGCACCTGAAATTCGCTTCAACTCCGTGCAGGCCCTGGCCATGACCCTGGAAGGGGACGTGTTCGTTCTGGACAAGAACCAGGATGCCTGCGATCTGTACCGCATCGATGCCCGGGGCACAAGGACCCAAGTGGCAGGCTGGGGGTTTTTCACCTCCAGCGACACGTACCACCACGCCGCCCTCCTGGACTCCATGGCCATGGACCTGGTCACCGGGGACCTCTACCTGGCCAGCCCGAAGTGCATCCTGAGGCTCTCCCGGTCGGGTGGCCTGAGCCAGGTCTGGGAGGGCCCGGAATCGAAGGGGCTGGGGTTCCTGGATCCCTCGCGTCCCATGGACTGGCACGGTCCCCGCCGCCTGACCCTCCATGGCCGCCGCCTCCTTTTCGGCTGGGATCCGGACCATAGCCTCCGGATGCTCGACCTGGACTCCGGGGAACGGAACGTGGTCCTGCGGACCCTGGCCCCCTTGCCCCTGGAGGTTCCCGGGGCTTGCCGTCCCGGGCGCGTGCCCAGCCTGTCCGGGGAATCCAAGCTCGGGCCGGAGGCCTCGCTGGCCCGGCTCGGAAAGGAATGGCCCTGGACGCCGCCCGCCCTGGCCACGGCCCCTGAAGGCATGACGGTGCTGGGGATGGGGGGGGACCTCTACGACCTCGAACTGCCGCTGGACCCCGTGGCCCCGTCCTCGCGCCGGCTTTCCACCTCCGAGGTGCGGAACCTGTTCCGCCTGGATCGGGGGGAACCCCCCGTGGTCCTGTTCTGCGATCTGGGCCTCGGCGGGGACGATGACCGGGTCGAGGCGAGGCTCGAACAGGCACGACTGGCGGCCTTCGCGGACCCGGCCCTGATGGGCATGGACGCCTGCCCGCCATCCGCCGGCACGCTGGTCCATGGCAAGGCCTGCGAGGTCCTCTGGACGGGAACCCCCGCCGATCTCCACCTGGCCATGCGCATCCCCGAGGGTGATGCCCTGGGGTTCGGCCTCAGCTGGAACGCCGCTGGCAACCAGGTCCGGATAACGCACCATACGGCGCTTGGCGCCGCCACCCTCCACGCCACGTGGGACCGGGACGAGGACGGGGCGCCCCTCACCTTGACACGGGTCCAAGAGATTCTGGAACCCATGGCCAGGTCAGGAGGCGTGCCCTTTTATAGCCATGCCCCATCCGCTTGACGGTATAAATGATAATCGTCATGATTAGTTGCCCGTCCCGGGAGTCCGCGCCACGGGAGCTCCAACAACCCGTTCGAAGGGGGCAGAGATGGCTATCCATGACGTCCAGGTGCAAAGGGTGAGTCTCACCACCCAGAAACCTTTCCACGAGGTGGTCGCGAGGATCGACGCGGCCATCGGCCACCCGGATCCGGCCTCGCTGCGCCGCGATACGGCCCAGGCCGGAAGCTACCTCGAACTGAGCGAGGTGGTCCACCGGCAGGTGGGGCCTTCGGGCTTCATGGAATTCGCCCGATTCGATCTCGGCAATGTGCTGCGGAAATCCCCGTCCGGGTACACCGGGCAGAGCCTGCGGCTGATCGTGGGAAACCCCCTCATCATGCGCAGGATGGTGGAGAGGGTGGCGGATGCGGGCTCCTACGCCCCGGTGACCATCCTGATCGACGAACGTGCCGACGGGGTCCACGTGTCCTACGACCGGATGGCCAGCTACTTGGCCAGCTACCAGGATGCCGACGCCCTGGCGACCGCCCGGGACCTGGATGCGAAAGTGGAAGCCTTGCTGCTGGCGGCCGTGGAACCAACAGCCACCGACGCAGGCTGAGGGGCTCCCCGGCGGTCACGAACCGGCCCCGGGAACCAGCACGATCTTGCCGGGTCCATGCCGGTGGTCGTTCAACGCCCTTTGCCCTTCCGCCGCCCGCCACAGCGGGTAGGCGGCGGCGATGGTGATGCGCAGCCGCCCCGCGGCGGCCCGGGAAACGAGTTCCCCAAGCACCGCCGGGTCGGTTCGGGCGTAGGCGGTGGTGACGCCGGGCCCCCCGGAGGTGATCGAGCACAGCCGCGTGTGGGCCGTGGCAACCTGACGGGCGAACTCAAGCTGCCCGTGACCGGCGCAATCCAGGATGGCGGTGACCCCCTCCGGCGCACGGTGCCGAACGGCACGGACGAGGTCTTCGCCGTGGCCCACCGGATGGGCACCGAGCGAGCGAACATAGTCGTGGTTGGGCAGGGACGCGCTGCCCATCACCATGGCCCCCGCTTCGCGCGCCAGCTGGACCGCGACCGAACCGACCCCGCCCGAGGCGCCGAGCACCAGCACCCGGTCTCCCCTGCCGACCTTCAGGGTCCGCACGATGCCGCGATGGGCGGTGAGCCCCGCAAGGGGAAGCCCCGCCGCTTCCTCCCAGCCGAGCTCCGGCGGTTTGCGGCACGGGAGTTCCACGGGCAGGCTGACCAGCTCGGCACAGGTGCCGGCGTGGAGGATGTCCTGCCGGGCATAAGCCAGAACCTCGTCGCCCGGCGCAAATTCCGTCACCCCCGCTCCGACCTGCTCGATAATGCCCGCCACGTCCCAGCCGGGGACGACGGGGAACCAGGTCTCCATGATGCTGTCGCCGAGACCGGACTGCAGGGCGAGGTCGGCGGGGTTGAGCGCCGCGGCCTTCACCCGGATCAGGACGCTGTTCTGGGCCAGCTTCGGTTCCGGCAGGTCGCCGTAAAGCAGGACTTCGGGACCCCCGAAACGACGATAGAACGCGGCTTTCATCGCGCGCTCCTAGATCGCGAAGGGAAGGTCGAGGTAGATCCGCTGGCAGGCGATCCACCACCTGCCGCCGGCCTTTTTCAGGACCGGCCGGTAGTAGCCGGTCTCGATGGGAAGGATCGTGCCCTGGGCGCCCCGCGCCCCTTCGGGCCAGCCATCCGCCGGCTTTTCTGCCCCGACGACATTGAACACGACGAACTGGGCGTCGAGGGTCGCGGTGTCGCCGTCGATCTCAATGATGGGATCGTGGGTCGTGTGATGGCTCCAGCCGCGCGGCGGATGGGGCCGCATCATGGTCGAGACGGCCGCGCCGATGGCCTCCGGGCCCGCCAGCTCACCCACCAGCGCCATCGCTCCGGCCTGGGGGTGGTAGATCTCCACCTTCCCGTCCGGCAGGAAGAGCGCTGCCATGGCCGCCCCGTCCCGATGATCAGTGGCCCGCACGTAGCGGGCCAGGACCTGCTGGATCTCACGTTCTTCGGACATCGCGGGGGCCTCCTTTGAATGGCACCCTTCATAGATACATTTAATGTTCTTGAAATGCAAGTGTGATGGATACATATTTTCCCATGGGCCGTCCCGCATGATCGATCTCCGCTTTCCCACCGCGTTGCAGCTGATGCTGAGCCTGGCGCTCGCCCGGGCGGAGGGCGTGGAGCGCCTCACGTCCAGCCATCTGGCCGAGGGCGTCCATTCCAATCCGACCATGGTGAGGCGGCTGCTGGCGCCCCTCCTCCAGGCCGGGCTGGTGACCTCCAGCAAGGGGCGGGAGGGCGGGGTCAGCCTGGGGTGCGACGCGGCGGCCATCACCCTCAAGGACATCTACGGGGCGGTGATGGGGGACCGGAAGCTGTGGAGCGCCCGCACCGATATTCCGCACCGCTGCACGGTCAGCTGCAACATGGAGCCCTTCTTCGATGGGCTGACGGCCAGGGTGGATGACGCCGTGCTCGAGTCGCTGGACGCCATGACCCTGGCGGATTCCCTGGCGGAGCTGCGCAGGCTCGAGGCGATCCGCACCGCCTGATCCGCCCGGTGGAGGGGCGGCTCAGTCCTGCCGGAAGGCCGAAGGCAGGGCCATGGGCCCGTTGCGCCACAGGGCCTGGGCCATGGCCGGCAGTTCCCGGCGGTGCCGCGCCAGCAGGCCCAGGGCCAGGGCGAAATAGACTCCGGACAGCACCATCCGGGCGCCCGGGGCGGTGCAGGGGAACTGCACGGCGAACAGCAGCAGCAGCGCCACGCCTTCCCAGCGCTCCATGCGCAGGTTGGCCAGCATGGCGAAGCCCATGAGGGTCTGGGCCGAGGTGAGCCAGAACTCCTCCACCTGCCGGGGGTCGAAGGGCAGGATGCCGTGGCCGCCGCCCACCAGGTGGGCCAGGGGCAGGCCGCCCACCAGCAGGGTCCACTGGTTCACCTTGCTGGACAGCAGGGTGCCCAGGGCGGTGTCCGCCTCGCCGCGCAGGGCCAGCAGCCCGGCCACCAGGAATTCCGGGGCCTCGGTGGCCAGCGGGGCCACCCACTGCACCAGCAGGAACTCGTCCAGGCCCAGCACCCGGCCGCCGTCCACCAGGGCGTTGGCGAACGGCTTGGCGGCCATCACCACGATGAAGGCCGACCACAGGAACAGCAGGGTGAGGGTGAGCCGGCGGCGGCTCCAGGACAGCGCGCCCAGCCGGGCCGCCACGCCCAGCAGGGCCGGCTCCGAGCGCTCCTCCTTGGCCAGCCGCCAGACGTACAGCACGTAGAAGCCGATCAGCACCAGCCCGTCGTACCAGGTGATGCCCCGGCGCAGCGGGAAGGACAGGGCGTACAGGCTGGACAGGCCCAGGAAGGCCAGCTCCACCCGGCGGCTGGGCTTGATCACCAGCGCGGTCACCGGCCGCGCCTGGCGCCGGCCCCACACCATGAGCAGGAACAGCACCAGCGGCCAGCCCAGGCCCAGGAGCAGGCGGTTGCTGCCGGTCATGTTGGCGGCGGCGAACCGCGCCAGGGCGGGGTGCCGGCCGGAGGAATAGGAGAAATAGAGGTCGATGGCGTATTCCGGCAGGATGGCGATCAGGGCCAGGATGGCGGTGGCCAGGCTGGCGCTGATGTCCTGCTGCACCGCCTCGGCCGCCCAGCACATGAGGAACGACGAGGCCACCACCGCGCCGCCGTAGACGGCCACGCTGACCAGGGGGGGGAGGTGCAGTCCCGAGACCCTGAGGGCCACCGCCGGCACCGCCAACAGGACCGCCAGGCCGATCTTCCACCACCACCGCTCGTTCATCCCATGCTCCGGCAAACCGAGGGGGGGTGCAGCAACCGCCCGCCCGCTAGCGTTTCTTCTTCTTCCGGCCCTTGTCGCCGCCGAACACCTTGGCCAGGAAGCCCTCGCTGGGTTCCGGCACCAGGCCGTTGGCCACGTCGTCGTCCATGAGCTTGCGCACCAGTTCGGTCTGCTCCGCGGAAAGCCTGGTGGGCACGGCCACCCGCAGGTGCAGGTAGAGGTCGCCCCGCCCGGCGCCGCGCAGCCTGGGCACGCCGGCGTTGGCCAGCTTCACGATCTTGTCGGCCTGGGTTCCGGCGGCCAGCTTGAGCAGGTCCTTGCCGTACGGGGTCTCGATGGGCAGTTCTCCGCCCAGCACCATGAGCGGCCAGGGCACCTCCTGCTTGCGGTGCAGGTCGAAGCCGTCCCGCTCGAATTCGCCATTGTCCTCCACGTCGAACACGATGAACAGGTCGCCGGTGCCTCCGCCGCTGACCCCGGCCTCGCCTTCGCCCTGGATGCGCAGCCGCTGGCCGCGGTCCACGCCGGCCGGGATGCGGAACTTCACCTTGCTCCGCCGGTGCACCCGCCCCCCGCCGCGGCAGGTGGGGCAGGGGCTGGGGATGATCTGGCCGCGCCCTTCGCAGCGGGGGCACGGGACGTACATCTGCAGGAAGGCCTGGCGCACCGCCACCTGGCCGTTGCCCCGGCACTGGGGGCAAACCTGCGGGCCGGTGCCCGGGGCGCAGCCCGAGCCATGGCACTCGCCGCAGCTCTCCATGCGGGGGATGTCGATCTCCTTGGAATCCACCCCGAACAGGGTGTCCTTGAAGCTGATGCGCAGGGTGTACTGCAGGTCCGAGCCGCGCTCGCCGCCGCCGGACCGGCGCCGGCCGCCGCCGCCGAACAGGTCGCCGAAGATGCCGCCGAAGATGTCCTGGAAGTCCGCGAACTGGTTGGGGTCGAACTGGAACCCTGCGCCGCCGCCGTTGTTGCCCACCCCGGCATGGCCGAACTGGTCATACTGGCGGCGCTTGTCCGGATCGGAAAGGATGGCGTAGGCTTCGGCCGCCTCCTTGAATTTCTCTTCCGCTTCCTTGTTCCCCGGGTTCTGGTCCGGATGGAACTGCATGGCCAGTTTGCGGTAGGACTTCTTGATCTCGTCGAGGGGGGCTTCCCGGCCCACGCCCAGGATTTCGTAGTAATCACGCTTCATGAAACCAGATTACCAGAGCGGCCGGGCCTTGGCGCTAGTTGTCTTTGGCCTCGTTCTGCTGGTCCAGGGTGGACATCATGGCCTCGCTGGCGGCCAGTACCGCGTTGGTGAGAATCTTCTGGACCTCCAGCAGATTGGCCTCCGCCGTCTTGAGCCCGGCGGCGTCCTTGCAGGCCACCGCGTTGCGCACCGTGGCCAGGGTGTCGCGCACCAGGTTCTGGTTTTCCAGGGTCAGGTACTTGCCGCACTCGGTGAAGCTCTTGTCGCAGGAATAGAGCAGTCCCTCGGCGGAGGCGATGTACTTCAGCTCGTCCCGGCGCTGGGAGTCGGAGGCGGAGTTGGTCTGGGCCTCCCGCAGCATGGCCTGGATCTCCAGTTCGGACAGGCCGGAGGAGGGCCGCATGCTCATGCTCTGCTCCAGGCTGGTGAGCAGGTCCTTGGCGGAGACCTTGACGATGCCGTTGGAGTCGATGTCGAAGGTCACTTCGATCTGGGGCGCGCCCTTGGGCAGCGGGGGCAGGTTGATCAGGTCGAACCGGCCCAGGCTCTTGTTGTGCTCGGCCAGCTCGCGCTCGCCCTGGAGCACGTGCACTTCCACCCGGGCCTGGTTGTCCATGACCGTGGTGAAGATCCGGCTGTCCCGGGTGGGGATGGTGCTGTTGCGCTGGATGATCTTGACGTAGCCGCCGCCCTGGGTCTCGATGCCCAGGGAAAGAGGGGTGACGTCCAGGAGCACCAGGTCCTTCACCTCGCCGGTGAGCACGGCGCCCTGGATGGAGGCGCCGGCGGCCACCACCTCGTCGGGGTTGATGTCGCGGTTGGGCTCGCGGCCGAAGTAGTCCTTGACCACCTGCTGCACCAGGGGCATCCGGGTCTGGCCGCCCACCAGGATCACTTCGTCCACGTCCGCCGGCTGCTTGCCGGCGTGGCCCAGGGCGTCCCGCACCGGGATCATGGTGCGCGCCACCAGGTCGGTGACCATGTCCTCCAGCTGCTCCCGGGTGAGGGTGGCCTCCAGGTGCTGGGGGCCGGTGGGCCCCTGGGCGATGAAGGGCAGCCGCACCTCCACCCGGTCCAGGGTGGAAAGCTCGCACTTGGCCTTTTCCGAGGCCTCCTTGAGCCGCTGCAGGGCCATGCGGTCCTTGGTCAGGTCAATGCCGGTGGCGGCCCGGAACTGGTCCACCAGCCACTGCAGGATGGCCTGGTCGAAGTCCTCGCCGCCCAGGAAGGTGTCGCCGCTGGTGGCCAGCACCTCGAACACCCCGTCGTTCATCTCCATGAGCGTGAAGTCGAAGGTGCCGCCGCCGAAGTCGTAGATGGCCAGGATCTGGCGCAGCCCCTTCTTGTCCAGCCCGTAGGCCAGGGCCGCGGCGGTGGGCTCGTTGATGATGCGCAGCACGTTGAGCCCGGCGATGCGCCCGGCGTCCTTGGTGGCCTGGCGCTGGGCGTCGTCGAAGTAGGCCGGCACGGTGATGATGGCGTCGGCCACCTCCTCGTGCAGGAAGGCCTCGGCGGAGACCTTCAGGTTCTTCAGGACGATGGCGGAGATTTCCGGAGGCGCGTAGGCCCGGTCGCCCACCCCCAGCCAGGCGTCCCCGTTGGGCGCCTTCACCACCGGGAACGGCAGCCGCTTCAAGGCGTCCTGCACCTTGGGTGAATCGAAGCGCTGGCCGATCATCCGCTTCACCGCGAACAGGGTGCGCATGGGGTTGGTCACCGCCTGGCGCTTGGCGATGTGGCCCACCAGGACGTCGCCCTTGCTGGTGAAGGCCACCACGCTGGGGGTGGTGCGGCTGCCTTCGCGGTTGGGAATGACTCGGCGCTCGCCGCCTTCCATCACGCAGGCGCAGCTGTTGGTGGTGCCCAGGTCGATTCCGATCAGCTTTCCAGCCATTTGAAGACTCCGGGTCTTTGGGGAGGTACGGCCCCGGTGGGTGCTAGTTCGAGGGGTCGCCGGCGGCGAGCGGCTCCTGGGCCGGAGGGGCGTGGTTCACGATCACCCGGGCCGGGCGCAGGAGCATGTCCCGCAGGGTGTAGCCGCGCTCGTAGACGGTCGCCACCGCGCCGTCGGGCAGGTTGGGCAGGATGGTGGTGGTGAGGGCCTCGGCCAGGTGCGCGTCGAACGGGTCGCCCACCTTCACGTCCACCTCGGTCACCCCCGCCTTGCGCAGGGATTCCAGGAGCTGCTTGTGGATCAGCCCGATGCCGTTCTGGAACTCCTCGACATTGGAATAGTTCGCCGCCAGGCAGCGCTCGAAGCTGTCCACCACCGGCAGCAGTTCCAGCAACAGCTTCTTTTCCGCCAGGGTCACGGCAAGCTGGGTCTCCCGGCCGACGCGGTTCCGGTGGTTGGCAAAATCGGCCAGGAGGCGCTGGTGCTTGTCCTTCTGCTCCACTTCCTGCTTTTCCAGTTCCGCGATGCGGGCTCGTGCCTTGAACAGACTAGCCTCCATTTCATCATGGGAGGGGGGGGCGGCGGGCGCGGCGTCGGGGGTGGACTGCGCCACTTCGTCGGCCAGGGCCTGCAGGTCCTCCACCCCTTCGAATTCGCCGAGATCCAGGTCCAGCGTTGGTTCCACCTCCGGGCGGTCTTCATCGGCGGTGGGGTTCATGGGTTTGTTCACTGGAGTCTCATTCATTGAATACTCTATATTAAAGGATAATTTAGGTTGAATCAAGCGCTGGGCGGTTCCCGGCGCTGGATTTCATCGGACCACCAGGCAAGGCTCCCCACCAGCTTTACATAGTCCATGCGCAAGGGACCCACCAGGGCGAAGGTGACATGCTGGTTTTTCCGCACGGTGACCGTGCGCAGCGCCGTGGCCAGGGGCATCTCGTGGAAATAGGGGTTTTCCGTGCCCAGCAGGAGCTGGACCTCGCGGGTGGCGGCCTGGGCGAAGGCGTTGAGCAGGTGGGCGAGCCGCTCGTGCTGTTCGAAGGCCTCCACCAGGTTGCGGAAGCGGGAGGCGTCGCCGAACTCGGGGATCCGGCCCAGCAGGCCCAGGCCCGCCACCACCAGGGGAGCGCCGCCCCGCTGGGGCGGAAGGTTCATGCGATGGGCCACCGCCGACAGCCGCCGCTGGGTCTGGTCCATCTGCTCCTCCACCGCGGCGATCAGCCGGTCCCGCATCTCCCGCAGGGAGCATCCGGCGAAATGGGCGGTGGCGAAGTTGCCCAGCTCCACCAGCACCTCGTTGCTGAAGCCCCAGACATTGTCCATGACCTGGTGCTCCACCTCGCCGTCGGTGCCGACCCAGACGGTCACCAGCTTGCCGGCGCCGATGGAAACGAACTCCAGGCGGACCATGCGGCTGGTGGCGAGGTGGGTGGGCAGGGCCACGCAGATGCCCTCCATGGCCTCGGACAGCACCTTGCTGGCGTGGCGCACCCACTGGGCCTCCCCTTCGGGGTCGCCCATGCCTTCGAAGGCCGCGGAAAGCCGGGCGCCCAGGGCGGGGCCGGGCTCGGTGGCCTTCACCCAGCGGTCCACGTAGTAGCGGTAGGCCTTTTCGGTGGGCACCCGGCCGGCGGAGGTGTGCGGCTGGTCCACCAGGGTGGCCTCCTCCAGGTCCGACAGCACGTTGCGGATGGTGGCCGAGGACAGCGAGCCGGGCATGAGCTTGGACAACAGCCTGGAGCCCACCGGCTCCCCTTGCACCAGGTAGGTCTCGATGAGGGTTTTTAAAACAGATTCGCTGCGAGGCGAGAGGTTGAGGGACACTAGAACATTCCGGGCGAGGTGGTCAGCCGGGCGGGAACGCCCGGGATCATAAACCAGTTTGAATCATCTGCGCCGCAGCCGCCATGGGGATCATCCATATCCTTTATATTCCTCAGCTTCGGGGGCGGTTCCGCTATCCTGGATGCGGCCATGAGCATCGATCCCCTTGCCTCCGTTTGTGATGTCTGTCGCCGCCTGCACGCCCGGAACCTCCTGGCCGCGGCCGATGGCAATGTGAGCGTGCTGCTGGAGGACGGGCGGATCGCCATCACCCCTTCCGGGGTGGGCAAGGCCATGGTGAGGCCGGAGGACATGGCTTTCCTGGCGGCGGACGGCACCGTGCTGGCCGGCCGGCCCAGTTCCGAGCGGCTGATGCACCTGGCGGTCTACCGGGCCTGCCCGGACGCCCGGGCGGTGGTCCATGCCCATCCGCCCACGGCCATCGCCTGGAGCCTGGCCTTTCCGGACCAGGCCTGCCTGCCCGGGGACGCCCTGCCGGAACTGATCCTGGCGGCCGGCAGCATCCCCATCGTGCCCTATGCCCGGCCCGGCACCGCGGCCATGGGCGACAACCTGGCGCCCTACCTGCCGGAGCACCGGCTCCTGGTGCTGGCCCGGCACGGCGCCCTGGCCTGGGGGGAGACCCTGGAGGAAGCGTACAACGGCCTGGAGCGGGTGGAGCACGCCTGCCAGATCCTGAAGTCGGCGTTCCAGCTGGGCGGGGCCCGGCCGCTGCCCGGGCCGGAACTGGAAGCGCTGCGCGAAGCCCGGCGCAAGGCCGGCGGGAGGCTGCTGTGAAACCCATGGAATCCTTGGCCCTGCGCCATGACGGTCGGACCCTGCGGATCCTGGACCAGACCCTGCTCCCGGACCAGGAGCTGTGGCTGGAAGCGGGCGATCCCGAAATCATGATCCAGCACATCCGCCGCCTGGCGGTGCGCGGCGCGCCCCTGATCGGGGTGGCCGCCGCCCTGGCCCTGGCCTGCCTGGTCGAGACCGGCGCCGCGCCCGCCGACCTGCG
>JARLGP010000072.1 GCA_031292735.1 Holophaga sp.
CATGTCGCAGCCGCCCCGGCCGAACATCCAGTCGCCGCTGGCCAAGTCGGCGAGCGCATCCGGGGAGTAGGGGGACGGGCTGGAACCGGCCAGCTCGGTCATGCGCTGGGCCAGTTCCCCGGGGGAGTAGGCCTGGGCCCGGAGCAGGCCGTAGTCCTCGATGTCCGCGGTGTCGTAGTGGTGGACCAGGAGGATGGTCCGCCCATCGGCGTGGTCTCGGCCCCGGACCAGGGCCCAGCATACCGAGCGTTCCAGGGGGTCGTCCGGAATCCGGTGGCAGCCGCAGTGGTCCGGGTGCTGCCTGAAATAAGGCATGGAAGCGATCCAGGCGCGGAAAAACGGTTCCACCTGTCGCTCCAGGGCGGTGCCGGTATGGGTGGGGACCGCCACATAGGCATGGGTCAACTGCTCGATGCGATCACTCAACGAGCTTTCCTTGGACTTTGCACCGGTCGTCGCCATATCGACCTCTCGGAAGAAAACCGTGGAACGGTACCTGCGGTGAAGGGCCGACCGTCCGGAACAAGGCATCGTTTACTGGCCGGATCCATTGCGTGAGCCGGATTCAACTTTGGGATGGGTGAAAGGAACCTGTCCAGTATAGTAGTCAGTGCAAGAAAGTGCAACATATTTCCCATTGAGGGTTTCATCCTGGTCGAGTCGGGAAAAGGGTTTCTGGGTGGTACCAATTTCGGGGGCTGGCCAATCGGCCCGTCCGGAAACAGGGGGTTCCTCATGGCGCAGACCACCTCTTTCACGCTCAACGGCAAGGCGGTGCAGGTGGCCACGGATCCGGACCGGATGCTGGCCTGGGTGCTCAGGCACAACCTGGGCCTCACCGGCACCAAGGTCGGCTGTGGCGCCGGCCTGTGCGGGGCCTGCACGGTCCTGGTGGACGATGAGCCGACCTTCTCCTGCTCCACCGCCCTGGCGGACGTGGCCGGGAAGTCCGTGCTCACCATCGAAGGGCTGGCCCGAAACGGGGTGCTGCATCCCATCCAGCGCGCCTTCCAGGAGCATCACGCCTTCCAGTGCGGCTACTGCACCCCGGGCATGATCCTCAACGCCTACGCCCTGCTGAAGAAGAAACCCGGCGCCACCCGGGCCGAGATCCTGGAACACCTGGAAGGCAACCTGTGCCGCTGCGGCTCCCACCTGCGGATCGTGGCCGCGGTGCAGGCGGCCGGCAAGGAGATGGGAGGTGCCCTGTGAAGCGGCGCGACTTCCTCAAGGCCGCGGGCGCGACCGGGCTGTTCATCCTGTTCCATGACGCGGCCCAGGCCGCGCCCCAGCTGATTCCCACCCGGCCGGCGGGCTATCCCATGGATTTCAACGCCTACCTGCGCATCGCACCGGACGGGCGGGTGGGCTGTTTCGTGGGCAAGGTGGAAATGGGCCAGGGCAACATGACGTCGCTGGCCATGCTGGCGGCGGAGGAACTGGACGTGCCCCTGGACCGGGTGGACATGCTCATGGGCGACACCGACCTCTGCCCCTGGGACGGCGGCACCGGCGGGTCGCTGAGCATCTGGCAGTTCGGCCCGGTGCTCCGGGGGGCCGCCGCCGAGGCCCGGGCGGTGCTGCTGCTGATGGCCGGCGAGCACCTGCGGGTGCCGGTGGACCGGCTGGAGGTGAAGGCCGGCGTGGTTTCGGTCAAGGGCGATCCCGCCAGGCAGGTGGGCTACGGCCAGCTGGTCCAGGGCAAGCGCATCGAACGCCACCTGGCCGGGGTGCGGCCGAAACCGGTTTCGGCCTACACCCTGGTGGGCAGGTCCGCCCCGCGCAAGGACGCCCTGGACAAGGTGACCGGCGCCGCCCGCTACAGCGCCGACCAGGGCCTGCCAGGCACGCTGCATGCCTGCATCGTGCGGCCTCCGGCCCACGGCGCCACGCTCAAGAGCGCGGACACGTCGGCGGCGGAGCGCATGCCGGGCGTGCGGGTGCTGCGCGAGGGCAGCCTGGTGGCGGTCCTGCATCCCTTCCCGGACCAGGCGCGCAAGGCCCTGGGCCTGGTCAAGGCCAGCTTCGAGGGCGCTCCGCGGGCCCTGGACGACCGCACCATCTACCCCTACCTGGCCGGCCGGGCGGCCACCGCCAAGGTGGGGGTCCAGGATGGCGACCTGAAGGCCGGCGAGGCCAGGGCGGCCACCCTGGTGGAGGGGGACTACCTCAACGCCTACGTGGCCCACGCGGCCCTGGAGCCGCACTCCGCCGTGGCCCAGTGGAAGGAAGGCCGGATGACCGTGTGGGCCGGGGTCCAGGCGCCGTTCCGGGTGAAGGCCCAGGTGGCCGAGGCCCTGGGGCTGCCGGCCCAGAAGGTGCGCATCATCACCCCGGAGATCGGCGGCGCGTTCGGCGGCAAGTCCGCGGGGCCCCAGGCGGTGGAGGCCGCGCGGCTGGCCATGAAGGCCGGCGCGCCGGTGCAGGTGGTCTGGGACCGCAGGGAGGAGTTCTTCCTGGACACCTTCCGTCCCGCCGCGGTGGTCAAGATCCGCTCCGGGCTGGACCAGGCCGGGCGCATCACCTTCTGGGACTGCCAGGTGTCCGGCACCAGCGACCGGGAGGCGGAGATCGGCTACGAGCTCCCCGCCAAGCGGTTCTCCTCCACCGGGGATTCCGGGGACCTGGGCACCAGCGCCGCCGGCCTGCATCCCTTCCCCACCGGCGCCTGGCGGGCCCCGGCGGCCAACACCAACGTGTTCGCCCGGGAGTCCCACATGGATGTCCTGGCCGCCCGGGCCAGGATCGATCCCCTGGCCTTCCGCCTGCGCCACCTCACCGACCGGCGGGTGATCCGGGTGCTGGAGGCGGCGGCGGAGCGGTTCGGCTGGGTGCCGGGCGTGGCCCCTTCCGGGCGCGGGGTGGGGCTCGCCTGCGGCTCCTGGCGCGGCACCCTCACGGCCGCCATGGCCGAGCTGGTGGTGGACCGGCCCACCGGCCAGGTGCGGGTGAAGCGGGTGGTGTTGGCCCAGGACATGGGCCTGGTCATCAACCCCGACGGCGCCCGCCAGCAGATGGAAGGGGCCGTCACCATGGGTTTGGGCTACGCGCTCAGCGAAGGCCTCCGGTTCAAGGACGGCCGGATCCTGGACGAGAACTTCGACACCTACCGGATTCCCCGGTTCTCCTGGATCCCGGCCGTGGAAACGGTGCTGGTGGACAACCCGGGGCTGGAGGCCCAGGGCGGCGGCGAACCGCCCATCGTCTGCATGGGCGCGGTGCTCGCCAACGCGATCTTCGATGCGGTGGGGGCGCGGATGTTCGAACTGCCCATGACTCCGGAGCGGATCCTGGAAGCGCTCCGGAAAAGCTAGGCCGTTGCGCCAAAATAACCTTGACGATTCGGCGTTGCCCCGGCATAAGGGGCCGTAGCGTAGGCATGCGGCGTGTCAAGGTTATTTTGCCACGGCCCCTAAGCCCGCCGCGTCATGCTGAGCATGGCGGCGGCGAGGCCGAGGGCGGATACGGCGAAGAAGCAGGTGTGGGCTCCCGCGGCGATGGCGTAGGGGGCCGAGGAATGCAGG
>JARLGP010000073.1 GCA_031292735.1 Holophaga sp.
CAGCCACCTGCTCAGCGCCGGCTGGGCCGGCGCCCCCTTCGCCGCCGGCGCGGCCATTACCGTGCGGCGGGCCTGCGCCCCGGCCCCGGCCGGCGCCGCCCCCGTGAACGTCAAGGACCCGCCCTACGGCGCCAAGGGCGACGGGATCGCCGACGACACCGCCGCCCTCCAGCGGGCCATCACCGCCGTGGCCGGAACCGGGGGCACCGTCCTGGTCCCCGGCGGCACCTACCTGGTCAACACCGTCAGCAACGGCAGCCGCGGACTGGTCCTGGGCGGCCGGATGACCCTGAGGCTGGCCCCGGACGCGACCCTCAAGGCCATCCCCAACGCCGCCCCCAGCTCCACCATCGTTTCAGTGGCCTTCGCCAGCCAGGTGCGGGTGGAGGGCGGCACCCTGCTGGGCGACCGCAGCGCCCACACCGGCGCCGCCGGCGAGTGGGGCATGGGGCTGGCCATCCAGGACTCCCGGCAGGTGCAGGTGTGCGGCGTCACCGCCCGGGACTGCTGGGGCGACGGCTTCTACGTCTCCGGTTCGGCCCGGGTGGAATTCTGTTCGGTGCTGGCCGAGCACAACCGGCGCAACGGCCTGTCCATCACCGGCTGCGCCGGCATCACCGTGCGCGCCTCGGTGTTCCGCGGCTCCCAGGGCACCGCCCCGGAGGCCGGGCTGGACATCGAACCCAACGCCGGGCAGACGGTGAGCGATGCGGTCATCTCCGGCTGCGTGTTCGCGGACAACGCCGGCAGCGGCCTGGAGACCGGGGTGGGCGACAGCGACCTGGGCCGGGCCTTCACCCGCGGCGTGGTGATCGACGGCAACAGCTTCACCGGCAACGGCCGGAACCCCGCCGACCGCACCGTGAAGATGGCCATCCGGGTGTCCAACTGCCCCGGCGCCAGGGTCACCGGCAACGTCATCCTGGACAACGCCGGCCAGGGCATCTACCTGCGCTACAAGGCCGAGGACTGCCTGGTGGCCGGCAACAGCGTCCTGTTCACCGCCGGCGACGGCATCGTCCAGGCCTCCTGCGCCGGCAACCGGATCCAGGGCAACCGGGTGCTGCGCAATTCCGGCTACGGGATCCGCTCGATCAACTGCAGCGGCGGCGCCGTGGCCGGCAACAGCCTGGCCGAAAACGGGCTGACCCCCTGAATCGGCTCCGGCCATCTTGTCCGGGCCCGGCAAATGCCTATGCTTTTCACGTTTTCAACGGCGCCCCGGCCCACGGGAAAGGACAACCACGGTATGCGCGACAGCCTCTACCTGCTCCGCTTCGACGACATCTGCCCCACCATGAACTGGGCCGCCTGGGATCCCATCGAAGCCCAGCTGACCGGCCTGGGCCTGCGCCCCATCCTCGCCGTGGTGCCGGACAACCGGGACCCCCACCTGGTGGCCGGGCCGCCCCGGTCCGACTTCTGGCACCGGGTGCGGCAATGGCAGGCGCAGGGCTGGACCATCGCCCTGCACGGCTACCAGCACGTCTACGTGAACCGCAACCCCGGGATCCTCGGCCTGAACGCCCAGAGCGAGTTCGCCGGGCTGCCCCGGCGGGAGCAGGAGGACAAGCTCCGGAAGGGCCTGGCGATCTTCCGGCACCACGGGGTCCGCGCCGACGCCTGGGTGGCTCCCGCGCACTCCTTCGACCGCACCACGGTGGACCTGCTGGTGGAGCTGGGCATCGAAGTGATCAGCGACGGGCTCTGGCACCTGCCGTTTCGCGAAGCCGGGCGGATCACCTGGGTGCCCCAGCAGGTGTGGGCGTTCTGTCCCCGGCCGGCGGGGGTCTGGACCGTGTGCTGCCATCCCAACCCCTGGACCCCCGCCGACCTGGAGCGCTTCGCCGGGGCCCTGGCGGCCTATGCCCCCCGGATGACCGATCTGGCCAGCGTCCTGGACGACTACGGCGGGCGCCAGCCGACCCTCGGCGACCGGCTCACCGGCTGGTACGAGTCCGCCTGGCACCACGGCCTGCGTCCGCGGCTGGCCCGCGGCGTCCGGGAGTTCCTGCCATGACCCGGCCCGGCGCCCGCTACCTGCTCCGGTTCGACGATGTGTGCCCGACCATGGACTGGTCCGCCTGGGACCAGATCGAGCCCCTCCTGGTGGAGCTGGATGTGCGCCCCATCCTGGCGGTGGTGCCGGACAACCGGGACCCCCACCTGGTGGTCAGCCCCGGAACCGGGCAGTTCTGGGAGCGGGTGCGGCAATGGCAGGCCCGCGGCTGGGCCATCGGCCTGCACGGCTACCACCACACCTACGTCAACCGGGAACCCGGAATCCTGCGCCTGAATGCGCGCAGCGAGTTCGCCGGCCTGCCCTACCCGGAACAGTACCGCAAGCTCAGCAGGGCCCTGGACCACTTCAAGCGGGAGGGGGTGCGCGCCGACGCCTGGGTGGCCCCGGCCCATTCCTTCGACGGGGTGACCATCCTCGCCCTGAAGGCCCTGGGCCTGCCGGTCATCAGCGACGGCCTGGCGCTCTCCCCGTTCCTGGACCCGGTGGGCGTCACCTGGGTGCCCCAGCAGTTCGCCCGGATGCGCCCCCTGCCCTGGGGCGTCTGGACCTTCTGCTACCACATCAACGGCATCTCCCCCGCCGCCCTGGCCGCGTTCAGGCACAGCCTCCAGCGGCTCCACCCGCGCATGATCTCCCTGCCGGAGGCGGTGGCCATGGGCAATCGCCGCATCCGGGCCGCGGACCGCCTGGTGGGGCTGCTCCGGCAGCTGGTCTCCGGCGCCCGCCGGATGCGCCAGGAACGCTGACCGCCCCCCAGGACAAGGAACCCAACCCATGGCCGCCAAGACCCGAATCCTGTTCCTCATCCCGTCCCTGGTCGCCAACGGCGCCGAGCGCCAGCTGTGCGAACTGGTCCGGCACATGGACCCGGGCGCCTTCGAGGTCCACGTGGCGGTGTTCTACGACCCCGCCCAGTGCGTGGGCGGCGACCTCACCCCCGAACTGGCCGGGCTCCCCCACGTGCGGCTGCACAGCCTGCACAAGCCCCGGGGCCCCGGCGGGGCCCTGCTGGCCCTGCCCCGGCTGCTGCGCCTGGTGCGCAGGATCGGCCCGGAACTCATCCACGGCTACCTGGACGGCAACCTCCCGGCGCTGATGGTGGGCTGGCCCCTGGGCATCCCCCGGGTCTGGGGCATCCGCGCCTCCGCCGTCCCGGCCCGCCTCCACGGCCTGTCCCGGCAGCTGTTCCGGACCTCCCAGTGGCTGTCCCGGCACGTGGACCTGGTGATCTTCAACTCCCAGGCCGGCCGCCTCAGCCACCAGGCCACCGGGCTGCGGGCACGGAACACCCTGGTGATCCCCAATGGGTTCGACACCGACCGGTTCCGGCCCGATCCCGAAGCCGGGGCCCGGCAGCGGCAGGCCTGGGGCGTTCCGGCCGGGGCCCCCCTGGTGGGCATCGTCGGCCGCCTGGCGCCGGTGAAGGACCACCCCACCTTCCTGCGGGCCGCCGCCTGGATCAGCCGGGCCCGCCCCGAGGTCCGCTTCGTCTGCGCGGGGGCCGGCCCCGCCGACTATGCGGCGCGGATGCAGGACCAGGCCCGGACCCTTGGGCTGGCCGACCGGGTGCTTTGGCCGGGGCATTCCGACGCCATGGCCGGGGTCTACAACGCGCTGACCCTGCTCATCCTGTCCTCCACGGAGGAGGGGTTCCCCAATGCCATCGGCGAAGCCATGGCCTGCGGGGTGCCCTGCGTCTCCACCCGGGTGGGCGACGCCGATCTGCTCATCGGGGAGACCGGCCTGGTCACCGATCCGCGGGATCCCGAGGCCCTGGCCCAGGCGGCGCTGCGGCTGCTGGAGGAGTCCGGACCCGAACGCCGGGCCCGTTCCCGGGCCGCGGAACAGCGGATCCGCGCCGGCTTCAGCACCCAGGCCCTGGCCCGGAGCACCGAGGCCGCCCTGCTGGGGCTGCTGGCCCCGGCCCAGATCCCGGCAGGTGGGTGATGGACCTGGTGTTCCTCACCACCTCCCTGGACCGGGGCGGCGCCGAGACCCAGGTGGTGCGCATCGCCACCACCCTGCGCCGGCGCGGCTGGCAGGTGGGGATCCTCACCATGCTGCCGTCCTCGGCCTTCCTGGAGGACATCCAGGCGGCCGGAATCCCCCTGGCGGAATGCCTGGGCGCCCAGGATCGGATCCCCTGGCGCTCGGCCTGGCGGATCATCCGCCAACTGCACCGCTGGCGCCCCGGCATCCTGGCCACCTTCAACTTCCCCGCCGACGCGTTCGGCCGGGTCTGCGGCCGGATCGCCCGGGTGCCGACCATCGTCTCGGCCGTGGGCACCACCCGGATCAAGACCCGCCTGAGGGAACAGTTCTACCGCCGCACCGAGCCGCTCATCGCCATGACCGTGGCCAATTCCAAGGCGGCCGCCAGCGCCCTGACCGCCCAGGGCATCCTCAGCGCCCGCAAAACCTGCGTCATTCCCAACGGACTGATCCTGGACCAGTTCCCGCACCCGGCCGGGCGCGCCGAGGTGCGCGCCGCCCTGGGGGTGGAGGACCATGAATTCCTGTGGATCGCGGTGGGCAACCTCAGGCCGGCCAAGGACTACCCCACCCTCCTGGAAGCCGCCGCCCGGTGCGCGAAGGCCAGGCCCGGGTTCCGCCTCACGATCGTCGGCGGGGGCGCCGGAGCCGACCTGAAGCCCGCCGCCGACGCGCCCTATGCCGAAGGCCTGCGCCAGCGCGCCGCCGCCCTCGGGCTGGATCCGGCGGTGGCGTTCCTGGGCTCCCGCGCCGACGTGCCCTGGCTCCTGCGGGCCGCCGACGCCTTCGTCCTGTCCTCGGCCTGGGAAGGCATGCCGAACACCGTGATGGAGGCCATGGCCTCCGGGCTGCCGGTGGTGGCCACCGACGTGGGCGATGTGCGGGAGCTGGTGGAAGAGGGCCGTTCCGGCTCCATGGTGCCCGCGCAGCAACCCGAGGCCCTGGCGGAGCGCATGCTGGCCATGATGGATCTGGGCCGGGACGCGCTGGCGGCGCAGGGCGCCTGGGCCCGGCAGCGGATCCGCGACCGCTACGAGAACGAGCGGGTGGTGGACCAGTGGGAGGCTCTGTTCCGCCAGCTGGCTCCCCCGGGGGACAGGTTTCGCCTCCAGGGCCAACCAACTGGCATGTAAAATGAATATGTGTATTTTGTCTTGACATGATTTTTTCAAACCCTAAATTCAGGATGTTCCGCCGTTCTTCTGGAGATGGAACGCGGAAGGCATGACTGGGCTGCCGGGGGGCGGCCCGGATGGAAGGGGCGGTGGGCGGCCCTGCGCCCGGGCGGGGTTCCGGAGATCGGCCCGCGGCCTTCGCCATTTCCTCTCTTCTGGCCGGGCCCAGTCCATTCAGGAGGCAACATGATTCTCGTCACCGGCGCCACCGGCACCATCGGCAAAGAACTGGTCCAGGACCTTTCGAGCCACCGGTGCGAATTCAAAGTCATGGTACGCAAGGAGGAGACCCGCGCCGCCATGGAAGCCAAAGGGATCAGCGCCGTGCTGGGGGATTTCAGCCGCCCGGAGACCTTCGCCGCCGCCTTGAACGGCGTGAAGCAGGTGTTCCTGCTCACCACCCCGCAGCCCGACCTCGTGAAAATCGAAGGCAGTTTCCTGGAGGCGGCCCGGACGGCCGGGGTCGCCCGGGTGGTGCGGCTGTCCTCCATGGGGGCCGACCCCTGGGCCGCGTCGCCGCTGGCCAGGGGGCACGGCCAGTGCGAGGCGCGCCTGGAGGCCAGCGGGATGGCCTGGACCATCCTCCGGTCGAACATGTTCATGCAGAACCTGGCGGCCATGTATGGCGCTTCAGTGGCCGGCACCAGCACCCTGTTCGCCCCCGCGGGCGATGCCCGCATTCCCTGGGTGGATGCCCGGGACATCGCCGCCGTGGCGAGGATCGCGCTGACCGACGCCGGGCACCAGGGCCTGGTCTACGAGATCACCGGGCCGGAGCCGTATACCTATGAATCGGTGGCGGAGCTCCTGGGCGCCCAGCTGGGGCGGAAGGTGAAGTTCGTGAACGTCCCCGATGACGCCGCCTGCAGCACCATGACCAGCATGGGGATGTCCGCGTGGATGGCCCACTCCATCGTCACCCTTTTCCATCTTTTCCGGGCCAACGGCAGCACTGCGGTGGCCACCGGAACCGTCGCCCGCATCACCGGACGACCGGCGCGAACCCTGAAGGACTATCTCCATGAAAACATCGCCGCGTTCCGGGGAACCCGCGTTGGTTCGCCGGTCCACACCGCTTGAAGGCTTCAACTCACCCGATTTTTGGAGGCAGATCATGGAAAACCGACATTGCACCCGCGTGCTGGTGGAACCCCAGTGCAAGGCCCAGTTCCAGTTGGGCGGACAGACCTACAACAACATCACCGTGTCGAACCTGGGCGAGGACGGCTGTTGCCTGTCCGGCAGCCAATCCCTGGGCACCTTGACCGACTCGGCCATCCTGGAGGACTGGCAGCTGATCCATCCGGCCCTGCCGAAGGGCTCCATCAAGGCCAAGGTGGTATGGGTCAACCGGGAACGCCAGGGCAGCAACACCATCATCCACACCGGCGTGAAGTTCCAGGACGCCCCGTCCGGCTATGTGAAGCGGTTGGGGAAGTTCGTGGACACCATGGCCTCCCATTAGGGGCCGTTGCGGAATAGCTTTTCCCGTTGAGCCCTATTCCGCTACGGCCCCTAAACCCCATGCGCCACCCAGGGTCTCAGCACTTTGGAGGTGTCGTATGAAAACGGCAAGATTGCCCTCCCTTCATCGTGTGCAAGGTCTTTGCCTCCTGGCGCTGCTGCTGGCCACCCAGGTGGCCGTCGCCGGACCCGAGCGCGGGTTCCGCCCGGGTTTCCGCGGCTACGGTCCCCGCGGCGGCTACGGTTACGGCTACCGCGGCAGGTTCTACGGCCGGCCCGGATGGCACGGCGGGCCCCGGTGGGGCTGGGGCTGGGGCCCCGGGTTCTTCGTTTCCGGCCTGCCCATGGGTTGCCTCACTCTGAGCTTCGGCGGGGCCGCCTGGTACTACGGAGGAGACTACTGGTACCGGCCGTACGGGGCGGGCTTCATGGTGGATTTCCCGCCGGCGGGCATCGTGATCCCGGCCCTTCCCTACGGCTGCACCACCTTCGTCGATGGCGGCCTGACCTACTACTGCGCCAACGACGTGTACTACACAGCCGGGCCGGGAGGCTATGTGGTCACCGCGCCGCCGCCGGGGTGGGAGGACCTGCCCGGGCAGCCGCCGGCGGGAAGCCCCGACGCCGCCGCCCTGGAGGCCATGGTGATCATTCCCAAGCGGAACCAGAGCGATGACAAGATCCTGGCCGACCGCCGGGAGGCCCAGCGGTATGCGGCGGCGCAGTCCAGGTACGACCCGGCGCGCAGCGATCCCGCCGATCCCGGCACGCCCAGGGCCCGCCAGGCCTACTTGCGGGCCATGAGGTCGTACCTCGAGCGTCAGGGCTACTCGGTCAAGTAGAGGTGTCCGGGTCATGCAGAACCACAGGAATTCCATCCCGACGACGCACTGCACGTGGTGCCACCAGATCAGGCTGGGCCGCCTCTGGGTGCCGGAACGCAGGAGAAGCCGGAGCAGGCCTTACAGCAACGTCGTGTGCCAGCGCTGCCGGTTCTTCTATTTCCGGGGCTTCGACCTGGACGAGTTCATCGCCTGGGTCTCCGAACAGTCCAAAGGGCCCGGGATCAACGGCGGGTGAGCAGCAGCCGTTCGCTCCGGGGGGTGCGCTGGAGCACTTCCTGGTCCAGGTCGCCGAAGGAGCGGAAGAGCTTCTCCAGCCTGCCCGGCGGCGGCACCGGGTGGCCGATCTTCACGCCGGCCATGGCGTTGAGCCAGTAGCGCGGCTTGAACCGGCCAGGCGCCTGATGGATGAAGTTGTCGATGTAGGCCTGCCCCCCGGGCCGCATGAGGCCATGCACCAGCCGGGCGAATGCGGCATCGTTCACGCAGTAGTACCAGCAGATTCGATTGAAAATGAAATCGAACGGCTGGTCCAGGTAGCGGGCCGCCTCCTCCAGGTAGCCCAGGTTGAATTCCAGCTCCGCGCCTTGGGCCGCTGCCCGGTCCCGGGCCACCGCCAGGTAGTTCCGGCTGATGTCGTGCCAGGTGACGCGGGCGCCGCGCCTGGCGAACTCGATGGCGTACTGGCCGGGTCCGCCGCCCAGGTCCAGCACCCGCTTTCCCGCGAGGCCGCCCACCCGCAGCTCGAGCTCATCCACCAGCCCGGGGCTGAAATGGTCCCATTCGTAGTCGGCGTAGCGCCGGGCGCCGCCGGCGCTGACCGGGTCGAACCCGCCCGCCACCGGCCTCAGTTTCATCAGGATCGTGTTGATCAACCGCCACCTCGCTCAGGGGGCAAGGCCAAACCCGGGCAGCCCCGCATCCTGGGCATGCAGCCCGAGCGCTCCGAGGATGACGCGGTTGACCTTGTGCACATCGTACTTGGCCGCGGCGTACTGGTATCCCTGTTCGCCCATGCGGATGGCCAGGGAGGGGTCCGCCACGAAGCGGGCCATGGCCTCGGCCAGCGCCTCCGGATCGCGGGGAGGGACCAGGAACCCGGTCCGGCCTTCGAGGACCGTCTCCTTGCAGCCGGGGACCCGGGTGGTGACCACCGCCCGGCCCGCGGCCATGGCCTCCAGCACCGAACGGGGCGTGCCCTCGCCGTAGCTGGGGAGCACGAACACCTGGCACGCCGCCAGTTCCGGGCGCACGTCCCGGGCCGGTCCGGGGTAGTCCAGGATGCCTTCCCGCTGCCACTGGGCCACCACCTGCCGGGGCAGGGCGGTGAGATTGGAATCGATCGGCCCCACCAGGCGGCACCGGGCCTCGGGATGCCTGGCCTTGAGCAGCCGCGCCGCCTCGGCGAATTCCAGCACGCCCTTGTCCCGGGCCACCCGGGCCACCATGAGGAAGCTGGCCGGCCCCCCGGGCACCGGGCTCCGGGGGAACTGGGCCAGGTCCACCCCGGAACCGTTGATCATGGTGACCCGGCAGCCCGGGGCCAGCAGCCGGTGCCGTTCGAAGAAGGCGCGGTTGTCCGGGTTCTGGAAGAACACCCCTTCGTTCCTGGCCAGGCCCAGGCGGTACAGCCGCTTGGCCACGGCCGCCAGGACCCCGAGCTTCGGCCCCCGGCCTTCCAGCACGGAACCCACCCCGGTGATCATGGCGAAGCGGTGCGGCACCCCGGCCCAGGCCGCCGCCAGGGAGCCGTAGATCACCGGCTTGATGGTGTAGCTCAGCAGCAGGTCCGGACGCAGTTCCCGGAACATCGAGGCCAGCGCGCCCAGGGAGCGCAGGTCGGCCAGCGGGTTGAGCCCGGTCCGGCCCAGGGGCACCGGCCGGAAGGCCACGCCCATGGCCGCCAGCTGGGAGCGCACCAGCCCGGGGTCCTCCCCCGGGGCCAGGGCCGCGTCCTGCTCGGGGGCCATGGCCACCACCTCATGGCCGGCGCCCACCATGGCCTGGAGCATGGCGCCCCGGAACCGGACCAGGGAGCTGGAGTAGCCGCCGAACACCGCGATCCTCATGCGAGGTTCTGGCAGTACCAGGCCAAGGCCTCGTCCAGGCCCCGCCTGATGTCGTACTGGGGAGCGTAGCCCAGCAGCGTTTCCGCCTTGCCGATGTCCGCCAGGGAATGGGCGATGTCGCCCTCCCGGAACGGGCCGTAGTGCGGCTTCAGCCCGGCCAGGGCGGGGCGGGTCCGGGCCAGTCCGTCGCGCAGCAGGTCGTGCAGCTGGTTCAGGGTGGTCCGGCCGCCGCAGGCCACGTTGTAGACCTGGTTCACCGCCGCCGGATCCACCACCGTGGCGGCCAGCAGGTTGGCCTGGACCACGTTCTGCACGTAGCAGAAGTCCCGGGTGGATTCGCCGTCGCCGTTGATGGTGCAGTCGGCCCCGTGCAGCATCCGGGTGATCCACAGCGGGATCACGGCCGCGTACGGCCCCTCCGGGTCCTGGCGCCGGCCGAACACGTTGAAGTAGCGCAAGCCGATGGTTTCCATGGCGCAGATGCGGCCGAACACCCCGGCGTAGAGTTCGTTCACCAGCTTGGTGACGGCATAGGGGGAGAGCGGCCGGCCGATCTGCTCCTCCCGTTTGGGCAGCCCGGGGTGGTCGCCGTAGACGGCGCTGGAGGCCGCATAGACGAAGCGCGCCACGCCCTGGTCCCGGGCGGCCACCAGCATGTTCAGGAAGCCGTCGACGTTGGACTGGTTGGTGCCGATCGGGTCCAGGATGGACCGGGGCACCGAGCCCAGGGCCGCCTGGTGCAGCACGCAGTCCACCCCCACGCAGGCGGCCTGGCAGTCCGTCCCGCTGCGGGTGTCCCCTTCGCTGAAGCTGAACCGGGCCCAGGCGGCGGGGCCCACCGCGGCCGCCACTTCGTCCAGGTTCTCCCGGTGGCCGGTGGAGAAGTTGTCCAGGCCCCGCACCGTCTGGCCCAGCTCCAGCAGGGCCTGGAGCAGGTTGGAGCCGATGAAGCCGGCCACGCCGGTCACCAGCCAGGTCCTGGGGGAGTTCTTGAGGTCCCGGATCACATCGTTGAGTTTCATGGGATCAAAGGCTCCAGTAGACGATGCCCTGGGGGAACCGGGTGGTGGCGAAGGCGGACTTCACGTCCACCACCACCGCGGTGGGGTTGAGGCAGCCGAGCACCAGGTCCACCCCGCCATCCATGAACCGGGAGTGGTTCACGGCGTAGACCACGGCGTCCAGGTCGCGCAGATCATCCAGCCTGGAAAGCTCCAGGCCGTATTCGCGCCGGGTCTCCTCCGGGTCCGCCAGGGGGTCGTGAATCACCGGATGGATGCCGAACTGGGCGAGCTCCTGGACGATGTCCGGCACCTTGCTGTTGCGGATATCGTGCACGTCCTCCTTGAAGGTCAGCCCGAGGATGCCCACCCGGGCCTTCTTCACCTGGATGCCCTGCTGGACCAGCAGTTTCACCAGCTTCTGGGCGATGAAGGCGGCCATGTTGTCGTTGATCCGGCGGCCGGCCAGGATCACTTCCGGGTGATAGCCCAGTTCCTCGGCCTTGGTGGTGAGGTAGTAGGGATCCACCCCGATGCAGTGGCCGCCCACCAGCCCGGGCGAGAAGGGCAGGAAGTTCCACTTGGTGCGGGCCGCGGCCAGCACTTCGCAGGTGCGGATGCCCACCTTGTCGCAGATGATGGCCAGTTCGTTCATCAGCGCGATGTTGATGTCCCGCTGGGTGTTCTCGATCACCTTGGCGGTTTCCGCCACCTTGATGGAGGACGCCTCGTGGATGCCGGCCTTGATGATGGTGCCGTAGACCCCGGCGATGGTCCGGCGGGTTTCCACATCCTGCCCGGAAACGATCTTGACGATGCGGTCGACGGTGTGGATCTTGTCGCCCGGGTTGATCCGCTCGGGGGAATAGCCCAGCTTGAAATCCACCCCGCAGCGCAGACCCGAGCCCTTCTCCAGCAGGGGGCCGCAGATCTCCTCGGTGACCCCGGGGAACACCGTGGACTCGAAGACCACGATGGCGCCCTTGCCCAGCACCTCCGCCACGGTCTCGCTGGCCTTGATCACCGGGCCCAGGTCCGGGCGGTTCCAGGTGTCCACCGGGGTCGGCACGGCGACGATGAAGAAATCCGCGCCGCGCAGGGTCTCCAGTTCGGCGGTGAAGGTCAGGGGGGTGCCGCGCAGGGCCTCGGGGGCGACCTCGCGAGTGCGGTCGATGCCGTCCCGGAGTTCGTGCACTCGGCGCTTGTTGGTGTCGAACCCGAGGGTGCCGGGGAAGTTCTTGGCCAGTTCCAGGGCCAGGGGCAGGCCCACGTAGCCCAGGCCGATGATGGCGATGCGCATGGAAGTTTCCTTTAATGATGAACCGGCTAGAAGGGTGCGGTGAGGACGGCGTCCGCCACGGAGATCAGGAGGCTTCCGGAGGGGTTGAGGCCCCCGAGGGTCAGGCCGGGCGCCACGCCGATGCCGAACGGGAAGGCCAGGGAGGATGGCAGGGCGGCGGGGAAGGCCGCCGGGAGGCCGCCGGTGCCCACGCCGGCGGTCAGGCCCAGGCCCACCAGGGTGGTGACCTCGCCGGTGGCGGGGACGATCCTGCGCACCACCTGATTGAAGGTGTCGGCCACGTATACGTTGCCGGTGCCGGGGTCCACGGCCAGGGCGCCGGGATGGTTGAACTGGGCGGCGGTGCCGCTGCCGTCCTTGAAGCCCGGGGCGCCGGAGCCCGCCAGGGTGGTGACCACGCCGCCGGCGGCGATCCTGCGGATGGTGTTGTTGTAGGTGTCCGCCACGTAGACGGTGCCGGCGCCAGCCAGGGTGCCGTTGTCCACCGCCACCCCGTAGGGCAGGTAGAAGCTGGCCGAGGTTCCGGTGGCGTCAAGGCTGCCGGCGGTGCCCAAGGTGCCGGCAAAGATGGTCATCGGGCCGCCGCCGGCGGGGATCGCCCGGATGACCTCGTTGAAGGTGTCCGCCACGTAGACCGTGCCGGAGCTGGCGAGGGTGGTGTTGTCCACCGCGATTCCCAGGGGGGTGTCCAGGCCGGTGGCGATGGTGCTGACCGTGCCCGCGGCGATCATGCGGACCGAGTTGTTGTTGGTGTCGGCCACATAGATATTGCCGCTGGATGGGTTGCTGGTGGTGTCCACGGCCACGCCGGAGGGGCTGCTGAAGGTGGCCAGGGTCGTCTTGGCGCCATCGGCGGAACCGGAGGCCGGCGGGTTCCCGGCCGAGGGCGAAGTGCCGGCGAAGGTGCTGACCGTGCCGTCCGGAGTGATCATGCGGATGGCGTTGTTCCCGGCATCGCCCACGTAGATGGTGCCGGCGGCGTCCACCGCCAGGCCGAGGGGGGTGTTGAAGCGCGGGCTGCCGGAGGCGGAGTCGATATAGTACGGACCGTCCCAGGTGGCGGTTCCGGCCAGGGTGGTGGTCAGGGCGGTGCTGGAGGCCGGGATGCTGCCGGCGGCCACCGGCACCAGGCGGATGACGTTGTTGTTGAAATCGGACACCACCAGGCTGCTGCCGGCACTGTTCAGCCCGACGCTGGTGGGGAAGTTGAAGTAGGCCCCGCCGTCCGGCGTGGTGCTGGAAACGGTTTCCACCCCACCCAGGCCGTCCAGGTAGTTGGAATTGGCGTTGTGTCCGGCCAGGGTGCTCACGCTGGGGGTGAAGCCGCCGGAGCCGACGCCCAGCGGGGTGATGGCGCGGATGACCTGGTTGCCGGTGTCGGCCACGTAGACATTGCCGGACGGGTCCAGCGCCACGCCCATGGGGGTGTTGAAGCCGCCCAGCGGGGTCAGCGCGGTGGAGTCGCCGTTGCCGGGGCCGCCGGTCCAGACCCCGGCGTAGGTGCTCACCACCCCCGCGGAGCTGACCAGGCGGATGGTGTGGTTGCCGGTATCCGCCACATAGGCGTTGCCCGCGCCGTCCACGGCGATGCCGCGGGGGTGGTTGAAGGTGGGGCCGGGGGAGTCCGCATGGCCGGCGGCGAGGGCGGTCCCGATGGTGGACACCATGCCCGCGGTGGTGATCTTGCGGATGGTGCTGGAGCCGGTGTCGGCCACCCAGACATTGCCGGAGGCGTCCACCGCGAGGCCGGCGGGGCCGTCGAATTCCGCGGTGCCCGGCGAGCCGGGGGTGCCGTCGGTGCTGCCGGTGGTGCCGTCGCCGGCGAAGGTGCTCACCGTGACCGTGCCGGAGCCGATGGTGATCAGCCGGATCTTGTTGTTGAGGCTGTCCGCCACGTAGATCCTGCCGGCCGGGGAGCCCGAGGTGGGATCCACCGCGAGCCCTTCGGGGGAATGGAAGCTGGCCGTCAAGCCGGGGCCGTCGGCGCTGCCCGCCAGGTCCAGGGTGCCGGCCAGGATGCTCACGGCGCCGGAGGGATCGATCATCCGGATGACGTTGTTGTACTGGTCCGCCACGTAGATGTTGCCGGCGGCGTCGTAGACCGAACCGACCGGCCCGTAGAACCGCGCGCCGGTGCCGGTGCCGGTCAGGTTGCCGAGGCCCGAGGCCTGGCCGGCCAGGGTGGCGAGGCTGCCGGCCACCACCCGGGTGGTGGCCGTCACCGAGCTGCCCGCGGCGTTGGTCACGGTCAGGACATAGTCGGTGGACGCGGAGGGCGTCACCGTCGCGGCTTCCCCGTTCGTGACGGCGATGGCGCCCGGACTGACGCTGCCGGTCCCGCCGGTGAAGCTGGCGCTGAGGGTCAGGCTGGCGCCGGCGCCGATGCTGGGCTGGGATGCGGTGAAGGCGGTCACCGCCGGGGGGGCCACCACGGCCACGGTCACCGGCGCGGTCACGCTGGCGCCCAGGGCGTTGGTCACGGTCAGGGTATAGCTGGTGCTGGCGCCGAGGTTGCCGGTGGACACCGGGACGCCGGTGCTGACCGGGCCGATGCCCTGGTCGATGGCGCCGGTTCCGCCAGAGAAGTCGGCGGCGAGGGTCGTGGCGGTGCCCGAGGTGACCGGCGACTTGGCGGCGGTGAAGGAGCTGATGCCGGGGGCCGCGACGATGCTGCTGGTGGCGGTGCCCTGGGCGGAGGAGGTGCCGGCCGCGTTGGTGACCACGCAGCCCAGCTGGACCGTCCCGGAAGCCCCGACGGAGAAGGTGATCTGGGGCATGGCAGCGCCCGCCGTGATGGTGCCGCCGAGAATGGTCCAGGCATAGCTGCTCCCCGCCTGGACGGGAACCGACCCGGCGAGGCCGGTGGCGCCGGCCGTGACCAGGGCCGGCGCGGTAATGACCGGGGTGACGGGCGCCGGCACCACGGTGACGGTGGCCGACTGCTGCGCCACGGCGCCGGCGGAGTTGGTCACGGTCAGGGTGTAGCTGGTCGTCGCCGAAGGCGTCACAGGAACGGCGGAGCCACTGGTGGCGGGAAGGCTGCCCGGCATGATGAGGCCGGTCCCGCCGGCGAATTCGGCCGTGAGGCTGGCCGGATCTCCAGCCGTGACGGTCTGGGGATCGCCCGCGAACGTGAAGATGGCCGGCGAGGCCGGCGGCTGGGTGCTTCCGCTGCTGCTTCCGCTTCCGCTGCTGCTTCCGCTTCCGCCGCTGCTTCCGCTTCCGCCGCCGCTGCAGGCAGCCAGGACGAGCAGTCCAAGGAAGGCCAGGCCGGCGCGCAAAATTCCGGCTTGGCGTGGAAATCCACGCAAAGGCATATCACAGGACATGGGGTTCCTCGATGGGAAGGTCTGGGCTTCCGAAAAATCGGGTGAAAAACTAAACGTTGATTAATCGAGAGTCAACCCATCGGCTCAAATAATTTTCCAGCTCCTCCCGTTGCCGGGCGTGCCCGGCACCAGGAAGAAACCGATAGAGTCCATGCTCGGCGGCCCTGCGCCAGGGCGCGGCCATCCCGCGGCTGGCGCGAGCCCGCCGGGCCTGGGCCCGGTGCCGCTACTTGAAGGTGTTGATCAGGATGGCGATGGGGGTGAGGGCGGACAGCTGCTCGCTCCAGTTCACGTCCCGGCGGATGCGCTGGGGCACCAGGAGCGCGTCCCCGGGTTCCACGGCCTTGCGGGAAACCCAGTGGTCCACGATCTTGCCGTTGGCCTTGAGCAGCTTGACGTTCCAGGTGTCGGCATTGCGGGTGTAGCCGCCGGCCATGGCCACCACGTCCTTCACCTTCATGCCGTTGGAGACCTTGAAGGCGGCGAAGGGGCTCGCGGTTTCGCCCACCACGTAGACCACGTCGGTGCGGCGGGGAATGATGACCTCGTCGCCGTCCTGGAGTTCCACCTCGGCCGCCGGATCCCCGGCCAGGATGCCCTTGAAGTCCACCACCAGGCGGCTGATGTCGCCGTTGCGCAAGGCGTGCAGGAGCGGGTTGGGCTGCAGGATGCCGGTGGTGGAATTGCGTTTGGTCTCGTTGAGCCGGCCGAGGATGTCGTTGATTCCGTTGGAGGTGATATCCGGGCTGTCGATGCCGGCAAGGATGCTGGCCCGCTTGCGTTCAGGATCCACCGGCCGGATGTTCCTCAGGAAGATGCCCGCCCCCGGCATGGCTTCGGGGGTGAGCCCTCCGGCCCGGGCGAGGATCTGCCTCAGGCTGACCTTCGGGGAGTCCAGATCGTAGGTTCCGGGCCGGACCACCTGCCCGGTGAGGATGACGGTGGAGCGGGGGCGATAGTCCGGCTTGGCGAACACGGAGATCTGGTCGTTGGGCCGCAGCAGCGGGTTGACCCGGTCGTCCCGCAGGTCCACCGGACTGGCTCCGGTGGTGGAGAGCAGCCGGGTCAGGTCCAGGCGAACCACCGAGCCGGGCTGGCGGTCCTGGGCCCGGGCCAGTTCGCCCACGTACCGATCGGCCTTTTCCTGCGGCAGGCCGGCCCGGAACAGCAGGTCCGAGGCGCGCATGCCTTCGATGAACTCGTAGTTCCCGGGCCGGGTCACCGGCCCCACCACCTTCAGGAAGCGCGGCAACCGCAGGTCTCCCACCCGGAACAGGTTGATCTCGTCCCGATCCTCCAGGACCGGGTTGTCGGCGGGATCGCCCGCCAGGGCCTTGGCCAGGTTGAAGGCGGTGAACCGCTTGGAGCCGTCGGCCAGGACGTGGACCAGTTCGCCCCGCTCCAGGTAGGTATCCGGCAGCACCATGCCGTAGCGCTGCAGGAAGTCCCCCACCCGCTGGCCGTCATCCCGGGAGAACACGCCCTGGACCCGCGCCCAGCCCGAGACGGTGACGGACTTCATGCGGAAGCCCCGCAGGGGCAGGGCCGTGATCACATCCCCGCGCTCGACCCGGGTGCTGGCCATGACCTTGCCTTCCGGCACCTCCATCACGTTCTGGGTGCCGTCCGCATTGAACCGGCGCAGGCTCACGGCACCGGAGAAGCCCTGCAGGGAGAAGCCCCCCGCGAAGGCGACGGCATCCTTCACCGTCTCCCCCGGGGCCATTTCAAACAGCATGGCCGGGGCCTTCCCCTCCGCCAGCCACTGGGTGAACCATTGCGGCTGGCCGGCGGTTTCGGTGTCCGAGGGCTTCTCCTCCACCCGCCTGTCGTTCCGGTCCTTGGCTTCGCGGCTGGCCTTCAGCTCGTCCTTGAGCACTTCCAGGTTGTACTCCAGTTCGGTCCGTTCGGCGGGCTGCAGCACCTCCGCGGTCCCCCGGGAGACGCCCAGCACATCGGAATTGGGCTGGGCCTGGGCCATGCCGAGGGCGGCCAGCTGGGCGCTTTCGGAGAGGTACTGCGGATTGGTGGGGGACATGTTCTGCTGGGTCTTCAGGGAGGACAGCACCGCGGCCTGGCGGTTGGCCCCGAAGCGCAGCCGTCCCTCCTCCCACTGCTCGTCCTTGACCTGGTCGCTCTTGGGCTTCTTCTCCTCGGCGAAGGGCAGGGGCAGGCCGAGCCGCTCTTCGATCCTGCGGATGTTGCGCTTGAGGGCCTTCTGCTGGTCGGTGTCCTCGAGGGATTCCGTATCGTCGTGCTTTTCCGGAACCGTCGCGGCCACCCGGGTGAACGCCCCTTCCATCCGCACCTCGTTCTGGAACAGGGGGATGAAGATGGTGTCGCCGTTCTGGAAGCCGAAATTGAGGTTGCCTACGCCCTGGGCCCGCAAGGGGTAGAGATCCACCGCGTGGATCACCTTGCCGCCGCGCATGACCCGGATGTCGCGGAAGCTGCCCACCCGGGTGGGCCCCCCGGAAAGGCCGATGACATTGACGATGCTGCTGAGGCTGGGGACCAGGAAGGAGCCCGGCTTGTAGACCTCCCCCAGCACGAACACCCGCACCTCCCGCAGCCGGGTGACGGACAGGTCCACGGTGGACCGGGAAAAGATCTGGGCGACCTTGGACTGGACTGCCGCCCGGGCCAGGCCGAGGCTCAGCCCTCCCACGGGCACGGTCCCCACCTTGGGCACGGCCACCTCGCCGCGGCCGTCCACCTCCAGCGGCACATCGAAGGTGGCGCTGCCGAACACGTTCAGGCGCAACCGGTCGCCCACGCCCAGGACGTAGTCCTCGGCGATGCCCCCATCGGTGGGATTGATCCCGTACTGGCGGGTCTCGAACAGATCCGCGGCAAACCGCGCCGGCCCCTTTTCCTTGGCCTTGGCCCGGCGGATCTCCAGGTCGAGCCGCTCCTCCTGGGTCTGCCGCTGGGTCTTGCCCTCCGGCTGGCCGGGCTGCGCATGGGCGCTTTCGGCACCCTTGGGCGCGGTTTCGGGCGCGGACCCCGGGACGGCCGTTCCAGCCAGCTCCGGGTCCTGCCTGGTCTGGAGCGCCCCCAGGGCGGAAACCGGATCCTGGGCCAGGAGCTGCATGGCAACCCATGCGCCAACCCATAGCCGAATTCCATAAGACATTTGTTAACTCCATCATCTATGGTTAAGGGCCTGCCAACTGGGACAAATCATCAAACACGATAGCATAAGGTAATCTTTTTCCATTTCTTCTCCAGAATTTTCAGTACAATTGCATCGGAAACCAGACGATGTTCATGACCAAGCCATCGCCTTTGCCGGTTCGGAACAGCCCCCTGTTCCGTTTATGCGTTAAGTTATTGATAGATGCTGGATTATCTGCATCAGGATGGTATTTCTCATTGCTTTTCCTGAATGAACACCAATTATCCCCTGCTTATCAGACTATGAATCAATGGCTTTTAATATCATTACCTGTTTATATTGCATTTCAGCTGCCCCGCCAGCATTATCGACTGTTCAATCGGCGCGACCTGTTTCGTTTGGCGCTGGCATGCCTCGCCATCATCCTGCTCGCCCTGGGCCTGACCTTCGTGTCCGCCTTCAAGGGCATCGCGCCCAAGTCCGGGGCCATCGTGCTGGCGGGCCTGCTCACCGGAATGTTCTGGACCGGATTCCGGCTGTGCGTCGCCGAGGTATCCGAACTGCGCAGCGCCATCCAGCGGCTGCGCAGCGATCATACCTCCCGCAGCGAGCAGGTGCTGATCGTGGGCGCTGGGCGTTCGGGCCTGCTCATCCTGCAGGAGCTGGTCCAGCATCCCGAACTGGGCCAGAGGGTCGTCGGCTTCGTGGATGACGCCAAGGAGAAACTGTCCATCCGGATTCAAGGGCTCCCCGTGCTCGGCACCTCCGGGGACCTGCCCGCCCTGCTGGCCAGGCACCCCATCTCCCTGGTGATCCTGGCCATTCCCAGCGCTTCCGGAACCGTCCTGCGCCGCCTCACCCGGATCGTCAGCGACGCCGGAGTGCGGGTCAAGACCGTCCCCGGGCTGTTCAACCTGCTGGGCAGCCAGACCTGGTCGCCCGAGATCAAGGACGTGGCCATCGAGGACCTGCTCCGCCGGGATCCGGTCAGCCTGGACCAGAGCGCCTTGAGCCAGGCAATCGAGGATTCGGTGGTGCTGATCACCGGCGGGGGCGGCTCCATCGGCTCCGAACTGGCCCGGCAGGTCGCCTCCTTCCGTCCGGCCCGGCTCGTCCTGCTGGGACGCGGCGAGAACAGCCTGTGGGACGCCGAGCGCAACCTGAGGGCGTTGTTCCCCACCCAGGGGCTGGCCATCGAGCTCTGCGACATCCGCGACCCCGTGCGGCTGCAGCAGACGTTCGCCCGGTGGAAGCCGGAAATCGTGCTGCACGCCGCGGCCCACAAGCATGTTCCCTACCTGGAGCGGCACTGTGCGGAAGGCGTCCAGAACAACGTGCTCGGCACCCTGAACGTGGTGCGGGCGGCCGAAGCCGTCCGTGCCCATACCCTGGTGAACATCAGCACCGACAAGGCGGTGAACCCGGTCAATGTGCTGGGCGCCACCAAGTTCCTGGCCGAGTGCATCCTCCTGGAGGCCGCCGGCCGCGCCCTGCCCCCCCAGCGGTTCGTCAGCGTCCGGTTCGGCAACGTGCTGGGCAGCCGCGGCAGCGTCCTCCCGGTCTTCAAGGAGCAGATCCAGCGGGGCGGGCCGCTCACCGTCACCCATCCAGACATGACCCGGTACTTCATGACGATCCCCGAGGCCAGCCAGCTGGCCCTGCAGGCCGGCATCCTGGGGGGCAACGGCAAGGTCTTCGTCCTGGACATGGGGGAACCGGTCCGGATCGTGGACCTGGCCACGGACATGGCCCATCTGTCCGGCCTCACCGTCGGCCAGGACATCGAGATCCAGTTCTCCGGGGTCCGCCCCGGGGAAAAGCTGTTCGAGGAGACCTTCCTGGAGGGCGAAGAGCAGCAATCCGGCGTGCATCCGAAGATCCTCGAAGGGGCCGGCCGGCCCCTGGAGCCCGATCTGCTGCGGGAGGGGATCGCCGCCTTGACCCGGGCGATCGCCTTGCCGGAAGGCGACCGGCAAAGGGAGATCCTGAGGCTGTTCAGGCTGCTGGTCCCCCAGTACCGGCCCTCGCCAAGCGGCCTGGGCCGTTTCGCGCCGGAGGCCGACGCCCCCCCGAGGAGCATCCCCGAGCCCCCCGGGATACAATGACGGTTTTGGAGGTGCCCGTCATGGCCACGGCAATCGTTTGTGCGTACTCGGCCGTGGGCAGGGAGGCCCTGGCCGGCCTGCTGGAGGCCGGCGTCCAGGTGCTGGCCCTCTATACCTATGACCAGGGGGCCGATGAAACCTGGTTCACCCCGCCCGAGGTGCTGGCCGCCGAGCGTGGCATCCCGGTGCTCAAGGAGCCCAGGTTCAACGAGGACCGGGTCTACGACGCCATCCGGGAGCTCCGGCCGGATTTCCTGTTCAGCTTCTATTTCCGGGAGATGATCCAGGCCCGGTTCCTGGAGCTGCCCCGGCTGGGCGCCTACAACCTCCACGGTTCCCTGCTGCCCCACTACCGGGGCCGGGCCCCCATCAACTGGGTGCTGCTGAAGGGCGAAGCCCGGACCGGCATCACCCTGCACGCCATGACCCCCAAACCGGACGACGGCGACATCATCGGCCAGACCGTCCTGCCCATCGCCTGGGACGAGACCGCCCTGAGCCTTACCCAGCGCTGCGCGAGCGCGGCCCGGGAGCTGGTCCGCACCCAGGTTCCCGGGCTGGCGGCGGGCACCGCCCCAAGGATCTCCCAGCGATCCCTGGGGCCGTCCACCTACTTCGGCGGGCGGAAGCCCGAGGACGGGGCGCTGGACCTGGCCGGCCCGGCCCGGGACGCCTTCAACCTCATCCGGGCGGTGGCCGACCCCTGGCCCAACGCCTTCGTCCGGACTCCCGCCGGGATGGTCAAGGTGAGCTGGGCCCTGCCCACCGCGGCGTCCTGCGCGCCCGGCCACTTCCGGGAGACCGCCGAAGGGGTGCTGCTGGGCTTCCAGGACTCCGCCCTGCGCGTCCACGCCCTGCGCCGCGACGGCATCCGCAGCGAGCGCCCCACGGACCACGCCCTCTGGCTCCGGGAACTAGGACTCCCCGAGGCGCACTCCTGAGCCGACACCCCTCGGGAACGCCATGAAACGACCGCTGTCCCTTCTTCTGCTGACCTCCGCGCTCTCCCCCGGCCCCGCCCCGGCCCCGAAATACATCATGGTGCCGGTCAAGACCGCCCGGGAGGCCCGGGCCATCGCCGAGCACACCACCGGCGGCATCGCGGTGAGCGCCCGGCGCATCCCCCTCAACGGCGCCACCGGCGGCTGGGAGGTGGACCTGCACATGCCCGGGGAGGAGCGCGGCTGGCGCTGCACCGTGGACAACGACACCCACGGGGTCCGCAGCAAGACCCGGATCCCCAACCCCAGGCGCCCCAGGTCCCGGCGCCCGGATTGAATCCTGCAAGTCCCGCGGATCCTGGCAATCCCCCGAATCTCTCGTACACTCATGGGGACGGCGGGTGCCGCGAGGAGGCCTCCATGGGGCTAATGGACTGGAGCAAGGCCCAATTCATCGAGATCATCGAGTGGCTGGATGATTCCAACGACACCATGGCCTGGCGCTTTCCGGTGCGCAACCAGGAGATCAAGAACGGCGCCCAGCTGGTGGTGCGGGAAAGCCAGGAGGCCACCTTCGTCCACGAAGGGCAGTTCGCCGACACCTTCGGCCCGGGCACCCATGCCCTCTCCACCCGGAACATGCCCATCATGGCGGACCTGAGGGGCTGGAAATACGGCTTCGAAAGCCCCTTCAAGTCCGAGGTGTATTTCACCAACACCCGGCTGTTCAACGACCTGGGCTGGGGCACCGCCAACCCCATCATGATGCGCGACGCCGATTTCGGCATGCTGCGCATCCGGGCCTTCGGCATCTATTCCATCCGGGTGCAGGACTCCAAGAAGTTCCTGAAGGAGCTGGTGGGCACCAACGGCGTCTACACCCGGGACGACATCACCGAGCAGCTGCGCAAGAGCCTCATGAGCCGCTTCACCGACACCCTCGGCGAGGCCAAGGTTCCTGCCCTCGACCTGGCGGCCCACTACGACGAACTCTCCGAGCTGCTCCGGAAGAAGATGGATCCGGAGTTCCAGACCATGGGCCTGGAGTGTTCCAAGCTCTTCATCGAGAACATCAGCCTGCCGGAAGAAGTGGAAGCCATGATGGACAAGCGCACCTCGGTGGGCATGATGGCTCCGGTCATGGGCGCCTACACCCAGATGCAGGTGGCCGACTCGGTGCCGCTGGCCGCCCAGAACCCCGGAGGCCTGGCCGGAATGGGCATGGGCCTGGGCGCCGGCCTGGGCATGGGCAACCTGATGGGCCAGCAGATGGGCGGCGCCCTCGGCCAGATGGCCCAGGCCCCCTACCCCCAGGGCGCCGCCGCCCCTGCCCCGGCGCCCGCCAAGAGCCTCAAGGAGGAGCTGATCGAACTGAAGGACCTGTTCGACAGCCAGCTCATCTCCCAGGCGGAATTCGACAAGCAGCGCGGCGCGATCATGGCCAAGCACGGCATGGCTTGAGCCGGATGAGCCCCGGCCCGGGGCGCGCCCATTCCTGGAGTTCCGGATCCAAGGCACTTGCGCCTTTATCCGGAGCGCCGCATTTGTTACAATAACAAATATTTGCCATTCGGGGACACCATGAGCCTACTGGTAGTTGGAAGCATTGCGTTTGATGATCTTGAAACCCCTTCCGGGCGACGGAAGGATATCCTGGGCGGTTCGGCCAGCTACTTTTCCCTGGTCGCCAGCCGGCTCCACCCGGTGCAGGTGGTGGCGGTGGTGGGGGAGGATTTCGGCCCCGCCCAGTACCAGGTCTTCCAGAACCGGCCCATCGACCTTGCCGGCCTGGTGCGCAAGCCCGGGAAGTCGTTCCACTGGAAGGGCGAGTACGGCCAGGATCTGAACGAGGCCACCACCCTGGACACCCAGCTGAACGTGTTCGCGGACTTCCACCCGGAACTTCCGGAAGCCTACCGCACCGCCTCCTGCCTGTTCCTGGGCAACATCGACCCGGTCCTGCAGCTGGACGTGGTGCGGCAGATGGCCGTGCGACCCCGCTGGATCGCCCTGGACACCATGAACTTCTGGATCGACGGGGCCCACGAGGCCCTGCTGCGGGTGCTCAAGGAGGTGGACATCCTCCTGGTCAACGAGACCGAGGCCCGGAGCCTCACCGGCGAGCGCAACCTGCTGAAGATCTACGCGAAGGTCCGGCAGCTGGGCCCCAAGATCCTGGTGGTGAAGCGCGGCGAGTACGGGGTGGTCCTGCTCACCCCCAAGGGCCATTTCCTGGCGCCCGCCTTCCTGCTGGAGGAAGTGGTGGATCCCACCGGCGCCGGGGACACCTTCGCCGGCGGGTTCATGGGCTACCTGGCCTCGGCGGCCGATACCGACCAGGAGACCCTGAAGCGGGCCGTGCTCATGGGCACCGTCGCCGCCAGCTTCACCGTGGAGCAGTTCGGCACCCGCGGGCTGGAGACCCTCACCGACAACGCCCTGCACGGGCGGCTGGCGGCGATGCACGAACTGATCCACGTGGCCGCCCGGTAGGGCGGACGGCCCCATGCGGGCGCCTACCGGATGACCTCGACCGCCACGCCGGGAACCTGCGCCCACACCTTGTCCGCCGTCACGGCAACCGAGCCGTCCCGGGATGCTGCCGCAAGGCAGATGCGATCGCCGAGGGAAAGTCCAAGCGGCTTGGTGGCGGGAACAAGAGCTGCCGCCGCGAAGGCGAGCCCTTCGTCAATCTCGATGAGTTCCATCCCCAGGTCCCGGCAATCCTGCTCGGCAACCGCGGCAGGCACGCCTTTGGAGGCCAGCTTGGAGACGACCTCTGCGGCGTTGATCACGGTCATGCCTGCCGTTCCAGCCCGGATCAGTTCCCTGACCCGGGCGCTTCCGGGCTCGCCATGGATGAAAGCGAGCAGGGCGCTTGCATCCAACAGGTAAGACCGCATCAGTCCTCCAGTTCCTTGGCGGCCTCGCGGCGACGCTCTTCGATGAACTCATCTACGATGCTGCCTTCCCCCAGGGGAGCATAACGAGCCTGGATCGCATCCAGGGTTTCATCCATGGTTCGTACTTGGAGCACGTTCCCATGCATTTGCAGCAGGACAACCGCACCGTCCTGCAGCTTCATTGATTTCCTATAGACAGCCGGAATGACCAGCCGTCCACCCTGGGTGATGCGCACAGGTACGGCATTCATCACGGTTCCTCCATATTCCCAATGTAGTCCATCCAGGGGATGTTCGCCATGCGATGGGAAAATGGACAACAAACCGTTCAGACCCTGGGTGGTCAACCCCTGCCGACGATGCTGGGTCGAATCGGGCCTCCGCCTCTCAGCCCCAGACCCGCTTCCCTGCCACCCAGGTGCCGATCACCCGCCCGGGCAGGGTGCGGCCCTTGAAGGGCGTGTTGAACGCCTTGCTCTGGATGAAGGCCCGGTCCACGGTGACCTGGCCCTCCAGGTCCACCAGGACGAAATCCGCCGGCGAGCCCACCTTCAGGGTTCCCAGGCCCTGGCGGTCCAGATGGAACGCCCTGGCCGGACCGGCGCTGAGCAGTTCGATGGCCCGGGCCAGGCTGATCACCTTCCGGTTCACCAGCAGTTCCAGGGTGAGCGGCAGCGCCGTCTCCAGGCCGATGACCCCGAAGCTGGCGTTGGCCAGTTCCAGTTCCTTGTCGTCCCAGCTGTGCGGGGCATGGTCGGTGGCGATGGCGTCCACGGTGCCGTCGGCCAGGGCTTCCAGCACCGAGTCCAGGTCCTCCTGGCTGCGCAGGGGCGGGTTCATCTTGAAGTCCGCATCGAACCGGGTCAGCTCCTTGTGGGTCAGCGCGAAATGGTGCGGGGTCACCTCGCAGGTTACCCGCAGCCCGCGCTTCTTGGCCTCCCGCACCATGCGGAAGGAGCCCTTGGTGCTCAGATGGGCCAGGTGCAGGTGCCCCCCGGTGTGCTCGGCCAGGACGATGTCCCGGGCCACCATGGCCTCCTCGGCGGCGGCGGGGATGCCCAGGCAGCCCAGGGCGGCGCTGACGCTGCCTTCGTGCATGTAGCCCTTGCCCGCCAGATGGCAGTCCTCTTCGTGGGCGACGATGGGCACATCCAGCCAGGAGGTGTATTCCAGGGCCCGGCGCATGATCGCCGCGTTCATCACCGGCAGCCCGTCGTCGCTGAAGCCCACGCAGCCCGCCGCCTTGAGCGTGCCGTAGTCGGCGAGTTCATCGCCCGCCGCCCCCTTGGTGACCGTGCCCAGGGGGAAGTAGCGGCACAGCCCGGCCTCCCGCGCACGGGTCAGCATCAGTTCCGTAATGGCCACGCAATCGTTTACCGGCTTGGTGTTGGCCATGGCGCAAACGGACGTGAAGCCGCCGGCCACCGCCGCCCGGGATCCGGTCGCGATGGTCTCCTTGCGGGTCTGGCCCGGCTCCCGGAAGTGCACGTGAAGATCGATCAGCCCCGGGCACAGGAGCTTCCCTTCCGCATCCAGCACCTCGGCCCCGGCCGCTCGGGGGTCGGCCCCGGCGTCGGCCCCGATGGCCACTACGCGGCCATCCAGCACCAGCATCGACCCCGAACCGTCACAGTTCTGGGCAGGATCAAGCAGACGGGCATTATTCACCAACAGAGCCATGCACACCTCGAAGCATGGTCCTATCTTACCTGATATAACCGCGGGGGGACCGCCCGCGAGCAATGCTCGCTCCGTCCCCCCGCACCCCCACTTCATGGCCGGGCTGAGCCCGGCCGTGAAGCCTAGCCCGCGTGGCTGTGCCCATGATGGTCATCCGCTTCATGCTCGTGGACGAACCGGTGACTGTGTTCTCCGGCCATCAACCTGGTTTCGAAATGGACGGTCAGGTGCCGCACCCGGAACTTTTCGGTGAGCACCCGCTCGATGGCCAACTCCACCGGCTGGGTGTCCTCCAGCCGCTCCACCGCCACCTGCACGTGGGCGGTGCAGACCACCAGGTGGCTGCACAGCCGCCAGCTGCGGATGTCCTCCACCCCCAGCACTCCGGGCAGCAGCATGAGCTGGCGCCGGGCCTCGGCGTGGTCGAAGGCGGCCCGGTGCATGAGGATGGCGATGGCGTCCGCCGCCAGGCCGTAGGCCCCGCGCATGATGAAGGCGACGATGACCACCGCCACCAGCGGATCGATCCAGCGCCAGCCGGTGAACCGGATGACGAGCATGCCTGCCAGCAGGGCGAGGCTGGCCACGGAATCGGAAAAGGCATGCAGGTACGCGCTCTTGAGATTGGCGTCGCGCTCCAGCTCGGCCTCCTCCCGGGGCCGCAGCACCATGGCCGCGGTGAAGTTCAGGGCCAGCCCAAGGCAGCAGAAGCCCACCACCCACCCGGTCTGGATGGCCTGCGGCGCCCGCAGCCGGTGGATCGCCTCCCGGACGATGCCCACCGCCAGGGCCAGCAGCATGCCCGCGCCCAGCAGCGTGTTGAACACCTCCAGGCGGTGCCAGCCGTAGGCGAACCGTTCGCTGGGCTCCCGCCGGCAGGCCACCAGGAGGCTGGTGAGGTTGAGCAGGTTGGCCACCAGGTCGTTGAGATTCTCCAGGCTGTCCGACACCAGCCCCAGCGATCCGGTCCAGAACCCGCCGATGCCCTGGATCAGGGCGCCGACCCCGAACACCACCGAACTCCAGGCCAGCCGGGCGGGAGTGCCCAGGCCCCCGGCCCGCGGCTCCGGATGCTGGTGGGAATGCCGGCAGTCCCTGCCGTTCGAAAGGTCGCCTTGCTGTGCCATGGATGTCCCTGGAGTCCGCCCCGATGTTCCCGCCTTCACGTATGATGCGGGCAAGCGCTCCAGTATCCCCGGATCCGGCCTATTCGATTTCCGCCAACTCCACCAGATCGTCGTCTTCTTCCGCGAAGTCGCCCTCTTCCAGGAGAATATGCTTCACTTTCCCGGATTCCGGCGCGCTCACGTAAAAAGGCGTGTGGGTGGCGTCGGTACCCTCCAAAAGCATGAGGGTTTCATCCTCCTCCACCTCCTGCCCTGGAGCGACCAGAACATCCACAACATACCCCGGCCACTCTGCCCGGATGATCATGCCGCCCTCCGTAAGTCTTGGTGGAAAGTATGGTAAAGCCAGCGAAAACGCAAGGTTGATTCAAACATTTTTTCGTCGCCCCCGACGGTTTATTTTGGGTCTGATTTTCCGTTGCGGATCCCCGCAGGCTCTATCCAAACTCTTTTTTCCACGTGTTATGATGACAAGGCCGATCCGTCTCGCTCCCATCGGCAGCGACCTCTGCAGGAAGCCCACCTCCCCCCATCACGCCGGCGGAGGGTTTCATGGAGGGATCGCCATCCGGGGGCCACATTGGGACCATGGTCCCAGGAGAATGCATGAACACCCTCACCTTCAACCCCACCACCGTCAGCATCGATCTCGGCGGCACCCCCATCAGCTTGGAAACGGGGCGCATCGCCAAACAGGCCAACGGATCCGTCATCGTCCGCCAGGGCGGCACCATGGTCCTGGTGGCCGTATGCCGGGCCGAGCCCCGGGAGGGCATCGACTTCTTCCCGCTCACCGTGGACTATCGCGAACCCGCCTTCTCCGCCGGCAAGTTCCCCGGCGGCTGGTTCAAGCGTGAAGGCAAGCAGACCACCAAGGAAACCCTCACCTCCCGCCTCATCGACCGCCCGCTGCGCCCCCTGTTCGAGGAAGGCTACAACGGCGACACCATGATCACCGTCCAGGTCATCAGCTTCGACGGCGAGCATCAGCCGGACACCCTGGGCATGGTCGGCGCCTCCGCCGCCCTGATCATCTCCGAGATCCCCTTCCACAACCCCGTGGGCGGCGTGCGGGTCGGCCGGATCGACGGCAAGTTCGTGGTGAACCCCACCGTCTCCCAGCGCCCCGAAAGCGATCTGGACCTTCTGGTGGCCGGCACCGACGAGGCCCTGGTGATGGTCGAGTGCGGCGCCCTGGAGTTCCAGGAAGCCGACATGGTCAAGGCCCTGGAGTTCGGCCATGACGCCATCAAGACCCTGGTCAAGCTGCAGCAGCAGCTGCAGGCCAAGGTCGGCAAGACCAAGCTGGTGCCGGTGAAGCCCCAGCGCAACGAAGAGGTCTACAAGCAGGTGGCCAAGTACGCCGAGAAGCTGCTGGCCGCCCTCACCATGAAGGTGAAGATCGAGAGCTACCAGGCCATCGAAGCCCTCAAGAAGGAGGTGGTGGCCGACCTCACCGCCGAGAAGCCCGAGCTGAAGAAGGAGGTGGTGGACTGCTTCGACCTGCTCAAGGAGACCCTGTTCCGCAACGCCATCCTCAAGCAGGGCGCCCGGCTGGACGGCCGTAAGTTCGACCAGATCCGCCCCCTGAACATCGAGGTGGGCGTGCTGCCCGCCGCCCACGGCTCCTGCCTGTTCACCCGGGGCGAGACCCAGGCCCTGGTCACCGCCACCCTGGGCACCGCCGAGAACATCCAGACCATCGAAGGCCTCGAGGACGAGGTCAAGAAGAGCTTCTACCTGCACTACAACTTCCCCGGCTATTCCGTGGGCGAGTGCAAGCCCAACCGCGGCCCCGGGCGGCGCGAGATCGGCCACGGCATGCTGGCCGAGCGTTCCATCTTCCAGGTGCTCCCCTCCAAGGAGGAGAACCCCTACACCATGCGCGTGGTCTCCGAAATCACCGAGAGCAACGGTTCGAGCTCCATGGCCACCATCTGCGGCGGCACCCTGGCACTCATGGATGCCGGCATCCGGCTTGACGCTCCCGTGGCGGGCGTGGCCATGGGCCTGGTGAGCGATGGCGAGAAGTTCGTGATCCTCACCGACATCGCGGGCCAGGAAGACCATTACGGCGACATGGACTTCAAGGTCGCCGGCACCGCCAAGGGCATCACCGCCCTCCAGATGGACATCAAGATCGGCGGCATCACCACCGAGATTCTCACCAAGGCCCTGGACCAGGCCAAGGCGGGCCGCCTCGACCTCCTGGCCTCCATGGGCACCGTGCTGGCCGCCCCCCGCGGCGAGATCGCCGGCAACGCCCCCCAGATGCACACGATCCAACTCCCCAAGGAGAAGATCCGCGACGTCATCGGCAAGGGTGGCGCCGTCATCCGCAACATCATCGAGGTGAGCGGCTGCCAGGTGAACATCGACGACGACGGCTCCTGCCAGGTCGCCGGCCCCACCAAGGAAAAGCTGGCCGTGGCCCTCAAGATGATCGGCGACCTCATCCAGACCGCCGAAGTGGGCCAGACCTACCTGGGCCGCGTGGCCAAGGTGGTGGAGTTCGGCGCCTTCGTGACCATCCTGCCGGGCCTTGACGGGCTGCTGCATGTTTCCGAAATGGCCCCCCACCGGGTCAAGAATCCAGCGGACGAGGTGTCCGAGGGCCAGGAGATCATGGTCAAGTGCATCGCCGTGGATCCCAGCGGGAAGATCAAGCTGAGCAGGAAGGCGCTCATGGCGGCGGAAGCGTAGTCCTTGAACCGTGTTGCCTAACTCCCGTTTCGTCCATGAAACTGCAAACGAAACGGGGGCTTCTTATTTAAGAGGTCCACCTCCGACCTGCCGGGGGTAGGGCAGAACAAGGACCTCATCAGCTTTACCCCTTGCCTGGAAATAACACTGGCAAAGAAGATCCTCGGTATAATAACCTGGTACCCAAAGGCAGTGGGAAGCCAAGACAATTCCCTGGTCGTACTCACCTTAACTTGATGGGGTCTAACCTCTGGATTCATAAGGTCGTTGCTCATGAAAAAAGCTCTGGTTCTCGGCGCAGGTGGATTTATTGGTGGTCATCTGGTGCGACGACTCAAGGACGAAGGTTACTGGGTGCGGGGCGTGGACCTTAAAGTCCATGAGCATGCCCCCACCGCCGCCGACGAATTCGTGCAGGGCGACCTCAGGGATCAGTTGGTCGTCAAGAAGGTCCTGGATACCACGTTCGACGAGATCTACCAGCTTGCCGCCGACATGGGCGGGGCCGGCTACATCTTCACCGGTGACCATGATGCCGACGTCATGCACAACTCCGCGACAATTAACCTGAACGTCTGCCATCAGGCCCAGAAAACTGGGGTGGGCAAAATCTTCTATTCGTCCAGCGCCTGCATCTATCCCGCCTTCAATCAGGAGGATCCCGAGAATCCAAACTGCAGCGAAGATTCAGCTTATCCTGCGGCTCCAGACAGCGAGTACGGCTGGGAAAAGCTCTTTAGCGAGCGCCTTTACGGATCCTTCCACCGGAATTACGGTATGGAGGTCCGAGTGGCCCGCTTTCACAACATCTTCGGCCCCCTCGGCACCTGGGATGGGGGCAGAGAAAAGGCCCCCGCTGCTATGTGTCGAAAGGTCGCGGTCGCTCCGAACGGCGGCGAAATCGAGATCTGGGGCGACGGCAAGCAGACCCGCTCCTTCCTCTACATTGACGAATGCCTGGAAGGCATACGTCGGCTCGTTGCCTCGGACTTCATGGGCCCCGTTAACATCGGCAGTGACGAGATGATCACCATCAATGGTCTGGCGGAAATGGCAATGACCATCGCCGGGAAAAAGCTGTCAATCCGCCACATCCCAGGCCCCCTCGGCGTTCGTGGGCGGAATTCCGACAACCGCATGATCGCCGAGAAGCTCGGGTGGCAACCTAGCAGTCCCCTCATGGAAGGCATGAAAAGGACATTCTCCTGGATCGACCAGCAGGTCCGGGCGAAAAATTAGGTTCTAGCAATCTGGTTCAGGCCTGGAACTTGTTCCAGGCCTGATTCGTTTCACGCTTTAAGGATTGGTAATGCCGACAGAGGTAATTCCTAAATCCAAACTGTTGGTGCTATGCCAGCTGTTCTACCCGGAAATGGTCTCCACCGGACAGACACTGACCGAGCTCTGCTGTGAACTTTCGGACCGAGCTTGGGACATTGAAGTCGTATGCGCATCGCCAACGGTACAAAAGGCAAAAGAACCCGTCCCGTCACTGCTACGCCACCACGACATCACGATCCGCCGGGTCTGGGCGACCCGTTTCCCAAAATTGAACATCCTGGGCCGGATCATCAACCAGGCCACTTTTACGCTCTCTACCCTGCTTTACCTGCTGTTCAGATCCGGCAACCGGAAAATCCTGGTTCTCACCAACCCGCCCTTCCTGCCCTTCGCATGTGTCGTCGCAAAATGCTTCCGGCCCAAGCTCAAGTTCGCCCTACTCGTATTCGATGTTTATCCCGACACCGCGATCCACCTCCAGCTGTTCTCCAAGACCAGCCTCCCAGCTCGCCTGTGGGACTGGCTCAACGAGAGATCCTTCAGCCTGGCCTCGAAAATAATAGTCATTGGCCGGTGCATGAAGGAGGTCATCCTCGGAAAGGGGCAGAGGGGCGGGTTGGATCTGAGGCCCAAAATGGAGATGGTCCATATCTGGTCCGACGACCAAGCAATTGCCAATACCGAACTGGTCTACCCTGATGTTTTCGCTAAACACGGACTCCAGGGCAAATTCATCATTCTGTATTCAGGGAACATGGGCCGCTTCCACGACGTAGATACGATCCTGGAGGCCGCCTTGGCACTTAGGTCTCATCCACGGATCCGTTTCGCCTTCGTCGGGGAAGGCGCCAAGAAGCAGGATGTGATCGCCTATATTGACCGCCATGCCCTGCCCAACTGCATCGTCGACACCTATGTACCCAAGGAGGAACTGGGAAGCCTGCTCCGGTGCGCCAACGCTGGGCTCGCAACCCTTCTTCCGGGACAAGAGGGCCTTTCCGTTCCCTCCAAGACATTAGGTTTGATGGCTGCGGGCCTTCCGGTCCTCGCCATCATGGACCCCAAGGCGGAAATCGCCCTTCTTGTAAAGGAAGCTCAATTCGGTAGGGTTATTGCCTCAGGAGACGTCAAGGCCCTGGTGCAGACCTTGCTTGAATTCGAAGCCTCACCCAACCTATGCAAAGAGCTAGGCGAAAGAGGACTTGAGCTGGTTAGGCAAACCCTCTCATTAACCAAGGCCGCCGATCGCTATTCGGAAATCCTCAAGGCAATGTAAGGCAACACTGATCATCGGGCCGGGGCCGTACCCCGCGGAGTTCAAGGCCATGAAAGTTCTCGTAGTTGGGGCATCTGGGTTCATCGGCAGGGCGCTTGTAGATCGGCTTCTTGAAGCCGGGCATGAAGTCGAGGCTTGGAGCCGGATCGCCCCCCCTCCGCGCACAGGTCTGGTCTCACGAAGCATCGACCTGCTTTCCACCGCTGACCTTCCGCATCCCGGGAAACAGCCTTGGGATGCCGCGTTTCATCTGGCCGCCCACACGGTACCCGGCCTGGACTGGAACCAACAGCGAATCCTGGACAATCTGGTCCTCACTGCGAGGGTATTCGATCACCTCGCTGCCACGGCCCAAGGCTGCCGGGCGGTCTTTGCCTCCACCGGCCTCGTTTACGCACCTTCAGAAAAGCACCTTGACGAAAACTCGCCCCTGGCTGGCCTTCAGCCTTACAGCATTTCCAAACTGCTGGGCGAAACCTGGGTCCTTGGCCGCCGGAATGACCTCAAGGTCTATATCGTCCGCCCCTTCAACCTGATTGGGCCCGGGATGACCAAGAGCCTGCTCATTCCAGATCTAATGGAGCGCATCCAGGCGGGGGCGCTGCCGATTGAAATGAAAGGCCGGGATGATGTTCGGGATTTCCTGGACCGCAGGGACGCCATCGACGCCTTCATGCACTTGCTGACCACTGACGCGCCCAGCGGAAGGATCTGGAACCTATGCTCTGGCATCCCCACGTGCGTCTCCAGCCTGGTTAAGGGCATCTTAAGAGCCAAGGGAATGCCAACGGCTGTAAGCTTCAGGAACCCCGCCAAGGAAATGATCGTCGGTAATCCGGCTAGGCTCATGGCGGACACAGGCTGGAAACCTCGGCGAACGCTGGATGACATTGTCAGTGGTATCATTGCAGGGACCTGCGGTAATGGCTGATTCCCATGTTTCCTTTTTCATTTTAACCAACGGGAATCCTCCCTCTGATGCAATCTGGAGTTGTAATGAGTAAGACGGCTTTAATTACTGGAGTAACAGGGCAGGATGGCAGCTATTTAGCCGAATTTCTGCTGTCCAAAGGATATGAGGTCCACGGAATCGTTCGCAGGTCAAGCCTTTTCAATACGGATCGTATCGATCACCTGCATGTTGGCGAGACCCCTAATCCCAATTTTTTCCTTCACTACGGCGACCTTTCCGACGCTGGTGCTCTTCGCAACGTCCTCGACGAAGTCCAGCCGGACGAAGTCTACAACCTCGGCGCCCAAAGTCATGTGCGCGTTAGTTTCGACCAGCCTGAATACACGGTGGACGTTGTGGGCGTGGGGGTCATCCGACTCCTGGAAGCAATTCGGAGCTACCTCAAGCACGGGGCCAAGGAGATCCGGTTCTATCAGGCCGGAAGTTCCGAAATGTTTGGTGCCGCCAAGCCCCCTCAGTACGAGGGGACTCCCTTCCAGCCCCGAAGCCCTTACGCCTGCGCAAAAGTCTATGCCCATTACCAGGTGATTAACCACCGGGACAGCTATGGCCTCTTCGCCACCAACGGGATCCTTTTTAACCATGAAAGCCCTCGCCGGGGTGAGACCTTTGTGACCAGGAAGATCACACGGGCCGCAACACGGATCAAGCTTGGCCTCCAAGAGAAACTCCACCTTGGCAACCTTGATGCCAAGCGCGACTGGGGCTTTGCCGGCGATTATGTCGAGGCCATGTGGTTGATGCTACAACAGGAGGCACCAGGAGACTACGTGGTTGCCACGGGGGAGAGCCTCAGCATTCGCGACTTCCTGGACCTGGCCTTCCAGCGTCTGGATCTGGACTGGAATGATTTTGTGGTCATCGAGCCCCGCTATTTCAGGCCTGCTGAAGTGGATCACCTCCAAGGCGACTCATCCAAGTCCAGGAGGATCCTGGGGTGGGAACCTCGAACGGACATCAGAGAACTGATTGCCATGATGGTCGACTCGGACATGAAACTGGCCATGCGGGAAAAATTTCTGGTCGCTGCGGGGCACTCCGAGGTGCAACGGAGCGGCTACCGATGACTGGACCGGGGTAAGCATGAAAATCGGTTTAAATCTGCTTTACATGCTGCCAGGCCAGGTTGGTGGCTCGGAAACGTATGCGACAGAGCTCATTAACGGATATGAAAAAAATGCACCAGAAGTGGACTTTGTAGTTTTTGTCAACTTGGAGGCCTCACATTTCCCGCTGCCGTCCAACTCGAGGTTTACCAGGGTCGTATGCAACGTGAGGGCTACAAACCGCATCAAACGCTATTTTTACGAACAATTTGTGCTTCCCTTTCTTGCCCTTCGTTACCATCTGGACGTTCTACATTCTCTTGGTTATGTGGGTCCCATCCTGCATTTCCAAAGGCATCTACTTTCCATCTTGGATGCCAATTTCATCCGATTGAGCTGGAGCATGAGCCCCCTCAAACGATGGGTCTATGCCCGTGTGGCCCGCCTTTGCGCCCGGACCTGCACGCACATAACTACGATTTCCAACTTCTCCAAAGAGGAACTCATTGAATGCCTCCCCGTCACTGGTGAGAAGATTACAGTTGTTCACCTGGGCGCACCATCGGTTACATTCAGCATAAAGCCCGAGGCGGTCACGTCGGGAGCTGCCAGACCCTACCTCCTCGTGCTGGGTGGGGGCAGCCCCCATAAGAATATTCGCGCCTTTGTCCAAGCTTTTACCCAAGCCAGTGCCCGTATTCCCCATGGCTTGGTTATCGCGGGCCGCCTCACTGAGCCACTAGATGACCTGCCCGATGCTTTGGCCCTGGTACGGGGGGGTAGGATCACCATCACGGGTTTCCTGTCTGCCAACGATCTGGATGCTGCCTATCGTGGAGCTGACGTGTTCGTGTTCCCCACCCTCTACGAAGGCTTTGGCCTGCCGGTGCTGGAGGCCCAAATTCGTGGCATTCCTGTGCTCTGCTCGAACGTGGCCTCTCTTCCGGAAATCGGTGGCGACAGCGTGGCCTATTTCGACCCCCGATCCATTTCAAACATGGCCAAGACCCTAGAGGAACTGTTGGCGGAGCCAACCAAAGTAACGGAACTTCGCGAGCGGGGATACAAAAACGTCTTACGATATTCCTGGGAAAACACCTGTCAGAAAACGCTAGCATTGTGTGGGTACCGGGGCACCTTCGGACCGACAGGGAAGCCTTAACCTCCACTTAGCAATCACTGGAATCTTTTTGAATGACAGTTGCGGTAAACCATAACGGGTTCCGAATCCCCCTTCGGTGGAGGAGGGCCCCTTTCCCGGCACTGGCGGCAACAGGCAGTGCGGCAGCCGTGTCAAGCCTACTCGCCGGCACGATGCTGCCCGCCAACAAGGCCCTAATCATCCTACCTGTCATTGCCACCATCTTGGTGTTCACCGCTTTTGTAAGCATTCTCAAGTCACGGGTTGGCCTCAACCTGTTCGGAGAGGTGGGCTTTATCTACCTAACGCTGGCTGTGGCCTATACCATCTTCCCGGCAATTACCTTCCTTTTGGCCGATCTTGATATGGCCTCCGGTTGGCTTTGGGATACCCTTTCCCTCTTGCTCCCGTCCCCCGCCGCCCTGGGTGCCCATCTTTGGCGACACGTTCTTTTCATTGCAGGAGTTTCGATCGGGTACCTCCTTGTAAGGGGAAAGTCTGGTCCCCCAAAACGAACCGAGGCGGTTAAGGAGCGCTCCGATTCAGCGCTTATCGTCATGCTGGCCAGCATAATCTTGTGTTGCATGTTTTGGGTATATTACTTATCCGCTCCAGTAGTCGTTTATTGGGATCACTATACCCGATTCGAACACTTGGGATGGTTTTCCATGCGTTTTATTTACATTTGCCTTACCCTAAAAACCGGAGGATATTTCATCCTTCTTGCACTTTCATTTCCCTACTGGAAAACACATAGGCTCCTTATTTTAGCTGTAGTTGCAGGTTTGGTGGTCTATGAGACATCTTACACAATGGGGCAACGTATTGAATCGCTGACGATCCTGCTTGCCGCCATCTGCCTGTACCATTACCACGTCAAGCCAGTCACTCTGAAGATGGGCATGGTGGCATTCCTAGGGATCCTAGCCCTGTTCACAGCTGTTGAGATATTCAGACTGGTCGGGTTCAATTTTTCGATGGCCCAGAGTTCAGTAGCCCAGGAAGGCCTTCGCCCCGCCAGTGAATTCGGCGCTGTGTATTTCACGAGCTTCCATTTATATGCAGAGAGGGCACAGGGGAGCCTGCCTCCTCGGAACTGGCAACTGTTATTCAATGACTTCCTCTCCCTGATCCCATTCATCGACCATACCCAATGGAATCCCCAATACTGGTATGCAAGATACTACTTCCCCGATGCTATCGTCCCACCTCAGACCCTCGGTCCCATCGCAGAAAGCGCTATCTGGGGTGGCGAGATCGACTTGGCCATCCGCAGCCTAATCAACGGAGCGATCTTTGCATGGCTGGTGCGGTGGTTCCTTAAACGGAAGGACCACTGGTGGGCTATGGCGATCTACGCATACCTTTACGCAACCTGCGTCATGACGCTCAAGTATTCAGTTTTCTATCAGTTGACGCCCCTTGTACGAATCCTGGTTCCGTCTCTGTTGGTGGCCTATCTGATTCGGAAGGCAATCCGGTTCAACCGACGTAAAACAGAACCCTCGTCAGGTTAAAAGTTTGCAAACTGGCGCGGTGATGAAATAATGCATTCAAATCCGACTTGGCGAGCGGCAAAGGCCTAACATTCAGTAGGAAATAGCTTTTCAACCACCCCACGAGGAAACGAAATGGCAACTTCATGGAAACAAGCCCAAGAGCGAGAGGTAGAGTTCTGGCAACAGATTTATGTCAATAATGCTCAGGATATTGAAAGTTACCGGCCCATTACCGATGAAAAGGCCCTTGCTTTTTGTACAAAGACCTTGAATCGATTCAATTTAGAATTACCTGATTTTGCAGGGATAAGTATCGGGGATGTGGGCTGCGGACCGTATGGTCTAGTCCGCGGAATCGATGTTTTCTTCAGAGGCAAGGACGCTCGTCCAGAGAAAGTGTACGGGATCGACCCTTTAATGGATACCTATATTAAGTTCAAGACCCTGCCTATCGGTGACGGTATTGAACTCATCACCTCCAAGGGGGAAGCAATCCCACTTAAAGATTCAGCCTGCGATTTCGTTTTTTCCGTGAACGTGGTCGACCACGTTGAAAGCCCCCGCCAAGTGTTGGAGGAGTGCAAACGCATCACCAAGGTGGGTGGAAGAACCTTCTTTTCCGTTCATGTGGTGCGCACTCCTTTCACGCTCCTTGGCCCCCTCCTCTTCCTCATCGACAAGAATCACCCGCATCATTTCAGCGAAGCGAAGTTCCTGAGGATGGCCTCTGATGTCTTCGGAACAGTTAAGTTGGCCAACCGGGTCTCGATCCTGGAGGACCAGCCGGACTTCACCTTCAGAGCCATCTTCACCGCTCCTTCAAAATGGAGGGCCACGAAACGCTGGCTGAGCACCTACCTCCTCCGTTCGATCTACATCGAATGCGAGAACTGAAACAGCCTGCTAGTCCGACCAAGCACACTTAGGAGAGCGGTTGAAGCCATTCGGATTCGGGCGGGAAGTTCTCGCCCTTCTGGCTAGATCGGATCCGGTATCTCAAGGAAGCATCCAGCATTTTGGCCACCGAACGGATTGTCAAATTGGCTGAGATTTGGAACGAGTAAAAAGCAAAATATGCAGCATCGAAAACATTTTTGATATTGTGCGTCTTGCCATCGAGCATGACAACCTTCGGACCGATCCCGCTTCCTTCAAAGGTAGCCTTCGCTGAGAACCGCTTGGAGATCTTGACAAGATCCCTGAAAAAGGGGCCAAGGCCGTGATGATTGGCGATAGCGTTCAGAATTGCCAATTCACGAGCCAACCGGTCGCCACCATATAGACCATGAGCCAATTCGAGCAACCCCTTTTCCAGCACTTTTTTGAAATCAAGGGGTCCAAACCGGCCAGGCCACCCTGGCAGGTCCTGGATCGTGAGGATGTAATCCGCAGTCATGAGGGTGATCAAGGGTGAATAGGGTTGCGAGGCGAGTTGGGGATGCATGTTCTTCTGGGTTACGGTGCGATAGAAGTCCTCAGACCTTTCCTTGTCTTCCTTGTTGTTGCCCAGATAGGCCATACCTTGGGAGGCTGGTGAAACCCCGAAAAGGGCGTAGGGTTTGCGGGAATAGGCATAACTAAATACCTCACCGGCCAGGACGAGCCCGGAATAGCCGTCAGGTGTAGGACAGGCATAGAAGCGTCCCTCAGGCGACCGCTTGCGAACCGAATCAATCAAGCGGGTAGAGGTCACGCCCTTAACATAAAACATGGGTGATTCGTTATCGCTAAGATAATGGAGGTGTTCGCTCTGTCGCCGTAGAAAGTGGTCGGACTGGATGATCTTGTCCCGCCCTCCCTTATACAGAATAATCTGGCTGTCCTTGCATCGGGCGCCCGCATAAGAAAAGATAGGGGCAGTCCAGGCGAGCAATTCAGCCCCGGATTCATGCAAATGACTGGCCATCCCCGAAATACCATAGGGCAAAAGCCCATCGTCAGCGCCTAGGGCAAGGGCGAACCCTGGCTTAATCTGATTGAGGGCAAACTCGAAATTGTCACGCATTCCGACGCCGTTTCCTGGGGAAACATACCGGATACGTGGGTCCATCCGGGCTGCCTTCTCCACCACCTCCCTGGTATGATCCGTACTGCCATCATCACTAACAATGACTTCCAGACGATCATATTCTTGAATCATACAAGTGCGTAAGGTGTGCCAAAGGTAATCAGCCCGATTTTTTGCCGGAATCACCACTGAAAATAGAGGGTCCTTGTCCTTTGTCATCATATCTCCTGGTCTAGGTCATTGCCAGGTTCCCTTAACGGCAACCCGAAAACCGCTCGAAGGCTAGGCCGTTATTGGTGAAAATCATAGTACCGACCCAGGTTCAAACTCAGTGTCGCGACCACAATGGTCAGGCCCGTCGCACAGAACCACCCCAGACAGGCCCATCGCCCCAACCCGGTCGGCATCGCCCACCAGGAAATACCTACCACGAGCACCGACAGGACCAGTGGGGGCAGAATGACGTGTAGGAACCAGGGAAGGTAGTCGCGTAGCAGCAGACGCCGATGCATCAGCCAGAGGCCGAGGGTCAGGTCTGAGACTCCGTGAAGAACCCAGACCAACGCCGCGCCCGGACTGCCGAATACCCTTATAGTCCAGAGCATGAGCGGAGTACCAACTAAAAGGGCCCCGGTCATCATTGCCACATGCAGCCGTGTCCAGCCATGTGCCTGCTGAAAGGCGGCAGGTAGCCACATCAAGCCGGCACAAGTAATACCCAAGAGCAGCCACCGGAATGCCCAAATGATCGTGGGATCCGTTTTCCCGAGCCAGGCCTTGAATATTTGGAACGCAAAGACCCACCCGACAATCCCCAGAGGAATAATGACCGTGGCCATTAACCTGCAGCCCCGGAAATACTCTTCCCGCAGCCGACGTGGATCACCTTGGGAGATCAATTCCGCGAACCTGGGAAAATAAGCCCGATAGAAGGGCTGGATGCCCATCTGGACAAGGCCGGTGGCGGTGAAAGCAACGGCATATTTGCCCAACTCGACAGTGGATACCAACTTGCTCAGTGCGATCCGATCCACATTGCCCACCATCAGACCGCTGAGGGCGGTCAGCGCCATTCCCGCGGAAAAGCGCCAGAGGCGTTGCAGATGCACAATCTTAAAAGTGGGACAAGAGGCGGGACCTCCCGAGATCTTCGCACGCAGGATCTGGCGGGTCAGAAGAGTCTGGAACCCTGCTACCACGGCCTGGAGACAGAAGAAGACCACGGGGTCTGGCCGCCAGGAAAGGATTGCCACCCCGCCTCCGTACCGGAGGGCATTCCCAATCATCTGGAGGAGGTTCATCAACCGGTGGTCCTGTAGCCCTCCCAGACCATTGGAATAGAGGGTGCAAGGGAATTGGAGCCCAAGGGTCAGAGCCATAAGCATGATGACCGTGGTGATTTGATAATGAGACATTGTGTTTGCCTTGAGCCAGTGAACAGCCACCCCATGGGAGGCAAGAGCCAGACACACCGCGACGAAGGCACCTACCGTCCAATAGACCGTTTCTAGTGTTCTCAGCAAATCCCGGCGAAAGACATCTCTTCCCTGCCCCCCGGAACCATCCGCGAATTCCCGGACCAGGGTAGCTCCCATACCCAGGTCTAGGATCCCCATCATGACCTGCATCATCAACCACAGGCCGACCAGGCTGTAACCCTCCATGCCAAGGAGAGCAAGATACCTGGGCGTGGCCAGGATGATGCAAACACCGATCCACCCCCCTCCAAGGAGGTTCCAGACCACATTTCGAACGGGCTTGCCAGCCGCTATAAAGCCTTGCATGTGCGTGCGAAAACTCCCGAAACTTAGTTCCATTGCGCCCTACAGTCTTCCTTATCCCGGTGAAGGGGGGCTATGCGCCAAAAGCTCAATGGACGCCCCTCTGGAGGTGACCGGTCAGGATCCTAAGAACCGTTTCGCTCACGTTTGGCTTAAGGTATTCCACCGGAGCCGTCCAACTGCATGGACGATCCGTAGCCAGACGAACCAGGTATTCCAGGTGCTCCGGTTCCGCCCCACCGAGAATCCCACTGCCGCATTCGATTGTCTCAGGGCGCTCAGTAACGTCCCGGATGGTCACGTTGGGGACACCTAGGATAGCGGATTCCTCCTGGACCGTGCCGCTGTCGCTGAGCACACAAAACGCCTGCTTTTCCAGGGCGAGGAAATCAAAGAACCCAAAGGGTTCGAGGAACCGCACGGCTGGGTTGCCGGAATCCAGGGCCAGGGCTTCCATCCGTAGACGGGTTCTGGGGTGGGTGCTGACGATGACCGGCAATTTGAAGGCGCGTTGGATCCGGTCAAAGGCGGTCAAGAACCCGCGCAAACGATCTTCCTTGTCGACATTTTCGGCACGGTGCATGGTAATCAGAAAGTAACCCTTGGCCGTGAGGGCCAGGGTGTCCAGGATCGTCGACCGTAGCGTCGCAGGCTGAAAATGCTGGATCACTTCAAGGATGGGGTTGCCCGTCACGTAGATCCGGTTACCGGGGATGCCCTCTCTGATGAGATTTTGCCGACTACCCTCGGTATAGGGCATCAGGATATCACTGGAATGGTCTATGATCCGTCTATTCACTTCCTCCGGAACCCGGTCGTCATAACAACGGTTCCCGGCCTCCATGTGGTAAACCGGAATGCCCAATCGCTTTGCGACAACGGCACTGAGGCCACTATTGGTGTCCCCCAGGATAAGGACGCGGTCGGGTTGGATCTTCAGGAATAATTTTTCACAAGCGGATAGGATCGTCCCCACCTGTGTGCCGAAGTCCCCCTTGGCCCCCAGGTGGTAATCGGGAAGCCTCAACTCCAGTTCAGAAAAGAAAAGCTCGTTCAGGCGAGGATCGAAATTCTGGCCGGTGTGGACTAAAGTATGGTCAGTGTAATGGTCTAGCATGACAATCAGGCGGCTCAGTCGAATGATCTCGGGTCGCGTTCCAAGAATGGTGATGACCTTCATTGCAGGATCCCCTTTTGCGTGTGAATATATGAGGCTAGTTCCCGAATCATGGCATCGAGGCTCGGAGGTTCGTGATACCCAGCAGACTGCCAAATTCTGCGATTCAAGGCAGGGTCGAGGGTGGAAAGTGACCTATCAACCGGATGATCCACCATACATAGGTTTATGGCCAAGTCCTCCCTTCCAAAAGCCATGGCGAAAGACCGGAGCAACTCCCCTTTAGAGAGCGTATCCGACGGCATCAAATGGGTTAGTCCAGGAAGTGGCAGGCCCTGTTTAATAATGCCACTGCAAATTTTTGCAAAATGCAAGGTCGTGACACCATTCCAGAAATGGTTCAAGTAACCGGTTACCGCACCTTTCTTGGGTTGACCCAAAAACCATTCCAGAAGGGAACAGCGGTCCTTCTGTTCTGGGCCCACAATGGAACATCGCAAGTTGTGGAAACCAGGGCTCATCACTTCACCAAGACTTTTGGTCTTGCCATAGACGTCAAGAGCGTCATGAGGGTCCTTCTCCACATAGGCACCTTGGCACCCGGCGTAGACACAATCCGTAGCAATCTGAAGCACACGGCACCCCGTGGAGATCGAGGCCTTGGCAAGCAGGTGTGGAAACAGACTATTGACGCGGATCGCCCGCTGGACCTCGTCTGTTTGGTCGTCATGAATATGAGTCTTGATAACCCCAATGGCATTAATAGCCCAATCGAAGCCCGACAACAAGTCCGTCACCTCCTGGGTCCCTGCCCGCTCAGCATCCAGCTGGAAGCAGGAAATCCCACGGGGAACGGCACCTTCAGTCTGGTTGCGCAGGGTCGTCGCAACGTTCAGGTCGTTGTCCCGGATGAGGAAGTCCAACACCATAGACCCCAACATCCCAGACGCCCCAAGCACCAATACTTTCATATTAATCCCCAAAATAGATCAATGTTATCAACCAACTTCTTGGCCATGACCGGTCGCACTTAAATCTTGAATATATTTAAGTTTAAGTAACAACTCGCACATCCCGTCAACATCCAGGCGTTCAGTATTTTCCGAAGTGTAATCCGAACCGAGTGAAATGGAAGGTTCGCCATGTTCAAAGAATTTATTGTAGTTTAAATCCCGGCTATCCGCAGAAATCCTAAAATATTGATCCAGGTCCTCGGCGCGAGCCATTTCCTCCCGATTCACAAGGCACTCGTGTTTCTTTTCGCCATGACGAGTTCCCAGGATTTGAATCTCATTGGTCGCATTCAGGATCCTTTTCATGGCCTCCGCCAGCACCAAGATGGTCGCGGCCGGAGCTTTCTGAACATAAGTGTCCCCTTGGCTCCCATGCTTGAACGCATAAAGAACTAAGTCCACGGCCTCCGGCAGCGACATCATGAACCGTGTCATTTCCGGATCCGTTATCGTAATGGGCACACCGGAAAGAATCTGCTTGGCGAAAAGCGGGATCACGGACCCGCGGCTAGCCATCACATTCCCGTAACGGGTGTTGCACATGGTCGAAACCTCCGGATCCACATTTCGCCCCATGGCAATGGTCACCTTTTCCATTAACGCTTTACTCATGCCCATCGCATTGATTGGGTATACAGCCTTGTCGGTGCTGAGGACAACAACGCGCTTAACGCCATGCTCCACGGCTGCCCGGAGCGTATTCTCGGTGCCCAGCACGTTCGTTCGTACAGCTTCAACTGGATAAAACTCGCAAGATGGCACTTGTTTCAGCGCTGCGGCGCTAAAGACAAAGTCTACGCCCCTCATGGCCGCATGGACACTGTCATAATTTCTGACATCCCCTATATGGAATTTGACCTTTTCACTATGATACTTGTGCCTCATGTCATCCTGCTTCTTCTCGTCGCGGCTGAAGATCCTGATTTCACCAATTGTGGAATCAATGAACCTGTCCAGGACCGCGTTCCCGAAGGATCCTGTACCACCGGTAATAAGAAGTACCTTGTCTTTAAACATATGGAATCAACTCCCAGGGCGCGCGACGCGGCACCTACCGCGACAGAAATTATCAATCTGCCTGAAGCACTGAACGCAGCAGATCGCGATTGGCCCAACCGGCCAACCCAATGTATACCGCGAAGGCCACCCCAAGAACCAGGATGGATCGACTTGGCCTGCTCTTCTCAACAGGCAGGTTCGCCATGTCAAGAATGTTAATTATTGGCACATCATTTTTTTCTTCCAGCAGCGCCTGCTCACGGTTCATCGCCAGGGTGAGAACTAATTGTTGACGAAGTTTGAGTTCTGCCTCCAGACGGAGACCCTTCAAGCGCACCTGGGGGTCCGTACTCACGGCAGCATTGCGATTTTGCTCCATAAATCGGCGTAATTCATCCTCCGCCTGCCCCATCTCCTGCCGCGCCTCCACTAGACGCGCAGCCGCAAAGGCCGCCTTGGCTCCACCCCGGGTTCTCCCCTTTTCCCTGACAAACAGTTCAAGGAGATTGGTCGTCTCCTGAACGATTGCCTTAGAGAGTGCCGGATTTTTAGTTTCCGCGCTAATCGTTATTACTTTTGACTTTAAATCTTTATTAATAACGAGAACCTTCCCAAATTCCTTTAATGCCCTATCAATATTCTTCTCATGCAAACTATCATACAGTGTCGTTGTTATTTCCCGTTCTGCGCCGAACAGCCAAGTGCGTTTCTTGAATGTGAATTCTGTTCCCAGGATGCGCTCTGCCATCCACCGAGATTGAAGAACATCAACAAAATTTGCATCGTTGCCATCGGCGCCGGGCACGCTCAATCCTAGCGTAGCAGCGGCAGAAGCCAGGCCTCCGAGTCCACCAGCAAGCCCCTTTGCTTCTAGAGGCAGAATCCGGGCGTCAGAGCGATAATAGTTTGGGAGAAACAAGGAAGCCACAGCCGTGACAATCGCTGCAACAAGAGAATATTTAAGTGCTGAAAGCAAAAATGAAAACCGATTTTTCATTCAGAATAACTCCCCCGCGGAGTCAAGGAAGTCCAAATGCTTCTGGGAAATGGTTCCTGAGCGTCGCGTTTCAATAGTATATCCTACAAGGAAAGGGAGGCAAAGGCACCATTATAGTTCCCTTGCCTCCCTTTTATGCAATACCCTTAAAGGTCTTCGCCCTCAACTTCGCTCATGCCCTGCAATTCTTCAACATGCTGGGCCATGCGGCTGTACTCGTCGTCGAAGTCGTCCAGACCGAGGTTGTCCGTGTCGGACACTTCGGGGTACTGGCCTTCTTCGGTTTCGAGGTTGCGGTAGAGGGCCATGCCGGTGCCGGCGGGGATGAGGCGGCCGAGGATGACGTTTTCCTTGAGGCCACGGAGGTAGTCCACACGGCCTTCCAGGGCGGCCTCGGTGAGGACGCGGGTGGTTTCCTGGAAGCTGGCGGCGGAGATGAAGGACTCGCTGGTGAGGGCGGCCTTGGTGATGCCCAGGAGCTGGGGCTCGCAGTTGGCGGGGGCGCCGTCATCCTTGAGGGCCTGCTCGTTGATCTCCTTGAACCGGTGCTTGTCCACCTTCTCATCGACGATGAGCGGGGTGTCGCCCACGTCGGTGATCTGCACCCAGCGCATCATCTGGCGGATGATGGTCTCGATGTGCTTGTCGTTGATGGTCACGCCCTGGGCCCGGTAGACTTCCTGGACTTCATTCAGGAGGAAGGCCTGGAGGGCCTTGTCGCCCTGGATTTCCAGGATGTCGTGGGGGGAGACGGCGCCTTCGGTGAGCTTTTCGCCCGCCTGGATTTCGTCGCCGTCCTGGACCTGGATGTGCTTGCCGCGGGGGATGAGGTACTCCTCACGGTCTCCGGCTTCGTTCTCGACGATGACCTTCTGGTTGCCGCGGACGCGGTTGCCGTACTTCACAAGGCCGGTGACCTTGCTGATGATGGCGGGGTCCTTGGGCTTGCGGCCTTCGAAGAGTTCGGTGACGCGGGGCAGACCGCCGGTGATGTCGGAGGTCTTGGCCTGCTGGCGGGGGGTCTTGGCGAGGACGTCGCCGGGCATGACTTCCTGGCCGTCTTCCACTTCCACGTAGGCGCCGGTGGGGATGTTGTAGCGCTGGAGAACCTTGTGGTTGTCTCCCTTGACGTTGATGTGGGGGTGGAGCTTGTCGTCGGTGGGGTCGATGACCCGCTTGCGGAAGCGGCCGGTGATCTGGTCCTTCTCTTCCTGGTAGCTGGCGTTCAGGTCGAATTCCTTGAAGTCGG